>VAXB01000189.1 GCA_005883995.1 Actinomycetota bacterium
GATCTCCACGACATGCGTGTCGCCAGCCGCCGCCTCCGCGCCGCCATCGCGCTCTTCGAAGGCGTCTTGCCGGTCGAGGCGGCACAGCTGCGACCGGATCTCGCCTGGGTCGGCCAGAGGATCGGCGAGGTACGCGACCTCGACGTCCAGCTCGCACAGCTCGACGAATGGGCCGAGCTGTCGCCCGAGGCCGATCGGGCCGCAGTCGCGCCGCTTCGCGCGCTGCTCCGCGACCAGCGGGCGGATGCGCGCGCGAAGATGCTGCTCGCGCTCGACTCGCCGCGCTACGAGCGGCTCGTCCGGCGGTTCGGCCGAATGCTCCGAGCACGCTCAGGAGCGCGAACCGCACCTGCCCGAGCAGCAGCGCCGGAGCTCGTTCTCCGACGGCACAGAAAGCTGCGCGGGTACACGAAAGGTGTGGCGCGTGGTGGCGATCCCGACGCGTACCACCAGCTGCGGATCGCGGCCAAGCGCTTTCGCTACGCGCTCGAGTTCCTGTCCGACGTCTACCCGGGCGAGACACAGGCGCTCGTGCGACGAACCGTCGCGTTGCAGGACCTGCTCGGGGGCTACCAGGACGCTCACGTCGCAACGGCTCGACTCCGCCACCTCGCGACCGAGCGTGCCGGCGACCTCGGCGCGTCGACGATCTTCGCCATGGGTGAGATGGCCGAGCGCTACCACGCCGCGATGGAGCACACGCGCCCGCAGGTGCCGTCAGTGGCCCGAAAACTGAACGGCAAGGCGTGGAAGCGGCTGCGCAAGCGACTTGACGCCGCGCGTCCGCAGGCGCCCATCCGGCCGCTCGCCCCGCGCTGACGCGCGGTTCGAATGTTGCTTACGCGTCGGCCCCGGGCATGTTCGCGCGATGGCGCAAACCGCAGCAGTCGTCGACGTGGGCTCGAACACCGTACGACTCCTCGTCGCACGCATGGGAGCGGACCGGATCGAGCAAACGCACACGGAGCGTGTGCGAATCGGCCTCGCGCACGAGCTCGAGGCGACCGGTCGTGTCCCCGAGGACCGGATTTACACGACCGCTGAGGCTGTCGGCCGGCTCGTCGACGAAGCGCATGCGCGCCGCGCGGAGGCGATCGACATCTTCATCACGGCTCCGGGGCGTCAGGCCGAGAACGCCCTCGAACTCGTTGCGGCGATCGAGCGCGCCGCCGGACGCCGCGTGCGCATCCTCACCCCCGACGAGGAAGCGCGGCTCGCGTTCACAGGCGCGGTTGCGCTGTCGCGGCCGGCGGCGCGGCTCGTGGCCGTCGTCGACCTCGGCGGCGCTTCGACGGAGATCGCCGTCGGTAGGCCCGATCACGGCCCCGACTGGGCGCGGTCGATCGACCTCGGTGCGGCCCGCCTGACCTCGCGCCTCCTGAAACACGCCCCGCCGCGACGAACGGAGCTCGAGGCCGCCCACGCGGAAGTCGCCGCCGCTTTCGCCGGCGTCGCGCCGCCGTTGCCGTTCGCCGCGCTCGCAGTCGGTGGAAGCGCGCGCGCGCTCGGCCGGGTCTTCGGCGGGACGCTCGAGCGCGGCGAGCTCTCGGCGGCGGTCTCGATTCTCGCCAGGACCCACCCGGACGAGATCGCGCGCCGGTTCGGCGTCGGCAACAGCCGCGCGCCGCTCCTGCTCGCCGCGTCGCTGATCCTCGCCGAGGTCCAGCGACGTCTGCTCGTCCCGTTGCACGTCAGCGAGGGCGGCGTCCGGGAAGGCGCCCTGCTCGCCGTGGCCCGCGAAGCAGCGGCAGCCTGAGGCGGGGGTTCATCCGCTTCGGGTGATGCCCGGCGGCGGTCGAAGATCGATCGTGGGATCGACCCTCGCGAAAGGACGGGCTCATGGCCGAAACGACCGCTGAACGACCGGCTGTCTCGGGCGACGACCTGCAGAAGCTCGTCGCTTTGCTCAAGAACGTCGACACCGTCGAGCTGAAGCTGACCGTGCCGGAGCCGGATCAGCTGTCGACGGTCAGGGCGCTCGAGCTCGATTCGCTCCAGGCGCAGCTCAGGCAGGTCTTCTTCTTCGAGACACCGGACCTGGCGCTCGACAAGGCCGGCGTGGTCGTGCGCGCTCGCCGCTCGCAGAAGAAGGGGGACGACACGGTCGTGAAGCTCCGCCCGGTCGTCCCGTCCGAGCTCCCGAAGGAGTTGCGACGATCGCCGGACTTCGGCGTCGAGGTCGACGTGTCGCCAAAAGGGTTCGTCTGCTCCGGATCGCTCAAGGGCGTCCCCACCGGCGGTGACGTCCGCAAGACGGCGCTCAGCGGGAAGCAGATTCGGAAGCTCTTCACCAAGGAACAGCGGGCGCTGTTCGAGGCGCACGCGCCCGAGGGGGAGCTCTGGCTCTATCCGGACGGCTCGCGGATCCTCGAGCTCTCGACGAAATGCGAGCCGGGCGAGGCGTTCCAGGTTGCCGCAGAGACGCGCGCCTTCCTCGCGTCGAAGGGCGTCGATCTCGGCAGCGAGCAACAGACCAAGACGCGCTCGGCGCTCGAGTTCTTCTCGAAACAGCTTGCGAACGGAGGAGCGGTCGACAAGCGCCCTGCAAAGAAGAAGCGAGCCGACGCCAGTCAGCGCGAGGCGAGCCCGAAGGCAGCGTCCACGACCGCCGAGTCGCGTCCGTAGCTCAGTAGCTCGAGCGCAGTCTCGCGCGTCACCCAACGCACCTCGTCGACCTCGTTCCGCGCTGCCGCGACGCTTCCGTCGCGAGGGATCATCGCGAAGTAGCGCACGCGCTTCGGGCGGCCGGCGGAGTCCTCGTATTCCGTGACCGCAACGTCCCCGTTGAGGTCACAGACGAGGGACGTCTCTTCCTCGACCTCGCGCAGCGCGCACGCCTCGTCGGACTCGCCTTTCTCGGCCTTTCCCTTCGGCAGCGTCCAGTCGTCGTAACGGGGCCGATGCACGACGAGGAGCTCGGTTTCGCCGGAAGCACCGTCCCTCGTGATCACGCCGCCGGCGGCACGGATGAGCTGCATCGAGGGATTCTCCGGCTTCGGGCCGTCGATGGCGTCATCCGGGGCGGGTGATGCCACGAGCCGCGGCGTCGGCGAGTCTCCGAACGGACATGCGGAGCGACGAAATGCGAAGCGTGTACCTCGTCCGGCACGCATTCGCCGGCCACGCCGACGCGGCGCAGTGGCCTGACGATGCGAAGCGGCCGCTGACGGCCGACGGCAGCGAACGCTTTCGCGCAGCCGCGCGAGGCCTCCGTGTGCTCGTTCCAAACGTCGAGCGCGTGTTCTCGAGTGGATTTGCGCGCGCGTGGCAGACGGCGGAGCTGCTCCACGAGGTCAGCGCGTGGCCGGAGGCCGAGGAGTGTCCCGCGCTCGAGGTCGGGCGGTCGGCTGCGTCCGCGCTCGACGTCGTGCGCGAGAGCGAAGAGGGATCCGTCGCGCTTGTCGGCCACGAGCCGTTTCTCTCTCGGCTCGCATCGCTCCTCTGCGCGGGGGGCGAAGCCGCACTGCGCATGAAGCTGAAGAAGGGCGGCGTCGTTTCGATCCAGATCGACGGCGACGTCCGCGCGGGGTCGGGCTGCCTGATCTGGTCGGTCACGCCGAAGCAGCTGCGCGTCATCGCCA
>VAXB01000181.1:0-6739 GCA_005883995.1 Actinomycetota bacterium
CGAGCGCGTCGAGGAGGGGCAGCGCGCGATCGAGGAGGCCGGCGGGAAGCTCGTCGGCGTCTACGTCACGCTCGGGCGCTACGACGTCGTTGAGATCTTCGAGGCACCCGACGACGAGATCGCGGTCGAGATCATGATGAAGCTCCAGCGCTACGGCGCGGAGCACACCGAGACACTGCGCGCGTTCACGCGCGAGGAAGCCGAGGAGATCGTCCGCCGGCTGTGAGCGGCTATGCGTTCGGCTCGCTCGACGACATCGGCGAGGGCTACGGCTTCCGCAAGATTCGGCGCGCACTCGGAGTCTCTGCGTTCGGCGCCAACGTGATCGTGATGCCGCCGGGCTTCGAGGGCTTCCTCCATTTCCATGAGCAGCAGGACGAGCTGTACTTCGTCCACCGCGGTCGAGCACGCTTCGAGGTCGCCGACGAGACGCGCGAGCTCGGCGAGGGCGGTCTGGTGCACGTCGAGTCGACGGTGCCGCGCAGGTTCTCGAATGCAAGCGAGAGCGACGATCTCGTCGTACTCGTGGTCGGCGGCAAGGACGGCTACGTCGAGCGCGACGGGCAGCTCGTCGACCCGGAGCGCGATCTCGAGCGGCGCCGCTCGTTCGGCGGGTAAGACGGCAAGTGTCAGACCCTCCGGGTCTGACACTTTTTCGCCTTTTGCGTCTAGGTCAGGTGACGGGAGTCGCCGACGGCACCGTCTGGCCGGTCGGCTCCTCGCCGCCCTGGTCGAGCCGGAACGGCGGGTAGTCATCCGTCATCAGCGCGACGTAAACACCGACCCGCAGAGCCCAGCGGTTCAGGCCGATGATCAGGTCGAACAAGCCGCGCGGGTACCGCGTCGTGAAGAGCAGCGCGAAGCCGGCGATCAGCGCGAGCAGGTTGATCAGCCCCCAGGTACCCGTGGAGCCGCTCGAATGCTGCGAGAAGTACATGCCGCCGTCGAGCAGGATCCCGGTGATCAGAAGCTGCGGCAGGGCCAGCAGCCACTTGACGAAGATCAGACCACGCGACAGCCGGTCCGGATACCGGACGTTGAGCTGCGCCGGATAATCCGGCTCCTCGCCCAGCGAGAACGGCGGGTAGCGGTCGGTCGAGATCGCGTTGAACGCGTAGGCACTCACGCGCCACGTCCAGCGCAGGACGCCGACGTTGAAGTCGAAGATCCCGCGCGGGTACCGGCCCGTGAAGAGGATCGCGAACCACGCACAGATGCTGAGGAGGATGAACGCGAGCCACAGGAACGCGAGCACGATCACGTGCGGGATCGCGAGGAACCACTTGACGAGCCACCGCCAGCGGCTGAGTGGTTCGTCGAGCCGGGCGGTAAGTGTTGCGGGATATGTGTTCATGCCTTCAGGGTCGCACGATGGCGCGCTAATGCCAACGGGAATTACCCGTAGACCGCGGTGCGGCTAGCCGCCGATTACGCGGTGCGCTGCGCGGAGACCGCGTGGAGCCGGTCGCGGATCATGTCGGCGTCGTCGCCGAGGTCGTCGAGCCGTGGCAGCTGCGACAGGTTGTCGAGGCCGAAGACGCGCTCGAACAGCGGCGTCGTCCGGTACCGGACGGCACCGCCGATCCCGTCTTCACGCCCGGCCTCGGCGATGAGCCCGCGCTCCACGAGCCCGGCGACCGCCGAATCGGCCGCGACGCCGCGGATCCGCGCGACCTCCGGCCGCGAGCAGGGCCCGAGGTAGGCGACGATCGCGAGTGTCTCGAGTGCCGCCTGGGACAGCCCGCGCTGGACCGGCCGCTCGAACAGCCGCGCGCACGCGTCCGCGGCGTCGCGCGAGGCGCGGAACGCCCAGCCGCCGGCGACCTGCTCGAGCACGATCCCGCTCCGGCCTTCCGCATAGCGCTCACCGAGGAGGCCGAGCGCCAGGTCGACCCGCTCCTGCTCCTCCTCCGCGGCCGCGCACAGCTCGTCGAGCGACAGCGGCGCCGAGGCGACAACCAGGAGCGCCTCGAGCGTGCGCGCGAGCGCGTCGAGCGGGTTTGCGACGACTAGGCGGAGTGGACGATCCACGCAGGGGTCCTTTCGTTTGCGGCCGCGGTTTCCTCCGCGCGGGCGATGCGAATCGGCGCGAACGGCGCGGCCTGGCTGATCGTGATCTGGTTGGCGCGCCGCAGCTCCAGCAGCGCGAGGAAGGCGACGGCCTGCTCGACCCGCGTCAGGCCGCCGACCTCCTGGTCGAAGTCGACGACGGAGCGGCGCGTGAGCAGCGCGCGGAACCGCTCCACGAACTGGGCGACCGGTGGAAAACGGAGCTCCATGTGCGCGAGCGAGACCGTGGCCGGCGGCGCCGCGAGCAGCCGCAACACCTCGCCGAGCTTCGCCGGATCCTGTGGCGCCAGGCGCCGTTCCGGCTGCGGCGCCAGCGGCGCCGGCCCGATCCGGAAGAACCGGTCGCGCTCGCCGGCGAGCCGCTCGACGAGCCACGCCGCGGCCTCCTTCATCCGCCGATACTCGGCGAGCCTGCGCGCGAGCTCCTCCGCAGCCTCCTCCGGCTCGAGGTCGGCGAGCTCAGCCTCCTCGTCGGGGAAGAGGCCTCGCGCCTTCAGCTCCAGCAGCGCGGCGACGAGGACGAGGAACTCCCCGCAGGCCTCGAGGTCGAGCTGCTCGCGCTCGGCGAGCCGCTCGACGAAGCGGACGACGATCCCGGCAACGTCGACCTCGGCGAGGTCGAGCTCCTCCTTCAAGACGAGCGTCAGCAGGAGGTCGAACGGGCCTTCGAAGGCGTCCAGGTCCAGCTCGAGCTCGCGCACGATCATCGGTCCGGGACGTTAGCGGCCGGTACGGACGCGGCCTCTCGGCACGGCCATGGCCGGCCCCTTGGGCACGACGGGGGTCGCGCGCGGCCGATCCTGCGGCGTCTCGCGCCGGAGGAACTGCCACCAGATGAAGAACGCCGTCGACAGCACGAAGAGAACGATCGACACGTAGGCGTTCAAGCGCAGCGGCCCGTACTTGTGCGCCGGGTCGATCCGGATCAGCTCCTCGAAGAAGCGCCCGAAGCAGTAGTACGCGACGTACAGCGCAAACAGCGCCGGCCGCTTGATCCGGAACATCCGGTCGACCGCGAGCAGGATCCCGACGCCCGCGAGGTCATAGACGAACTCGTAGAGGAAGGTCGGGTGGAAGTAGTGATGGCCGAAGTAGCCGGCGGGCACGTGCTGGTCGTCGATCTTGAGCTTCCACGGCAGGTTGGTCGGCTTGCCGAAGAGCTCCTGGTTGAACCAGTTGCCCCAGCGGCCGATGCCCTGGGCGAGCAGCAACCCCGGCGCGACGGCGTCCATGAACAGGCGCACGCTCTGGCCGGAGCGGTGGATGATCCAGGCGCCGGCGAGGCAGCCGAGGAAAATCCCGCCCCAGACGCCGAGGCCTCCCTGCCACACCGCGAGCGGGCCCCACCACGTCTTCGGCACCTCGCTCCAGCTCGTCAGGTCGTGGTACGCACGTGCGCCGACGATCCCGAAGCCGACGCCCCAGACCGCGACGCGGAACACGAGATCCCAGTCGCCGCCCCAGCGGACCCAGCGGATGCCGGTCAGCACGAGGCACGCCGCGATCGCGAGCAGCAGCATCAGGCCGTACATGTGGATCGTCAGCGGCCCGATGTGGATGACGCCGCTGTGCGGCGACGGGATCGCGGCGAGGAAGCTCATCGGCAGAGGATTCTGCCGACGCCCGCCGAGGCCTGCTTCCTACAAGAGGATCTTGAGCGCGAGCGGCGACGGGCAGCCGCTCTCGAGCAGGTCGATCGCGACGTGGAGGTCGATGTCGGGGCGGGCTGCGATCTCCTGCGCATCCGCGTGGAGGTAGCCGGCGCGCTCGAGCGCCTCCACCCGCCAGGCCTCGATCACCTGTGCCTCGTCGAGTTTTGTCTCTGCCGCAGTCATTGCTCTCACACCAGTACTTCGGCGCGAACGAGCGATCGGTTCTCCCCTTACGGGGTGATCCGGGCCGACGTAGGCTGAGAATGTGAGCGCAGTCGGGATCAACCATGTGGCGCTCGAGGTCGGCGACCTCGACGAGGCGCTCGCATGGTGGGAGGATCTGTTCGGCCCGCTCCGACTGCGCGGCCGTGGCCCCGGGATGGCGTTCATCGACCTCGGCGACCAGTTCGTCGCGCTCGAGGGGAACCGCCGGCAGCCGCCGGACGACGCACGCCATTTCGGCCTCGTCGTGGACGACAGGGAAGCGGTGCGCGCCCGCGCGCGCGAGGCCGGTCACAACGTCGGCGCCGCCGGCGGGAGCCTGCGCCTGCGCGACCCGTGGGGCAACGTCGTCGAGGTGGTCGACTACCGCGACGTGCAGTTCACGAAGGCGCCGGAGATCGCGAAGGCGCTCGGCCTCGAGGGAGAAAAGTCGGCGCGCGCGCAGCAGGAGTTGCGCAACAAGGGCCTCGCCCCATAGCGGAGTGCCAACGCGACCGAGGGTCAGACCCTTTCTTTTGGGTCTGACCCTCTTTCAACCCTCGCCCTGCGCCGCTCGCTATTGCCGGATAACGACCGGCGTCCCGAGCGGCAGCACGCGCGCCAGCCGCCGGATCACCGGATTGCCAACGCGCACACACCCGTGCGAGGCACTTTGGCCAAGCAGCCACGGCTCGTCCGTGCCGTGGATCGCAACGACGCCGTCGCCGCCCGCGAAGTGGAAGAACACGCGCGAGTGCGCCGACAGGTTGAACGCGTACGGACCGTACGACCCGTTCGGGTCGGACGGCTTCAACAGGTCGGTGACGAAGAACGTGCCGGTCGGAGTAGGCGTACTCGGCTTGCCGACGACCGTCCGCGTGCGCAGGACGACACGGTCGCCCTTCCACAGCACCAAGCGGTGCGCGCGCAGCCGCACCTGGATCCGGTACGGGTTCTTCAGCAGCCGCACCGCCTTGCGCGGAATCCAGCCGGTGACCCCGTTCGGGCGACGTGGAAGGAACACGCGGACCCAGTGCTTGCGCTCCGTGTGCACGAGCAGCGCGCGCGGCGATCCGATCTGGTCACGGTTCCGCAGGAAGAGCGACGGACGCTGCGGCCGCGGCGCGGAGTACACCGCTAGCCAACTGCTGCGCACGCTCGCGACGTAGCTCGTCCCGTCACCGCGCCACGGCTTCACGTGGCCTGCCAGCGGGAGCGGCCCGACATGCACCGGCCTCGCCACCCGAGGAGCCGCCGCCGCGCGCTTCGCCTTCGGGTGCGCCGCCCGCTTCGCCTTCGCCGACGCGTGCGCACGTGTCGTCGGCGCGGCCTTGGGCTTCGCCGGCGCGGCACGATGCACTGCGTTCTCGGGCCCACCGCCGGAGGGCCGGGTCAGCACCACGGCCAGGATGACCGCCGCCGCGACGCCGAGCAGCGCGGCGTACCCGCCGATCAACCTGCGGCTGTACCGGCCCATCCTCGGGTGAAGCTAACCGGTTGCGTTCGGGTTGGCGTTCTGCGGTGTCGCCGCCGGAGCCGTACCGCCTCCGCCGCCGCCCCCGCCTCCTCCGCCGCCACCGGTCGTATCCGTGGTGGTGGTGTCGGTGGACGTCGTATCCGTCGAGGTCGTGTCGGTGGACGTGCTCGCGGTCGTCGATCCCGTTGACGAGGCGGTCGAGCCGGTAGCCGTCGTGTCCGGCGTCGTCGTCGTGATCGTCGCGACAGTCGTCGTCGAGCCGGTCGTAATCGTCGTGGTCAACGTCGTCGTCGCCTGGGCGCTGTCGGGCGCCGCGCCTGCCTCCAGCGCCGCAGCCGCCATACCGGCGGACAACAGCGCCGCGAACGCCGCTCCCCAGGCCGCTTTCTTCCTGAATCGTTTCACGGGCATCCCCCTTTCACGAGGACGCCTACCCCAGCCCGGCGAGCGGCTAACCCAACTGCTGCGCGACTTCCCAGACGTGCCCGTCCGGGTCGGCGAAGGCAGCGGTCCGAACGCCCCACGGGCGATCAATGGGGCCGTTCAGGAGCGTGACGCCCCTCGTTCCCAGCTCACTGCAGGCCGCATCCGCATCCTCGACCCAGATCGTGAGCTGGAACCGCGAACCGGCGTCGCTCTGCCCAACGGGCGCGGGGCTGATCAATCCATCTGCCTCAGCGCGGTCGAGCAGGTTCAGAAGGGTGTTGTCCAGGCGGAACACGGCGCTGTTCGCGTCTCCGAAGATAGAAGTCGCGTCGAAGGCTCGTTCGTAGAACGCCTTCGCTCGCGGCACATCCTCGACGAACAGCGTGATCGCGCCAACACCGGTGGGCAAGGCCATTGCGGCCGATCCTACGTCGGAGCACTACATTCTTGCGATGCACGACGACGGCTACTTCGACGAACGCGTGGCCGCCCGCTACGACGATTCGTCGGAGGGGATGTTCGATCCCGCCGTCATCGAGCCGACGGTGACCTTTCTCGCCGAGCTCGCCGGCGGCGGACGCGCGCTCGAGCTCGGGATCGGAACCGGCCGGGTCGCGCTGCCGCTCGCGCAGCGCGGCGTGCCGGTGCACGGGATCGAGCTGTCGAACGCGATGGTCGACCGTCTGCGCGCGAAACCGGGCGGAGACGCGATCGGCGTGACGATCGGCGACTTCGCGACGACCAGCGTCGAGGGGACTTTCACGTTGGCCTACCTCGTCTTCAACACGATCATGAACCTGACGACGCAGGCGGCACAGGTCAGCTGCTTCCGGAACGTCGCCGCGCACCTCGAGCCGGGCGGCTGCTTCGTGATCGAGGTCGGCATCCCCGGCCTGCAGCGGCTCCCGCCCGG
>VAXB01000181.1:6800-9722 GCA_005883995.1 Actinomycetota bacterium
CGGCCGATCTCGACCTGATGGCGGATCTCGCCGGCATGCGCCTGCGCGAGCGATGTAGCGGCTGGAACCGCGAGCCGTTCACGAGCGACAACCGCAAGCACGTCTCCGTCTGGGAGAAGCCGGCGTAGCGCGGCCTAAACTCGGCGCATGTCCGAGCGACGACGCGAACGGAAGGTCGTCACCGTCCTCTTCGCCGACCTCGTCGGCTTCACGTCGCGCGCGGAGACGCTCGATCCGGAGGATGTCGAGGCGATCCTCGGCCCGTACCACGAGCGGCTGCGCGCCGAGCTCGAGCGGCACGGCGGCACGGTCGAGAAATTCATCGGCGACGCCGTGATGGCTGTCTTCGGCGCACCCGTCGTGCACGAGGACGATGCGGAACGCGCCGTCCGGGCAGCGCTCGCGATCCGCGACGCGATCGTCGACGACGGCGCGCTCGAGGTCCGCATCGGGGTCAACACGGGCGAAACACTCGTGAACGTCGATGCGCGCCCCGAAGCCGGCCAGGGGATGGTTTCCGGCGATGTCGTCAACACCGGCGCGCGGCTGCAGTCAGCGGCGCCGCAGAATGGCGTCCTCGTCGGCGAGTCGACCTTCCGCGCGACGCGGCAGGCGATCGACTACCGGGAGCACGATCCGATCGACGCGAAAGGAAAGGCGGAGCCGGTCCCGGTCTGGGAAGCCGTGCAGGCGCGCTCTCGCGTCGACGTCGAGGTTCAGCAGCCGCGTGCGCCGCTCGTCGGCCGCGACCGCGAGCTCGACGCGCTCGTCGCTGCGCTCGAACGCATGCGCAGCGAAACGACGACCCAGCTCGTCACCCTCGTCGGCGCACCGGGGATCGGCAAGAGCCGCCTCGTGTACGAGCTCTACCGCGTCGTCGAGTCCGATCCGGAGCTGGTCTGGTGGCGGCACGGACGATCGCTCCCTTACGGCGAAGGGATCAGCTTCTGGGCGCTGGGCCAGATCGTGAAGACGCATGCGGGGATCCTCGAAACCGATCCGCCCGACGTCGCCGCCGCGAAGCTCGAGGCGGCGCTCGTACCGATGGACGACGCGGACCGGCTCCGCGCGCACCTGCGTCCGCTCGTCGGCCTCGGCGGCGATGCGCCGTCGAGCGCAGACGCGCGCGGAGAGGCGTTCGCGGCGTGGCGCCACTTCTTCGAGAACCTCGCGGAGCAGCATCCGCTGGTCCTCGTCTTCGAGGATCTCCACTGGGCCGACGACGGGCTCCTGGACTTCGTCGATCACCTGGTCGACTGGGCGACGGGCGTGCCGATCCTCGTCGTCGCGTCGACGCGGCCGGAGCTCCTCGAGCGCCGGCCCAACTGGGGCGGCGGCAAGCGGAACACCGCGACGATCTCGCTCTCGCCGCTCGCAGAAGAAGACACGGCGCGGCTGCTGAGCGCGCTGGTCGACCGGTCCGTCCTCCCGGTCGAGCAACAACGCGCGCTGTTGCAACGGGCCGGCGGCAATCCGCTGTACGCAGAAGAGTTCGTCCGGATGCTCGCCGAACGCGGCGACCACGAGCAGCTCCCGGAGACGCTGCAGGGCGTGATCGACGCACGGCTCGACATCCTCCCGCGCGAGGAGAAGTCGCTCCTCCACAACGCCGCGGTGCTGGGGAAAGTCTTCTGGCTCGGTGCGCTCGAGTCGATGAACGGCGCGACGCGCCGCGAACTGGAAGAACGTCTTCATATGCTCGCGCGAAAGGAGTTCGTGCGGCGCGAGCGGCGTTCGTCGGTGGAGGGCGACGAGGAGTACACGTTCATGCACGTTCTCGTGCGTGACGCCGCGTACAGCCAGATCGCCCGCGCGGACCGCGCGGAAAAGCACGCGCGCGCAGCACAGTGGATCGAGGCGCTCGGCCGGACGGAGGACATCGCCGAGATGCTCGCCTATCACTATCTCCAGGCGCTCGAGAACGCGCGCGCGAGCCGACGCGACACGGCTCCGCTCGAGCGGCCGGCGAGCCGGGCGCTGACCGAGGCCGGCGATCGCGCGATAGCACTCAGCGCGCACACGACGGCGCGCGCGTACTACGAGCAAGCGCTGGAGCTCTGTGGACGTGATGATCCGGAGCGGAACCGCCTCACGTCGCAGCACGCGATCGCGACGTTCTGGATCCGCGGTGCCGAGGCCGCGGCGACGCTGGAACGGGCACATGAAGAGCTGTCAGGGCGAGGCGATGCAACGGCCGCTGCGGAGATCGCCGGGTTGCTCGCGTGGTCCCTGTGGCAGCGCGGCGAACCGGCCCGTGCAGTCGAAATCCTTCGGGCTGCGGTCGCAGCCCTCGAGGACGCGCCGCCGTCGCGTGCCAAGGCAGCCGTCATGTTCGAGCTGGCGCGGATTCGCTCGACGGCCGCAGAGCGGGACGCCGTCGGCCTCGCGCGCGCCGCGGTCGAGGCGGCGCGCGCTGCCGGAGCGCGCGATCTCGAAGCACGCGCGCTCAACACGCTCGGCGTTGCCCGTTTCTACCTCGGCGAGCGCGACGGTGCCCACGACATCGAGCGGAGCCTCGCCCTCGCGGAAGAGATCGGCTCGGTCGTCGACGTCACGCGGGGGTATCTCAACCTCGCGTCCGTGACATCCCGCGCGCTGGTTCCGGGGCGAGAGAACGGAATGGGAGATCACGGGCGGTCGCTGGGACGACGCCGTGCGATCTGCTGACGCATTCATCGGCGAAGTCGAGGCCGGTTCACCGCACTATCTCGAGTCGCCCGTGCGCGGGAGACGCGCGCTGATCCGGATCGCACGCGGCGACGACGAGGGCGCGCTGATCGACGACACGCGCCAGCTCGAGCTCGCGCACGAGCTCGCGGATCCGCAGGTGCTCATGCCGGCGCTCGCCTGGTCGGCGTTCGTGCAGGTGGAGACGGGCAACACCGTGACCGCCGACGAACGCGTCACCGAGCTGTTGTCGCT
>VAXB01000188.1 GCA_005883995.1 Actinomycetota bacterium
CGTCATTGAGATCGAGCTCGACGAGCGTCAAGTGTCAACGAACAAGCAGCACGGAAATCCGTTCGTTGCGTCGAGGCAGCCGGAACGATGCGCCTCTACGGCGAGCTCGAAGAGCACCCGTTCGACGCAGCGGCCTAGATGAAATCGAGCGCAGGGTTTTCCGGCTCGTGGCGGGTCTACCGCTACAGCATCGCGGAGCGGGCAACGCGAGGGCGTTCCCCCCCGAACCGTCTCCCTCCCGGAGACCTCGTGTTGCCCCCTGCGTTGCCACCCCGGCGTTTTCGACTCTCTCGCGGAAGACAAAGCCCCGCGAAATGCGGGGCTTTGCAGGACATTCCGTTGGAGGGCCCGCCTGGATTCGAACCAGGGACCAACGGATTATGAGTCCGCTGCTCTAACCGCTGAGCTACGGGCCCGGCGGGCCTACGGTACCGCGGAAACCGAGTGGCCATACCGGCCGTAGGATCTGGCGAAATGCGCCGGGTCGTCCTCGTCCTCCTCGCTCCTGCGGCGCTCTTCGCTGCGGGCTGTGGTGGCAACTCCGGCTCGGGCGCGAACGCCACCACCGGCCAGGCTGCGGCTCCGGTGGCGAAGCAGACGCTCAAGGTGAGCGAGAAGGAGTTCTCGATCACCCCCGCCTCGTTCACGGTCGCGAAACCCGGTACCTACTCGTTCGCCGTCTCGAACGACGGCAAGATCGCGCACGCGCTCGTGATCGAGGGCCAGGGCAGCGAGACGAAGACCGGCACGATCGCCCCGGGGTCGTCGACGAGGCTCGTCATGAAGCTCCCCAAGGCCGGCAAGTACGAGCTCTACTGCCCGATCGACGGCCATCGGGGCAAGGGAATGCGGGCCACGCTCACCGTTCAGGGGGCCGGCTCGTCGCCCGGGATGAACGGGACCTCGCCCGCGCCCACGACCACGAACGGGACGACGACGAGCAGCGGCGGTTACGGCTACTGACGGTTCGGCCGTGACTTCCGGGCGCGGTCCGTTAAAAATAGGCGCCGGTGAAGGTCTTTCAGCGCCAGACCGAGGTTCGCACCGCCGGCGGCCTGAGCGTCCGTGACATCACCGACGAGGTGATCGACGCGGTCCGTGCGAGCGCCGTGACCGACGGGATCGCGTGCGTCTACTCCCCACACGCCCCTTGCTGCGTTCGCGTGAACGAGTTCGAGACGCGAGAACATCTGCCCCGAGGACATGGACGTAGGCCATGGCCACTCCCACTGCATGGCGATGCTGCTCGGCACGGCCGGCGAATCGATCCCTGTCCGCGAGGGCGAGCTCTGCCTCGGCACCTGGCAGCGCGTCCTCTTCATCGAGCTGGACCGCGAGCGCGACCGGCGCTGGCTAGTCCAGGTCGTCGGTAACTAGCGACTCGACCAGCTTCGGCGGGGCCACGTCGGCATAGGCGTCCTCGACGATCCCGGCCAGCTCGGTCCAATCGAGCTCCCGGTCGAGCCTGAACCCGAGCCACCCTCGGTGGCCGACGTACGGCGGGACGAAGAACCGCTCCGGGTCGGCATCGACGAGCGACTTCTGCATGCCGCCGGGCGCGGCGCACCAGATCGCGAAGCGCCCGTCCCCGTGGTGGTTCGTCAGCACCATCAGAAACGCGCGCTTGCCGCGGATGAAGAACGTCGGAGCGCCGTGACTCAGCCGCTCGGTCGTCTCCGGCAGCGCGAGGCAGAGCTGACGGAGTCGCTCCGTGATGCGGTTGCGCTTCGGTGCCGGGATCACTCGTCCATCTTCCCATCGAACCCCCGGGACGTGGCCCCTGACCTCGCGCAAACTAGGGTTGGCGCGTGAGTCGGATTGAGACGAGGCTGCACGCCCTAGGTCTCGCGTTGCCCGAACCGCTGACAGGGCCGGACGTCACATTCAACTTCAAGCCCGTCAAGGTTCACGCCGGCGTTGCATACATCTCCGGCCACGGCCCGTTCGACGGCCCGAACGTCCTCGTCCAGGGAATTGTCGGTCTCGACCTCACGCTGGAAGAGGGATACGAGGCGGCGCAGCTCGTCGCGTTGTCGATCCTCGCGTCGCTGAAGCAGGAGCTCGGCGATCTCGACCGGGTCACGCAGTGGATACGCGCGGTCGGCTACATCTACTCGGAGCCCGGCTTCGGCCACAACGCCGCCGTCCTGAACGGCTTCAGCGACCTGATCGTCGAACTCTGGGGCGACGCCGGCCGACATGCGCGCTCTGCACCGGGACAGGGGCCGTCGCCGTTCAATGTCCCCGTCATCGTCGACGCGATCGCCGCTGTCGAGTAGCGAATGGCGGCTCAGCCCTGCTGGCGCCGCCGCCATTGGTGCAGCACCTTCGACTTCCGCGGTGCTTTCGGCTCCTTCGGCGGGGGTGGCGGATCGTGCTCCGCGAGCCAGCGCGCCGCGTCGTCGTCGGCCTCGATCCCAAGCGTGCGCTCGCGTTCGCCGAGCTTCTCCGCGCCGCGGCGCGTCGGACGCCTCCGGCTCATCGGTCGCACTCATGCATGAAGCTTCGTACCGCCTCGAGGTAGCGCGGCGTCTCCTCGAGCACGGGCGTATGCGAGCTGTTCTCGAGCACGACGTAGCGTACGTCGCGGATCCCGTCGACGAGCGTCTTCGAGACGTCGTGCGTCGACATGTCGTGGCGGCCGCGGATCACGAGCGTGGGGATGTCGATCTCGTGCAGTCGCGATCGCACGTCCCAGTCCTTCAGCGGCCCCGTCAACGTCCACTCGTTCGGGCCGATCATCGCGCGGTAGACCTCGACGCCGCGCTCGGCGTCCATCCGATCGAGCTCCGCCCGCGGCTTCCGACCGCGGTAGAAGTGGCGCTCCATCAGCACGGCTTCGGCAGCTTCGTACTCCGGATCGTCGTAGCTACCCGCGCGCTCGCGCCGGTCGAGCGTCGCCACGACGTCGGGCGGAAGCTCCGCCCGAAGCCGCTTCAGCTC
>VAXB01000182.1 GCA_005883995.1 Actinomycetota bacterium
GAGGCGCACGGGTGGGACCGCTTTGCTGCCGATGCGCGCGCCGCCGGCGCGACCTCGCTGATCGTCGCCGACCTGCCCGCGGGTGAACGACGCGAGCTGCGCCGGATCCAGCTCGTCGCTCCGACGTCGACCGACGACCGCGTTCGGCTCGCCGCCGAGCAAACCGACGGGTGGCTCTATCTCGTGACGGTCGCCGGGACGACGGGCGCGCGAAGCGACCTCTCCCCCGCGCTCGCCGGCCTCGTGACGCGAGCGCGCCGGATCGCCGAGGGGGTGCCGCTTTATGCCGGCTTTGGGATCTCGACACCCGCCCAGGCGCGCGCCGCCGGCGAGCTCACGGACGGCGTCGTGGTCGGCTCACGCGCGGTCGAAGCCGCCGACGACGGTCCGGATGCACTTCGCGAATACGTCGGATCGCTCCGCAGTGCGCTCGACGCGTGAGCGGCGCGCTCGTCCTGTTCGACGTCGACGGCACGCTTTTGCTGACGCACGACGAGGTGTATGTCGAGGCGAACCGTGACGCGCTGCGCGACGTGTGGGGGATCGCGCCGGACGGGACGGACGTGCCGGGGCAAACGGCGCTCGCTCACACGCGCCAGGCGCTGCGGGCCGCCGGTCTCGACGATGGCGACATCGACCCCAAGCTCGACGTGTGGTGCGAGGCGTTTTCGCGGCGGTATGTCGAGTTGCTGGCGCACGCGGACACGACGGCCTGGCAGCTCGCGCCCCGCGCTGCGGCGGTGATCTCGGCGCTCGAGCACCGCGCGCTGCTGACGGGGAATCCGGAACCGGTGGCACGCGCCCGGCTCGAACGACTCGGGCTGGCTGGGCTCTTCGGAACGAACGGCGGAGCGTTCGGCTGCGAACGTGAGCAGCGGATCGACCTCTTTGCGCTCGCGCGCACACGCGCAGACGATTGGCCGGCGGAACGAACCGTGGCGGTTGGCGACACGCCGGTCGATGTCTCCAGCGCGCATGCGGCCGGGGCGCGCTGCGTCGCGGTCGCGAGCGGCGCGTATGACGCCGCCGCACTGGCAGCAGCGGACCGCGTGATCTCGACGCTCGCCGAGCTCCCTGCGGCACTCCAGAACCTGCCGCTCTAGCCCGAATTTCCCGGCGTGGAACGGGTGCCTCGTTCGAGGGATAACACCGCCTTGCGGCGCGACCGAAAACGGACCCAGACGGCCCGGGGCGGTGACGCCCCGGCCGGAGCACCGTTCATGACCCACCGCCGCCGCCATCTCCTTCTCCCAATCGCCGCTGCAGCGCTGCTCGTTGCCGCACCGGCGACGGCGCGCCCCTCGAGCGTCGGGTTGACGATGCCTCGCCGGCTCGCGCAGGGCGACCTCGTGAACATCACCGCGGTCGCGCGCCCCGCGCGTCCGACGGCGTGCACGCTGGCGATCCGTTACGCCGACGGGCAGATGCAGCCGAACATTCCCGCGGCCGGCGGGTCGAAGGGCCGCGTCAAATGGCGCTTCCGCATCATGGGCAACGCCGCGCCGGGCCGCGCGACCGTCACCGCCTCCTGCCGCGGCGCCGGCGTCGCGCAGCGGACGGCGCTCGTCGTCGGCTCTGTCATCCCCGCGCGAATCGTGGTCGAAAAGACCGGCTTCTCGATCCGGAACTATCCATGGGGCAACGGTGTCGCAAGCTACGGCGTCATCCTAAAAAACGCTTCGCCGAGCGAGGACGCGTTGAACGTCTACACGCTCGTGAACTTCGTCGGACCCGACAACCATCTGGTCGGTTCCGCGGGTACGACGCTGCAGGGAATCCCCGCCGGCCAGCAGTTCGCGCTCGGCGGCGACCTGACGTTCCCGGCATCGGTGCCGCAAATCGCGCGGCTCGAAGTGGTCGTGCAGATCCAGAAGCGCCAGCCGCGGACGCTCAAGCTGCCGACGATCACCAACCTCTACATCGAGCCGAGCATCCTCGACCCGTCCTACGTCGGCGCGGTCGACGGCGAAGTCGCGAACGACGAGCCGCGCCTCATCCTGCAGAACACGCAGCTGTCGGCCGTCGTGTTCGACGGCGGCGGGAACATTCTCGGCGGCGGGACGGGCTTCTCGCTCGGTTCGCTTCCGCCGTCTGCTCGCGAGTTCTTCAAGATCCAGGGCGGCTTCAGCGCCGTCCCGATGAGCAGGGCGTCGAGCGCGATGGTCTCGGCGATCGGCAACTACCAGTCGCCGTAGCGTTACAGCCCGGGATCGCGCAGCAGCCGCGCGAGCAGCTCTGCGCGCACCGGAAGCGACGAGAGGTCGACGTGCTCGTCGGGCGCGTGTGCGCCGCCACCCCGCGCGCCGAGGCCGTCGAGGACCGGAACGCCCACCGCGCCGATCAGGTTCCCGTCCGACCCGCCTCCTGACGACTCTTCCGCGAGCTCGAGGCCGAGCTCGCGCCCATAGCTCCGGGCTCGCGCGACGAGCGTCGCCGCGCCGTCGGAGCGCTCGAGCGGCGGTCTCGTCCACCCTCCGCCCCACTCGAGCGTCACGCGCGGATCGACAGGTTCCAGTCGCGCGAGCGCCTGCTCGATCCGCTCCACGTCGTCGGTGCGGACCACGCGGACATCGACGCGCGCTTGCGCCTCGGCGGCGACGACGTTCTCCGACGTCCCACCGCTGACGACGCCGACGTTGATCGAGGTGCCGCGCTCCTCGTCGTGCAAGGCGTGGAGCGCGAGGATCTGGTGCGCGAGCTCCTCGATCGCGCTCACGCCCTCGTCGCGGTGCGTGCCTGCGTGCGCGGGGCGACCCCTGATCGTAAGCGTGAAGCGCCCAAGCCCCTTGCGCGACGTCTTCAGGTTCCCCGACGCACCCGGCGGCTCGACGACAAACGCGGCGGCGACGCCGTCCGCGGCTGCCTCGAGCGGCGTGCGGCCGGTCGGCGAGCCCATCTCCTCGTCGGCGGTGAGGAACACACGCAGCTCGCGGCGCTCCGCGCCGGCGCGGCGAATCGCGTCGACCATCAGCACGAGGCAGGCCTTCATGTCGTACACACCGGGTCCGGCGGCACGATCGCCGTCGAGCGCGAACGGCATGGTCTCGAGTGT
This sequence comes from Actinomycetota bacterium, assembly GCA_005883995.1. Lineage (GTDB taxonomy): Bacteria > Actinomycetota > Thermoleophilia > Gaiellales > Gaiellaceae > 3-1-20CM-4-69-9. The sequence goes on from VAXB01000182.1 coordinate 3,053, forward strand.
TCCGACCGGCCAGACCGTGTCGGTGTGGCCGGAGACGAGGAGCGCCGGCCCGCGACCCGGGTGCGATGCAAACAGGTGGCCGCCGTCGAGGATCGACACGTCGCCGCCGAGTCGCTCGAGCTCCTCGCCGAGTCGGGCCGCGACGGCGCGAGCCCCCGGCGCGTACGTCGGCGATTCGATCTCGACGAGCTCCTGCAGGAGCTCGACGAGTCGGGGCTCGACCATCCGCCGCAGCGTATCGCGCGCCGCGCGCCAGCCGTGGTGGTGCGGCTCTCCGCACCTGCAGACGCCAGCGGGCCACATTCAAGCCACGACGTCTCACTGCCACGCTCCTCCCATGCCCCCGACGCAGGAGAGGACCATGGACAACGTCACGCTCGTCTTTCCGACCGACGAAGGCTGGGATTCCGCGCGACAGGCGTGGAACCTCGCCGTCGACCAGCAGCCCGCAGCGGTCGCGCTCCCCGAGAGCGCCGAAGAAGTCGCACAGGCCGTGCGCTTCGCGCGCGACCGCGGGCTCCGCGTCGTCCCGCAGAGCACCGGTCACACGGCGTCGCCGCTCGGCGACCTGTCCGGTGCGTTGCTCGTGAAGACGGAGCGGCTGCGCAGCGTCGAGATCGACCCGGAAGCGCGGATCGCGAGCGCAGACGGCGGCGCGCTCTGGATGGACGTGACGCGAGCAGCAGCGCCGCACGGCCTGGCCGCACTGGCAGGCTCGTCGCCCGACGTCGGTGTCGCCGGCTACCACCTGGGCGGCGGCATCAGCTGGCTCGCCCGCAAGTACGGACTCGCCGCGAACAACCTGACCGCCGTCGAGCTCGTCACCGCCGACGGCCGGATCGTCCGCGCCGACGCCGAAAACGAGCCTGATCTGTTCTGGGCGGTCCGCGGCGGCGGCGGGAACTTCGGCGTCGTCACGAAGCTCGAGCTCCGGCTCTTCCCGATCGCCGAGGTCTACGCCGGAACGCTGTTCTTCCCGGCGGACCGCTTGCGCGAGGTCCTGCACGCGTGGCGTGAATGGACGGACACGGTCCCGGACGAGGTCATGTCCGTCGGCCGGTTCATGCAGTTCCCGCCGATCCCCGACGTGCCGGAGCCGCTACGCGGCCGCTCGTTCGCTCTCGTCGAAGCAACGTTCATCGGCTCAGAGGAGGACGGGGTCGAACTGCTGCGGCCGTTGCGCGACCTGGGCCCTGTCATGGACACGTTTGCGAGCATCCCGGTACAGACGCTCGACAAGCTGCACATGGATCCCGAGCACCCTGTCCCAGGGATCGGCGACGGGATGCTCCTGTCCGACCTGACGCCGGATGCGATCGACCGCGTCGCAGAGCTCCTGAGCGGCGCGTCGTCGCTCCTGTCGGTCGAATTCCGACACCTGGGCGGCGAGCTCGCAAACGCCCGGCCGGAGAACGGCGCGTTCGCATCGGTCGAAGCGGGGTTCGCCACCTTCGCCGTCGGCATCCCGATGACGCCGGAGATCGCGGCCGGTGTCGAGTCGGAGATCGCCTATGTCCAGGCTGCGCTGGCACCGGTCGACGCGGGCCGCATGTACCTGAACTTCGCGGAGAAGCCGCGGACGGGGAAGGTCCTGTTCGGCGACGCCTATCACCGGCTGCGCGAGGTCAAGGCCGCGTACGACCCCGAGGACCTGTTCAAGGCGAACCATCCGGTGCCGCCTGCACGCGGTCCGCGTCCGCGGCATCGCACCGCGGCGGTCGAGGCGCGCGTCGTCGTCGATTAGCAGCTTCCGAGCAGCACGAGGGTCAGGCCGTTCCGAGAGGTCTGGCCTCTGTGGCGGCTAGTTGCAGTTCGCGCTCTTCGGCGTCTTGAGGCTCGCTTCGTTCGAGCTCGCGCTCGTCCAGCCGCCGGCGACGGCGGTGACGACGTAGTAGTACGTGGTGGCCCAGGTGAACGTCGGCAGCTGCGGGCCGTTGTCCGTGTAGGCTGTCCCGCTCGCGGTCCCGATCTGCGTGTACGGGCCGCCCGGGGCCGCGCCGCGAAAGACTCTGTAGCTCTTCGCGTTTCCGGCAGCGGTCCAGTTGAGGTTCATCTGGAAGGACGTGTTGATCGTGCACGCGCCCTTCGCAACAGCGAGACCGCTCGGCGTGCCGAGCGTGCCCGATGAGAACGTCGCGGACTGCGACGACGTCGAGCTCTGCCATGAGCCGACCGCGAACGGCACGGCAAACGCGATCGCCGCGACCATCGCCGAGCCGAGAACGGCGAGACGGCTACGCAGACTTCGGCGCATGGGCGGAATCCGGGTTCGCGGGCGTCCGCCAGATCCTGACCAGCCCGTAGATGGCCAGCAGGAGCGGCAGGACGAAGACCGTCAGCTTGTGGAACAGCGGTGTGCGCAGCCAGAGCACGAGCCGGCCGAGCAACGGCACGTGGAAGCGCTCGACCCAGAGCACGCGGCCGTGCAACGCAGCGTGCCAGGGGTCAGGCGACGGGCTCGCGTCGCCCTTGGTGATCACGACCGGGTCGTTACCGCCCCTGAGCACCTGGATGACGCGGTGGCTCTCGACGTGCTGGTCGCCGATCGGGATCTTGTAGGTGATCACCTGGCCGACGCGGACGTCACGCACCCGCTCGGGGGTGACGAAGATCATGTCGCCCGGCGCGAACGCGGGCCGCATCGACGCCGACAGCACAGTCACCGGCCGGTAGATCCCGAGGTGCGGCAGGATCCCGAGCACGAGTAACAGACCGACGGCGGTCACTAGCGCTGTCGTCGTCGCCGGTCCGACCCAGCGGCGCAGGGGCCGGATCGCCGCGACTCGCGCGAGAATCACGAGCAGCGCGCCGAGCGGCGCAAGCAGTGCGAGCCACACGCCGCCGCGGTGCACTGCCGCCGCAGCGGCGACAACGCATGCCGCGAACAGCAGGCACAACTCGACGCGGACGGCGGTTTCGACCGCCGTCCGCGTCGGTGCCCGGAGGAATGTGTTGCCCATGGAACCGAACCGTCAGCCGGCCGGTGCTACTTGCTCGTCGCCGTCCGCTGGTTCGCCGTGAACACGTAGCCGATCGTCGAGCTGAGAGTCTGCAACGTGTTACCGGCGGCAGCCGGGAGGGTCAGCTTGACCCGCAGATGGTCGGTGTTGCCACCCGTGACCGCGCTCATGTTCGAGAGCGCGATCGAGTTTCCGATCACCGCACGCGACGCGAGGACGACCGAGGGCGAGCCGCCACAGGTGTAGGTGTACGCCGGGCCGCCGGATTCTGTCCACGCGACCGGGCACGAGTCGATCTGCATCTGCAGGCCGTTCGTCGTGTCGGTGTCGAGCAGGGAGCTCGGCGACGCGTTTGTCGTGAGCGCGATCGACCCGACCTGGCTGTTGGCGAGGGTGCCGTTGTTCGTGATGTCGACGGCGCGCTCGACGGTGTCGCCGGGCACGAGGCCTGACGCACCGGTCGTCAGCCGATTCGCTGCGCCGAGGATGATCGAAACGGTGCCCGAGGTGAGCGCCTGGTTCTGCGCGCTCGTCGAGCTGGTGAAGGCCGCAAACGTGCCGAGGCCTGCGATGCTCGCCGCTGCGCCAACAACAGCGAGCGAGGCCAGCAATTTAGGGGTAGTGGCAAGACGCCGCATTTAAGTCATTCCTC
>VAXB01000034.1 GCA_005883995.1 Actinomycetota bacterium
AAGGGCTGGGCTTTCGCGAAATCGGCCAGTACCCTCAGTGGCGGCCGGGACCGGTCAAGCGGACGGACCCGGACGCCGAACGCACGTAGACCTGCCAGCTGTACAGCTCGTAGAACACACGCGAATCGCCGCCGAGCTCACGCGCGTATCGGAGCACTGCGTCGACGTAGAACGACGACGGGTTGTACGCGTGGAGCGCCCGCGCGACGTTCGTGCGCCCGCCGGACGCGCGGAGGTAGTTCGCAGCGCCGAGGATCGCGTCGTGCGCGTCGTGAATGTCGCCGCCGAGCCCGTACGCGTGCCACGTCCCCGGCATGAATTGCATCGGCCCCTGCGCGCCTGCGGCGCTGGCGCTGCGCAGTTTCCCGAACGCGGACTCGACGAAGTTGACCGCGGCGAGAACACGCCACGGGACGCCGAACCGGCGTTGCGCCTCGTGGTACCAGCGCAAGAGGTCGTCCGGTCGCGCCGCGGGGCCAACACGAGGCGTGCGCGTGCGCAGCGGCGGCGTGATCCGCACGAGCTCCGCGTGCGCAGTCGCGAGCTCCCGCACACGTGTCCGCAGCACCGGCGCCAGCGACGGCAACGTCGAGCGGAGCAGCCGCGGGTTGGCCGCGAGCTTGCGGATCAGCCGCTGGTCGTAGAGCGCGAACAGCGTGAGGTCGACGGGCGGCGTCGCGGCGCGTGGCGCGTGCCACGCATCGATCGCCGACCACACGGACGCATCGGTCGAGGTGAGCGCGGCGGCGACCGCAGCCGGCGTATGCGGGAGGGATGCGTTTAGATCAGGCGCGGCTGCCGCGGTCGCCACCGCGGCTGCAGCGGCGACGACAACCACAGCGGTCGTCAGCGCGCGACGCGTCACGGTGGATGAGAGTATCGAGCCGTGGCGGCGCTGCTCGAGCTCGAGGACGTCCACGCACGCTACGGCGCAGTCAGGGCGCTGCACGGCGTGTCCCTCGAGGTCGGCGAGAAGGAGATCGCCGCCGTGCTCGGCGCGAACGGCGCAGGGAAGACAACGACGCTGCGTGCGATCTCCAACACCGTCCGGCGGAGCGGAGCGATCCGGTTCGCAGGCAAGTCGCTTACGCGGAGGACGCCGGAGGCGATCGTCCGCCTGGGCGTCGCGCACGTCCCCGAGGGACGCGGGACGTTCGCCGAGCTGACGGTCGACGAGAATCTCCGACTCGGCGCCTACACCCGCCGCGGCAGCATCAAGGACGACCTGAAGCGCGTACGCGAGCTTTTCCCGTGGATCGAGCGCCGCCGCGACCAGCAGGCGGGGACGCTCAGCGGCGGCGAACAACAGATGCTCGCGATCGCGCGCGCGATCATGGCGAGGCCGCGCCTACTCCTGCTCGACGAGCCCTCGCTCGGCCTCGCGCCGTTGATCGTCTCGGAGCTCTTCCGGATCGTGAATGAGCTGAACGAGCGCGAGGGAACCGCCGTGCTCGTCGTCGAGCAGAACGCGAACATCGCCCTCGACGCAGCGACAACGGCGTACGTGCTCGAGGCCGGTCGCGTCGCGCTGTCGGGTCCCAGCGCAGAGCTGCGCGAGAACGACTCGGTGCGCCGAAGCTACCTCGGGTATTAGGCCGGCCCGTGGATCTCCGTGACAGTCCCGACGAAGCTGCGTTCCGCGGTCACGTCCGCGCCTGGTTGGCGGACAACCTGCCGGCGGAGCCGGGCCGCGACTGGAGCAAGCGGATGGACGACGCCGGACTTGCCGGCCTGACCTGGCCGGTCGAGTACGGCGGTGGCGGCGCACCGTACACGCACCAGGCGATCGCATTCGAGGAGTTCGCGAGGCGTGCAGCGCCGAATCACGTCAACGTAATCGCGCTGGGAATGGCCGGGCCGACGATCATGGCGCACGGCACCGAGGAACAGCGGCGGCGGTACCTCCCGAGGATGCTGTCGGCGGACGAGATCTGGTGCCAGGGCTTTTCCGAGCCGAGTGCCGGTTCCGATCTCTCCGCCGTCCGGACGCGCATCGAGCCGCGCGGCGATCATTTCCTCGTGAACGGCCAGAAGGTCTGGTCGTCGCTGGCGCACGTCGCCGACTTCTGCATCCTGCTCGGCCGCAGCGATCCGGCGTCGGACCGGCATGCCGGTCTCACGTACGTGATCGTCGACATGCGCGCGCCTGGCGTGGACGTGCGCCCGCTCCGGCAGATCACGGGCGAGGCGGAGTTCAACGAGATCTTCTTCACGGACGTTCACGTGCCGCGGGAGAACCTGCTCGGCGACGTGGGCGGCGGCTGGCAGGTTGCAATGACGACGCTGCTCCACGAGCGCGGCACGCTGGGCTTTGCGCTGACCGGCGTGCTCGACGCACAGGTCGCTCGGCTCGTGGGACTTGCGAAGGAGCGCGTCGTCGACGACCCGATCATCCGCGACCGCGTCGCGCGGGAGTGGATCGAGCTACAGGCGCTGAAGCTGACGAACTACCGCTCGCTGACGGCGCTGATGCAGACAGGCATCCCTGGCCCGGAAGCGTCGGGGTCGAAGCTGCACTGGTCGGAGCAGAACCAGCGGCTGACGAAGCTCGCGCTCGAGATCCTCGGCGGCGAAGACGACGCGTACTGGAGCTACGAGCAGTTGCGCAGTCGCGGCAACACGATCGAGGCCGGCACGAGCGAGATCCTCAGGAACATCATCGCCGAGCGCGTGCTCGGCCTGCCGCGGAGCCGCTGATGCGTTTCGCATTCACCGAGGAGCAGGAACTGTTACGGCGAGAGGCAGCCCGCGCCCTTGCCGGCGGCGGTTGGGATCGCAGCGAGCTCACCGACCTCGGCTTTCTCGACCGCGCGGTCGTGTACGAAGAAGCCGGGCGTGCGAATCGCGGCGACGAGCTGTTCAATGCGGATGCAGAGGAAGCGGAGCGGTTCGCCGCGGTGGCGCTGGAAGCAACGGGGATCGCGCGCTACGCGCTCGACGTCGCGGTGGAGCATGCGAAGACGCGCGAGCAGTTCGGCCGTCCGATCGGCGCCTACCAGGCGGTGGCGCACCCGCTCGCGGACACGTACATCGAGAACGAGCTCGCGCGCTCGCTCGCGTACTGGGCGGCGTGGTGTGTCGCCGAACACGACGAGCAGACGGAGGTCGCGGTCGCGGCTGCGAAGAGTTACGCCGGTGACGCGGCGGTCGCCGCGTGCGAGCGGGCAATCCAGGTGCTCGGCGGCATCGGCTTCACCTGGGAGCATCCCCTACACCGCTACTACAAGCGGGCGCTCTGGATCCAGGCGTACGGCGGCTACACGCGAGCGCAGCGAGCAAAGGTCGCCGCGTGGCTCCTGGATTGAGGGGCCCGACAACGACGTCGCCGTTCCGCCGCCGTCCGACCGGGACCCGTCCTGGGTCTGACCCGGGCCGTGTCCTGTCGGGCCAGTCGGACCGTCACGACATCGTGACGATTCCTGCACCGAACGGCGGGACGCATTTAGCGCCACCTGGCTTCGCGCCGTTGTCCCGGCTCGAACGGCCACGGCCCGGGTCTGACCCCGGCCGTGCCGGTTTGGGACATGTCGGACGTGCTCGCGAACGAGGCGTCCTGTCCGGTCATACGCCGACGTCGGCGTAGCATCGTCGCGTGCGTCTCGGCTTCTCGATGGGCTACGCACCGCCCGGGACGAGCCCGCTCGACCTGATCGCACTCGGCCAGGAGGCGGAGCGCCTCGGCTACGACTCGGCATGGGCCGCTGAAGCCTGGGGAACCGACGCCGTCACCGTCCTGACATGGCTCGCAGCGAAGACGTCGCGGATCAAGCTCGGCTCGGCGATCATGCAGATGCCGGCGCGGACGCCCGCGAACACCGCGATGACCGCCGCCACGCTCGACCTCATGTCAGGCGGCCGTTTCCTCCTCGGCCTCGGCACGTCCGGTCCGCAAGTCGTCGAGGGCTGGCACGGGCAGCGCTGGGGGAAGCCGCTCACGAGAACGCGTGAGTACGTCGAGCTCGTCCGCTCCGCGCTGCGGCGCGACGCACTCGAGCTGCATGGGGATCAGTACGACGTGCCGTACACCGGGGAGGGGGCGACCGGGCTCGGGAAGCCGTTGAAGCTGATGATGCGCCCGCTGCGCGCGCGGATCCCGATCTACCTCGCTGCACTGAGCCCGAAGAACGTGCGCCTCGCGTTCGAGATCGCAGACGGCTGGCTGCCGATCTTCTTCTCACCGTCGCACGCGCGCGACGCGTTCGCGTTTCAACCGCGCGAAGGATTCGACATCGCGCCCTCGGTCAACGTCGTCGTGTCGGACGACGTCGCCGCGGCGCGCGACGTGCTCCGCCCGCTGCTCGCGCTCTACGTCGGCGGCATGGGTGCGCGCGACGCGAACTTCTACAACGCGCTCGTCGGGCGCTATGGCTACGAGGACGCAGCGCGGACGATCCAGGATCTGTATCTCGATGGCAAGCAGCGCGAGGCAATCGCGGCCGTGCCGGACGAGTTGATCGACGACGTCGCGCTCGTGGGGCCGCGCGAACGGATCGAGGAACGTCTCGCCGCGTGGCGCGAATCCGGTGCGACGACGCTCCTCGTCACGACGCACGACGTCGCGACGTTGCGGACGATGGCCGACCTCGTTCTCTAGGCCGACCACCGCGCGCTCAGGACGCCTCAGCGCGTGCGGCAAGCGCGGCGAGTGTCTCCGGGAAGTCACCGCTGATCTGCGGCCCGATCTCGGGCCCGAGCGTGTCCGCGTCGGGCCCGGTGATCTCCATGCGGTACGTCACACGGGTCCGACCGTCCGTGGTCTGCTCGGCGCGGTGAGTCGTCCGCACGACGATGTTCCCCAGGTCCGCCTCGTCCACGAACGACGTCGGCTCAGTTGCCTCGGCAATCCGCAGCTCCACCGGGTCGCCCCCTGGCGGCGTCATCACGATCCTGCTGCCGGCCGCGAACGGCCCGTCGAGCTCGATCCGCTCGATGTCCGCATTCCACTCCCCCCAACGCTCGACGTCGGCCCATGCCCGCCAGATCGCCTCGGCCGGCGCCGTCGTCTCGATCGTCTGCTCGTTCACCCACACGTCGGGCTCCTCTCGTTCGCATTCGACTGCGTGAAATGGAAAAGCCCCGCGCGAGCGGGGCTTTCGTTAGCAGGCCTGTAAGCCGGATTCTGTCGAGGGTGACCATCCCTCTTGGCAGCAACCCGGTCCCTCGGCGGGCAGCCTCGAGCGGGACCTGTTTGCCTTGCACCGGACGGGGTTTGGCTAGCCGCCGTGTCGCCACGACGCTGGTGGGCTCTTACCCCACCTTTTCACCCTTGCCTCGGCGTCTCCGGAGATGAAGGTTCGCCGGTTGGCGGTTTCCTTTCTGTGCCACTTTCCGTCGGCTTTCGCCGCCTGGGTCTTCCCCAGCGTCCTGCCCTGCGGTGTCCGGACTTTCCTCGAGCGTCAGACGCCCGCGGTCACCCGGCCTGCGTCCCGAATTGTAGCTGCGTTCCCGCCGACCCGGCCTCGCTGCGCAGCGACGATTTGCACTCGGGGCACGTGATCAGGCCGCCGGCGTGCAGCACGAACTCGCCGCAGACAAGGCACTCGAGGCTCACGCCGCGAACCAGCGCCTGCAGCTCCTGTTCGAGCGTCCGGTGGAAGGCCGTGATGGACATCAGCGATCGCTCGCCGTCACAGCTCGCGAAACACCCCGACGACACGGCCGAGGATCTGGACGTGCCGTGCGTAGATCGCATCCATTGCGTCGTTTTCCGGCTGCAGGCGCACCTGGCCGTTCTCGCGGAAGAACCGCTTGACCGTCGCCTCGTCGGCAGCCTCGTCGTCGCCGGCGAGCGCGACGACGATCTCGCCGTTGCGCGCGTCCTGCGCGCGCTGGACGACGAGCATGTCGCCGTCGAGGATCCCGGCGTTGATCATCGACTCACCCTTGACGCGCAGAACGAAGTCGCCCCGAAGCCGGTCGGGGACGGCGATGTGGTCCTCGACGTTCTCCTCCGCGAGCAACGGCCCGCCCGCTGCAATCTGGCCGAGGAGCGGCAGTTTCGGAGCGTCGCCGCTTTCGATCGGCGCAACCTCGCGCCGTTCCCGGCCGACGAGCTCGAGCGCGCGCGGCTTCGTCGGGTCGCGCCGCAAGAGCCCGGCCCGTTCGAGGTTCGCGAGGTGCGCGTGCACCGTCGAGGGTGAGGCGAGCCCCACCGCCTCACCGATCTCGCGAACCGTCGGCGGATAGCCGTGCCGGTCGACGTAGTCGACGAGGAAGTCCCAGATCTCCTGCTGTCGTCCCGTCAGCATCTCCGCCTCCAAGGGTCGGGGTGGTCGAACGTGTGTTCGTGACCAGAGTAGGGACTCCTCCGGACGGAGTCAAACGGACGTCCCGGCCGGCGTACGTCGAGGGGGTTCAGACCCTGGAAAGGGTCTGCCCCACGGTCGTTTCAATGCGCTGGAGAGGACTTGAACCTCCACGGGCCGCAAAGCCCACAAGGCCCTCAACCTTGCGCGTCTACCAATTCCGCCACCAGCGCGAGGGCGGGCGAAGTGTAGCCAGCAAACCCTGCACGGACGCGCCGTTATCTTCCGAGCGAATGCGTGAGCTCTGCCTTCTGGCCGTCGATACCGCCACCTCGGCCGGGGCCGAGTACGCCGACGCGCGCGCGGTCGTCTCCCGACAGCAGCACGTGACGACGAAGAACGGCTCGATCGAGCAGATCGCCGATTCCGAGAGCGAGGGGATCGGCGTTCGCGTCCTCGTCGCGGGCGCGTGGGGGTTCGCGTCCGACCGACGGCTCTCGGACGAGGGCGCACGCGCGGCTGCGCTGCGCGCGTGTGCGTTCGCGCGTGCGGTCGGCGGCCGGGGACGACGTCCGCTCGCGCCGCTCGAGGCACACTCGGGCACGTACCGGACGCCCGTCGAGATCGACCCGTTCTCCGTGTCGCTCGCGGACAAGGTGGAGCTGTGCCTACGCGCGGACGAAGCGATGAAGAGCCCGGCCGTGATCATGCGGCAGGCGCTCGCGCGTGCCAGCCGCGAGCACAAGATCTTCGTCTCGTCCGAAGGGAGCGACGTCGAGCAGGAGACGATCGAGTCGGGTGCCGGCATCGACTGCGCCGCGGCCGGCGACGGCGTCTACCAGACGCGCAGTTACCCCTCGGCGAGCGTCGGCATGACGCAGCAAGCCGGCTGGGAGTTCGTGCAGGCGCTCGACGTCGAGCGCGAGGCGCCGCGGGTGGCCGAACAGGCTGCCGCGCTCCTGACCGCGGACGCGTGCCCTGCCAAGGTGACGACGCTCGTCGTCGACGGCGACCAGGCGGCGCTCCAGGTGCACGAGTCGGTCGGGCACCCGACCGAGCTCGACCGCGTCTACGGGACCGAGGCGTCGTACGCCGGCACGAGCTTCCTGAAGCCGGACGATCTCGGCAGGTTGCGGTACGGCTCGAAGCAGATGAACGTGACGGCGGACCCGACGACCCCGCGCGGCCTCGGCACGTTCGGGTTCGACGACGAAGGCGTCGCTGCGGCGCGGCAGGCGATCGTCGAGGCCGGCGTCCTCACTGGATTTCTGGCGTCGCGGGAAACGGCGGCGCGCATCGGCACGGGCAGCGGCGGCTCGATGCGCGCCGACGGCTGGAACCGGATGCCGCTCGTGCGCATGACGAACCTCCACCTCGAGCCCGGCGAGGGCACGCTCGACGACCTGCTCGCCGACGTGACCGACGGCGTCTACATGGAGACGAACAAGAGCTGGTCGATCGACGACAAGCGCCTGAACTTCCAGTTCGGGACACAGGTCGCGTGGGAGATCAAGAACGGGCGGCGCGGCCGAATGTTGCGCGACGCGACGTACACCGGGATCACGCCCGAGTTCTGGGGATCGCTCGACGCGGTCGCGGGCCGCGACTCGTGGGAGATGTACGGGATCACGAACTGCGGCAAGGGACAGCCGGGGCAGGGTGCGCACGTGTCGCACGGCGCGGCGCCCGCGCGATTCCGCGACGTGCAGGTCGGCGTGCGCGCGTGACGACAGGAGCGCTCGACGTCGCGCGCGCGGCGCTCGCGATGACCGACGATGAGGCGGATGTCGTCGCCCAGGCGGAATCGTCCGGGCTCGCGCGGTTCGCCAACTCCGAGGTGCACCAGCCGACGCTGATCGAGAACACGACGGTGACGATGCGCGTCGTGCGCGGGAACCGCGTCGGCGTGGCGCAGACGAACCGCATCGACGAGACCGGCCTTGCCGCAGTAGCTGCGCGGGCGACGGACGCCGCAGAGAGCGCGCCGGACGACCCCGGCTTCCCCGGGCTCCCGCGACCCGCAGAAGCGGCGCAACCCGGCGGTTACGACGAGGCGACGGCGGCGCTGACGCCCGAAGACCAGGCACGGCGGGCGACAGCCGCGATCGCCGCCGCCGACGTTCCCGTCTACGGTTTCTTCACGAGCGGCGTGACCGACCTTGCGATCGCTTCGTCGACGGGGATCGAGCTCGAGCAGCGGTTCACGGATGCGATGACGCTCGTCGTCGCGGCCGACGAAGGGCGGTCGGGGTATGCCGAGGCGGTCGCAGCCCGCGACGCAGATGTCGATCCGGCTGCCGTCGCGCGAGAGGCTGCCGAGAAGGCCGTTCGCACCGCCGACGCGGCAACGATCGCGCCGGGTGCCTACGCCGCCGTCCTCGAGCCGTACGCAATCGCCGAGTTGCTGCAGAACTTCGCGTATGACTCGTTCGGCGGGCTCGGGCTCGTCGAGGAGCGGAGCTACTTCGCCGGACGGATCGGCGAGCGCGTGTTCGACGAGCGGATGACGATCGTCGACGACGCCGCCGACGCCCGGGGCCTGCCGAAAGCGTTCGACTACGAAGGCGTGCCGAAGCAGCGGGTCGAGCTCGTCGTCGACGGCGTCGCACGCGGCGTCGTCTGGGACCGCGCGAGTGCGCGACGCGCGGGCGGTGGCCACGTGACCACAGGACACGCGCCGGCGCAGGACGACCTCTTCTTCGGGCCGCTCCCCCAGGCGCTCGCGGTCTCCCCCGGCGACGCGGAGTCCGTCGACGATCTCGCCGCACGGGTCGGCGACGGCCTCTACGTGACGCGGCTCCACTACCTCGGCGTCGTCCACCCACGTGAGGGCGTGATCACCGGGATGACCCGCGACGGCACGTTCCGGATCCGTGACGGCAAGATTGCCGAGCCGCTCGTGAACCTCCGCTTCACCGTCGCCGTGCCCGAGTTGCTGCGGGAGGTACTCGGGCTCACCCGCGACGCGAAGCTCGTCAACTCGAGCGCCTTCTACGGCGCGCGGTACCCCTACGGGATCCGCACGCCTGCTCTTGCGACGTCGCGCTTCAACGTGACCGGGATCGGCGGCGGCCCGGGTATCTAGGTCCCCAACCTGACGCGCGTGTAGTCGACGTCGCCGAGGACGTCCTCGCGCCAGCCGTGCAGCCGTGGGGATACCCAGCGCGCGTCGGCGACCCACGAGATCGGGACGACGCTCGCGCTCGCACGCAACTGCGCGTCGAGACGATCGAACGCCGGCCGCTGGTCGTCCGCGCCGAGCGCAGCGTCGAGCCCGAGCGGCCGCAGCAGCGCCTCGTCCTGCGGATAGAGCGCGGCGTCGCGAACGAACGCGGCGTCGGCCGGCGCCCCCGCCGGCACGAGCGTCGGCCCGAGGCCGACCTCTCGCCATTGCGCGAGCAGGAGCCTGACGCCGTACTGCAACGTCGCGTCAGCCGGAACTGCGATCCGGACACGCCGGAGCGGCAGCGAGCGGATCGTCGAGAGCGCGTGCCGGAACGCAGCCGGATCAAGGGAGTTCGAATGCCCGACGAGCCCGTACGCCGCGGCGGCCTCATCCTCGGCGACGAGCGCCTGATAGTCGCCGCGGTTCGCCGTGTCGGCGTACGCCCGGCGGATCGACCGCGGCACCGCATCCGGGCGGAACGTGAGCGCGTCGACCGCGAGCAACCGGCGGACGTGGAGCGCCGGCGAGCTGCGGAAGTCGCCGACGTCACCCAGAGGAATCGGCGCCTCTTCGACCTCGCCGCGCCGGATCGCCCGGAGCGTCGCGAGCCGGCCGAGGCGTCGGAAGACGAGCCGCGTTCCGCCGTCCCGCAGCTCGACCGCGCTCCCCGAGCCGCGCACGAGGTGGAACGGCCCCGGCGCGCTCCGCGGCGCCGCGGCAATCGCGGTCAGCGCGTACGGGAACCGCCGCCACGCAAAGGGCAGGCGCACGACGAGGCTGCGGTCGGAGGGAGCGCGAATGGACGATGCGCCCGCAAAGAGCCAACGGCCGGGAGACGCCCTCAGCATTGCAACGCGCCGCAGTGAGCCGGCGATCGCGCGCGCGTGGGCGCAGGTGAACGTCCACACACGGAAGCCGCCGCTCGCGCGCCAGGCGGTACAGAGGCCCGGAACGACACGGCCCGAGGCATCGGTGCGAAGCGGCGTCGCGTAGAGAGCCCGCGCGATGCGCGTCTCGTCAGGGGCCCGAGCGAGCGCCGGGTCGAGCGGCCAGTGATAGGTCGCCACCGCGACTCGGATCACACGCGGCGCGGGACCGACGGCGACACGGGAGGGATGCGCGCCGGTCGAGGCCGACGAGCAGCCCGCGCAAAGAAGCGCCGCTAGCGCAGCTCGTGGAAGAGCGCGATGCAGTTGATTGCGAACAGGATCGCGACGACGACCGTCAGCCGCGTCAGGTTGCGCTCGACGATGTGCGTGCCGCCCTGCGACGCCGGCGTGTAGCCGAGCCCGCCGAGGCCGGCGTCCCGGCCGGAGTGCATCAGGATCAGCCCGCAGAGGGCGATCGACAATAGGACCTGGATCACTGCGAGCGCCTGGAGCATCGCGCGCCAGGGTACCTACCGGTCGACGACTTCGATGATCGCGTCGATCAACTCGGCCGCGATCCGGTCCTTCGTCACGTAGCCGGCGGCACCGGACTTGCGCGCCCGGTCGACGTCGGAGCGTGAGTTCGAGCCGGTCAGCATCAGCACGCAGGTCGCCGGTTGGTCGGCCAGGATCTGCCGGGTCGCCTGGAAGCCGTCCATCACCGGCATTGCGATGTCCATCAGCACGACGTCCGGGCCGATCGACCGCGCGAGCTCCACCGCCTCGCGCCCGTCGCGCGCGTGGCCCGCGACCTCGATCCGGTGGTCGGTCGCGAGAATGGCTTCGAGCGCCTGCGCGAACAGCCGGTGGTCATCGGCGATCAGAACACGAATAGATTCTGGGAGTTTCGCGGCAGCCTCTGACATGACCCCGCGGAAAATATGCCCTGTTACGCTCCGTTTGTGAAGTCGGAGGACGCGCGGGAGCGGATTCAGAAGCTCCTCGTCACCGGCGACAACCGGCTGAAGCAGGGGGTCGACCCGGGGAAAGCGCGCGAGAGCTACGAGCAGGCGCTGGCCGCCGCGCGCGACGCCGGCCTCGAGGAGACGATCCGCCCGCTCGTCGAGCTCAGGCTCGCCGACCTCGAGCGGCTGCGACGAGAAGCTCCTCCACCCGCTCCGCCTGCCGCTTGACGTCGTAGCGCTCCGCCGCCGCTCGCGCAGCCTTGTTCGGCCGGGGGAACGACGCGGCCACGCGAAGCCCCCGAGCCAACGCGTCCTCGTCGACCGGATCGACGAGGACGCCCGCTTCTGGCGGCACGAATTCGGGCGGGCCGCCGATTCGCGTCGCGACGACGCTCCGGCCGCAGGCCATCGCTTCGAGCAGCGCCTGGCCGAACGGCTCGATCAGCGCCGCGCCGCAGACGACGTGCGCCGCGTGAAGGTGCCGCGGCATGTCCTCGTGCGCGACGGGCCCGACGACGTCGATCCCGCGCCGGCCTTCGAGGTCCGGACGGAGCGGCCCGTCGCCGACGAAGGTCAGCCTTCCGTCGCCGAGGCGTTCGAACGCTGCCGCCAATCGGAGCACGTTCTTGCGCGGCGTCAGCGAGCCGATGCAGAGAAACCGGGCCGCACCGTCCGGTGCCGGAGTCACGCCGAAGCGGTCGAGATCGACCCCGGAGGGGATGACGTGGGTCTTCCCTCGCGTCTCGGGGACCTTCGTCTCGAGCTCGCGGCGGAGATACTCGGAAACGGCGATCACGGCGGACGCACGGCGCGCGACGAGACGGGTCGCCGCGGCGACGCCGTGCAGGGCGCCGACATTGCGGACGTCGCGCCCGTGCGCCGTCACGACGAGCGGCGCGCGCGTCGCCAACGCGGCGATCAGCCCCGTGGGGACGAGAAAGTGCGCATAGACGACGTCGGGGCGGAACGAGCGAGCTCGCTCGAACGTCACGCGCGCGAGCGTCCCGTACCTCGCGAGGCCGCCGGAGCGGCGGTCGAGCACCGCGCGCTCGACGACGTGACCGCGGTCGGCGAGCGCCGACTCGAGGTCGCGGACGAAGACTCCGAGGTCCGGGTCGGCGGGACCGGGATAGAGCTGCGAGACGAGCAGGATGCGCACGCGCGCATTCTCGCGCGCGTGCGCATCACCCACTCCGGCGGCTACTTCTCCGCCTCGTATTGCTTCGCGTCGAACACGTTCGACAGGCTGTTCACCGCAGCGTCTCGCGTCGCGAGCGGGCTCAGCTCGTAGCGCTGCTCGATCGTCCTCAGGATCGAGGTGGTGTCGTACTGCGTGTGATCGACGACCTCGTTGCCACGCAGGAACGGCGAGACGATCAGCGTCGGGATGCGTGTTCCCGGGCCCCATTCGTCGGCGCGGCCGGGCGCGGCCGGGTTCTGCGCCGTCCCGGGCGGGGGCACGTGATCCCACTGGCCGCCGAACTCGTCGTACGTGACGATCACCATGGTGTTCTTCGCACAGGCGCTGCCCTCGATCGTCTGCAGCAGCGACACCAGATGCTCGTCGCTCGCGGCCTCGCTCGAGTAGCCCGGGTGCTCGTTCTCGCTCCCGAAGGGTTTGACAAAGCTGACCGGCTTCAGGCGGCACGAGCTGCCTGATGCTTGTGCGTCCTGGATGAACTCCTGCTCGTCCTTCAGGTGCGCGCGCCGGTTCGCGAGACCATCGGGCGTCGAAGGATCGAACGCCTTGAAGTAGTTGAACGGTTGGTGGTGGTACTGGAACACGTTGCTCGGGCAATGCGGGAAGACGGCAATGCCCGCCGAGGGATCCACGTTCGGATCCGAGCAGGCCGGCCCGTTCCCGTTCGTCCAGCCGGGCGCACCGACGTCGCCGTTCGCGTTCGACCAGCCGCCGGCGTACCACGCCCAGTCGATCCCGCGGCCGTCGAGGCGGTCGCCGATCGTGGGGTTCGTCTGCGGCGGAAGCTTCGCGCCGAAGGCACCGAACGGCCTGTACGGCGGTTGAGACGTGTTCACCGCGTAGTCCCCGCACGCGAGCGGAAGCGTGGTCGAGCCGCACTTCACGGTCAGCTCGCGATCACGGATGATCGATGCGTCCGGCGAGACGTACAACGGGTAGTTGGCGAGCCCCCACGTCGAGTTGAACGAACGTGTCTGCACCATCCCGTTCCGGTCGACGACCGAGTGCCGGTCGGCCGAGCTGCCGTCGGAGACGGCGTTCGGGAAGACGGGCGTCGCCGCCGCGACCAGCCACTGGTGGTTCAGGAAGGATCCACCGAACGCCGACTGGAAGAAGTTGTCGGCGATCGCGTAGTGCGGATGCCCGCCCGAGTGGAGATAGCGGTAGATCGGTAGCGCGCGCGTGTCGTAGACACCCATCGACAGTCCCGCGGCGTCGCTGCCCGTCGCGTAGCGGTCCTGCCTTCCACCGTCCAGCTGATACTGCTCCTGGTAGAACTTGTGCACCAGGTCGCGCGTGCATCCGCCGGGCAGTCCCTGCCCGTTCGGCACGCCGAATGGAAACGAAAATGCCTGCAGAACCGTCGGGCACGTCGTCGCGGTCGGCGGGATCAGCGGATCGATCGTGAACCACGTGTTCGCGAACGCACTCGAGAACCCGTGAGCCGCGTCGTTGCACGTCGCGGGCAACCCCTTCAGGTTGACGTCGTTCTGCAGCAGGCACACGTACGGCATCCCGTTCTGGTCGACCTGCGTCGTGTGCGCACGATCTGCGTTCGCGCGTCCGTTCACGCCCTCCCAGCCGCCGTAGAGGTTGTCGAAGCTGTGGTTTTCCTCGTAGATGACGACGATGTGATCGATCCGCGAAAGGCGGTCGTTGCCGCTCCCCTGGCCGTTGGAGCCGGAGGCGGCGGACGATCCGACCGCGGCGAATACCAGGACAGCGGCGAGCGCAGCCATGCGGCGGCCGGCGCGCGCTTGCGGCACCTTGCTCATGTTCTCCCCTCGTTCGAAGACCCTGTGGCGGGACCATAAACGGCGCGGGCCGCGGCTGGAAGCGTGAGCGTCCGCTGATGCTTCTTGCCGGACTATCCTCAGGACGTGAGACGCCACGTCGCCGCAACGGCGGTCAGCGTCGCCGCCGTTGCGGTGACCACCGGCGCCGTCGAGACGCGCGCGCGTCGTTCCCGGCAGGATCGCACGGCTCGCTCGCCGCCGTTGTGATGCCGGAGCTGATCGTCCGCGGGACCGACCGCCTGCTGCACAACCAGCGGGCCATGTATCTGAAGCGACTGCTGCTGTTCGAGCCGCGGGTGATCCTGACGAGCGTCCCGTACCAGCTCGTCTAGCGCTGGGCGTCGTACATGCCCCACTCGTCGCGGAGCACGTCGCAGATCTCGCCGATCGTGCACCGCACTCGCAGCGCCTCGCGCATCGGCGGCAGCAGGTTGCCGCTTCCGCGCGCCGTCGAACGGACGTCGTCGAGCGCGCCGTCCACTGCAGTCGCGTCGCGCTCCGCGCGTACGCGCGCCGTCCGCTCGAGCTGGCGCCGCTCGGCCTCCGGGTCGAGCCGGTGGAGCTCGATCGGCTCCGTGTCCGCCTCGGTGAAGCGATTGACGCCCACGATCACGCGCTCGCCGGCCTCGACCTCGCGCTGGTACTCGAACGCCGCCTGGTCGATCTCCTCCTGGACGAACCCCTGCTCGACGGCCGCGACCGCGCCGCCCAGCTCGTCGATGCGCTCGATCAGCTCCCACGCCCGCGCCTCCAGCTCGTCCGTCAGCGCCTCGATGAAGTACCCACCGCCGAGTGGATCGGCCGTGTCCGTTCCCCCGGCTTCGTGCGCGAGCAGCTGCTGCGTGCGGAGCGCGATCCGCGCGCTGCGCTCGGTTGGCAGCGCGAGCGCTTCGTCGTAGCCGTTGGTGTGGATCGACTGCGCGCCTCCCGCGACCGCGGACAGCGCCTGGATCGCAACGCGGACGACGTTGTTCTCCGGCTGCTGCGCCGTCAGCGTCGAGCCGCCTGTCTGCGCGTGGAAGCGCAGCGCCTGCGCCTTCGGGTTCGTCGCGCCGAAGCGGTCGCGCATGATGCGCGCCCACAACCGCCGTGCCGCGCGAAACTTCGCCACCTCCTGGAAGAAGTGGTTGTGCGCATTGAAGAAGAAGGACAGCCGCGCGCCGAAGTCGTCAGGTGAGAGACCCGCGTCGACGGCGGCGCTGCAGTACGCGATCCCGTTGGCGAGCGTGAACGCCAGCTCCTGCACCGCGGTCGAGCCCGCTTCGCGGATGTGGTACCCGGAGATCGAGATCGTGTTCCACTTCGGAATGCGGTCCGCGCAGTACGCGAACAGGTCGGTCGTCAGGCGCATCGAGGGCCGCGGCGGGAAGATGTAGTTCCCGCGCGCGACGTACTCCTTGAGGATGTCGTTCTGGACGGTGCCGCGGAGCGCGTCACCACCGACGCCCTGGTCCTCGGCGACGAGCTCGTAGAGCAGGAGAAGGAGCGCCGCCGGCGCGTTGATCGTCATCGACGTCGAGACCCCGCCGAGCGGAATCGCATCGAAGAGGAGCTCCATGTCGGCGATCGAGTCGATCGCGACACCGGTGCGCCCGACCTCTCCGGCCGCGCGCGGGTCGTCCGAGTCGTAGCCGAGCTGCGTCGGCAGGTCGAAGGCGACGCTCAGCCCGGTCTGCCCACGGTCGAGCAAGTAGCGGAAACGGGTGTTCGTCTCCTCGGCGGACGCGAACCCCGCGTACTGCCTGATCGTCCACGGACGACCGCGGTACATGTCCGTGTAGGGCCCGCGCGTGAACGGGAAATCGCCGGGGGGCTCGAGCTCCGCACGGACATCGTCCGTGGTGTAGACGGGCTTGATCTCGATCCCGGAGTCGGTTTCGCGTCCCTCGGTCGCGGCCACGCGCGCATCGTACGCCGAGTTCGCCGCGACGCCGTCTGCGCGCGGCGCGTCGCCATAGTACGAGCGTGAGCATCAAGGTGAAGTTGTTCGCAGGCCTGCGTGAGCGTGCGGGCTGGTCCGAGCGGGAGCTGGACGGTGCCGGCCGTGTCTCGGAGGTCTGGCCGCTGCTCGGCCTCGGCGATGAGCCGGCGGGATTGCTCTACGCCGTCAACAAGGAGTACGCCGAGCGCGACCACGAGCTCTCGGACGGCGACGAGGTTGCGCTGATCCCGCCGGTGAGCGGCGGCGCCTTCCGGCTCAGCGAGACGCCGCTGTCACTCGACGCCGCCGTCGCAGAGGTCGCCCGCGACGAGGCCGGCGCGATCGCCACGTTCACGGGCACGACGCGCGTGCACTCGCGCGGCCGCACCGTGCAGCACCTCGAGTACGAGGCGTATCCCGGGATGGCGGAGAAGGTGATGGCGGAGATCGCCGACGAGGTGCGCACGCGCTACGAAATCACCGAGATCGCGATCCACCATCGGACTGGACGCGTCGACATCGGCGAGCCGTCGGTCATGATCGCGGTCTCGGCGCCTCATCGCGAGGCAGCGCTCGCCGCGTGCAAGGACGCGATCGACACGCTCAAGGAACGCGTTCCGCTGTGGAAGAAGGAGGTCTACGAGGGCGGTGAAGAGTGGATCGGGCGCGGATCGTGAGCGAGCTCAGGCCCGCGGATACCGCGGCTCGGGCGGGAGCCCGTGGCGTCGGCGGAACTCCTCGCGCGTCGTCCCGAGCTCCGCAACCGCGCGGTCGATGAGTCGCTGGAGCCGTTCCTGGTTCGCGCGCCGTGCGCGTTCCTCAGGCGTCGTCTTCGGATAGTCCCTGTTCGCCACCGAACTCCGCCTCCAGGATCTCGGCGATGCGCAGTACCTTCGCGTTGAGGTCCGCGATCGCGGCGCAAGATGACCCAAACGGCCGACCCGCAGGCACAATGGGTCGATGGAGCAGTACCCCGAGGAGTGGCGGCAGTACGAGCCCGTTCAGCCGCGGGGCGGAATCGACTGGCGCGGCGTGCTGCGGAAGCTCTGGGCGCCGATCGCTGCGATCGGAGCGTTCCTGGCGAAGTTCGGCGTCGTCCTGCTCAAGTTCAAGTTCCTCTTCTCGATGATCATCTCGTTCGGCGCGTACCTGCTGCTCGGGCCGTGGTGGTTTGCGCTCGGGCTCGTCGGCCTCCTGTTCGTCCACGAGATGGGGCACGTGCTCGAGGCGCGGCGGCAGGGGCTGCCGGTGTCGGTGCCCGTCTTCATCCCGTTCATGGGCGCGATGATCACGATGAAGCAGATGCCGCACAACGCCTGGCGTGAGGCGCGCCTCGCGATCGCGGGACCGATCCTCGGCTCGCTCGGGGCGCTCCTGCTCTACGTGCTCGGGGTCGCCTACGACTCGCACGACCTGAAGGCGCTTGCCTTCCTCGGCTTCTTCATCAACCTCTTCAACCTGCTCCCCGTGATCCCGCTCGACGGCGGCCGGATCACGGCGGCGCTCCACCCCTCGCTCTGGATCGTCGGGTTCCTCGGACTGCTCGCGCTCGTCATCTACCGGCCCAACCCGATCCTGATCATCATCCTGCTGCTCGCAGGCATGGAGCTCTGGCGGCGCTGGCAGCTCCGCGGGCATCCCCAGAACCGCGACTACTACCGCGTCCCGGCGCACCTTCGCCTGGTCATCGGCGTCCTCTACTTCGGTCTCGCGGCGGCGCTCGTGTTCGGGATGCACGCCACGCACGTCCCGCACTCGTTCTGATGGAGGATCAGCGGATCCTTTCGGCGCACGAGCGCGCCGCCGATCTCGAGCGCCACGTGGCGATGATTGCGCGGGAGTTTCGCAGCGGTTTCGAGGCGGTCGACCGGATCGACCGTCCCGCCGTGACCATCTTCGGATCGGCGCGCGTTCGCGAGGGCTCGGCACCGTACGAGCAGGCGCGCGCGGTCGCACACGCGTTCGCGCGACGACGTTGGGCTGTCGTTACCGGCGGCGGTCCGGGCGTGATGGAGGCCGCGAACCGCGGCGCGAAGGAAGGCGGCGGGCTCTCGGTCGGGTTCAACATCGAGCTCCCGCACGAGCAGCACGTCAACCCGTATCTCGACGTGGCGCTGACGTTCAAGCATTTCTACGCGCGCAAGACGATGTTCGTGAAGGCCGCCGAGGGATTCGTCGTGTTCCCGGGCGGCTTCGGCACTGCAGACGAGTTGTTCGAGGCGCTGACGCTGATCCAGACGGGCAAGGTCGTGCACTTCCCGGTCGTGCTCTTCGATGCCGGCTACTGGGACGAGCTCCTCGACTGGTTCCGCGACGATCTGCTTGGCGAGCAGATGATCTCGCCCGATGACGTCAAGCTCCTGCACGTCACCGACGACGCCGACGACGCGGTCTCACGGGTGATCGACTGCTACGAGCGCCGCTGCGCGCACGTGCCGGCCGAGCCGGTGAAGGCGGACGCGCAATGACCGGCTCTCGTTTCTAGACTCGCGGGCATGAACCTTCGCGACCTGCCGTCGGTCGACGAGCTCGCGCGGACGTTCGACGATCCGCTCGCCGCGGGCGCTGCACGTTCGGTCCTCGACCGCGCGAGGGAGGAGATCCGCGCCGGCGGCGATCCGGGCGATCTGGCCGCGCGCGTGCAGTCCGAGCTGGACGCGGCGCGCTCCCCGGGGCTTCGCCGTGTCATCAACGCGACCGGCGTGATCGCGCACACGAATCTCGGGCGCGCGCCACTCGCTGCCGAGGCGCTCGATCGCGTGCATGCAGCGGCCAGTGGGTACTCGAACCTCGAGTACGACCTCGCCCGCGGCGCGCGCGGTTCGCGACAGACCCACATCGCACCGATCCTGCGCCGCCTGACGGGTGCCGAGGCGTCGCTCGTCGTGAACAACAACGCCGCCGCCGTGATGCTCGCACTCGCGGCGCTCGGCGAGGGGCGCGAGGTCCTCGTCTCGCGGGGCGAGCTGATCGAGATCGGCGACGGCTTCCGCATTCCGGACGTCCTCGCGCGCTCCGGCGCGCAGCTGCGCGAGGTCGGGACGACGAACCGGACGCGCGCAGCGGACTACGACCGCGCGGTCGGCCCGGACACGGCACTCCTCCTGCGCGTCCACCAGTCGAACTTCCGCGTCGTCGGATTCACGGAGCAGCCGACGGTCGC
>VAXB01000183.1 GCA_005883995.1 Actinomycetota bacterium
GCGTCGCGAAGGCGTGCGGTGCCGAGGTCGTCGTCTTCCACCCGGGCTTCCTGCTCGGGCGCACGCGTGAGGACGCGATCGACTCCGTCGTCGAGCAGCTCGGCGAGCTGCGCGACCGGCTGGAGAAAAAGGACCGCGCCGTGCCGTTCGGGATCGAGGTGATGGGCCGCGTCCGCGAGCTCGGCACCGCCGAGGACGTCTTCGCGATTTCGGCGCGCTGCGGCTGGGTCCGCCCCGTCCTCGACTTCGCGCACATGCACGCGACGAGCGACGGGGCGTTCACGTCGACCGAGATGTTCGCCGGCGTGCTCGAGGTCGCCGACACCATCATCGATCCGGGTGCGCCGTTCCACATCCACTTCTCGGACATCCAGTTCGCGAATCGCAACGAGACGAAGCACCTGCCCTACGGCGAGGGAACGTTGCGGGCCGAGCCGCTCGGCGAGGCGCTTGCGCGCTTCGAACGCCCCGCGACCGTGATCAGCGAGTCGCCCGACCTGGAGTCGGACCGCGCGATCTACGCAGCGCTCGGCGCGAGCTCGGCGAGCCGCTCCTCGAGCGCGGCGACCTCGTCCAGCCGCTCGCGCTCGCGCAGGAACTGAACGTACGGCGGAAGCAGCTCGAGGTCGATACGGCAGTACTCGCTCCCGCGCACGATCTCGACCGCCTCCCTGAACAGGGATGCCGCTTCGTCGTCGCGGCCCTGCGCGACGCGGACCTGCGCGAGCGCAAGCCGTGTCGTCGCGCGTGACGCGAGATCCTCTGCGCTGACCGTCTCACGCGCCGCAAGCGCGTACTTCTCGGCCTCCTCGATCCGCCCCTGCTCGACCAGCAGCTGTGCGAGCACGCGTTGCGCCTCGCACAAGGTCCCGCGCTCCTGCATCGGCGCAAGGAGCCTGATCGCGTCACGCAGGAGCTTCTCCGCGCGCTTCGGGTCGCCGGCGTGCCACGCGAGCCGCGCGAGGTAGCTCGAGCTCTTCCCGATCCCGAGCTGCGAGCCGGCCTCCGTGAAGAGGTCGAATGCCTGGACGAGCCACTGCTCCGCCTCGTCGCACTCGGCGCGCAAACGGTGATAGTCCCCCTTCGTCATCGCAGCGCTCGCGCGCGCGACGATCGAACCGCTCGCATCGGCGAGCTCGAGCGCGCGCTCGATCAGCGGCGCGGCCTTGTCGTCCTCCATCCGGACGAGCTGGATCGACGCGAGCTCCAGCGTCGCCTTGCTCTCGAGGTCCTTCCGGCCCGCAATCTGCGCGGCGGCCAGCGCCTGCGTCTCGTACTCCTCGGCGCTACCGAGCTTCCCCTCGTACCAGTCGACCAGCGAGCGGGTGTCGAGCGCGCCGAAACGCCCTTCGAAGTCGTCCTCGTCGAGGACGTCGAGTGCCCGGTCGGCGAGCTCACGCGCCCGCGTCGCGTCGCCCTCACGCGCGAGGATCGAATCGGAGAGCGCATTGAGTGCGCGACCGTGGATCCTGTTGTCCCCGGCGACCGCGGCGGCCTCGACGACGGCGGACATCTCGACGAGCACCGAACCGAGGTCGGCGAGCTTCCATGCCGCACGCGCTGCGTTGTAGCGGCGCTCGAGCGTCGGTTCGAGCTCGACCGCCCGCAGCAGCAGCTTCCGCGCTGACTGGTTTGCCTCGCGGCTGAGCGCGCGCTTGCCGGCGAGGTCGAGCACGTGCGCCGTCGTCTGCGCGAGCTCGAGCGGCGGACGTCCGTCGAGCTCGGCGAGCAACGTGCACGCCTGGTCGAGGTGATATGCGCGGATCTCCAGCAGCTCGTTGTCGGCGCGCTCGCGCAGCCAGTCCGCGAAGCGCGCATGCAGGTCGGCCCTCGAGGACTTCGACAGCGCGGCGTACGCAACTTCACGGATCAGAACGTGCTTGAACCGGTATGCCGACTCGCCGGTGATCGTCGAGCGCGCCTCACGCGTGACGAGGTCGCGGATCAGGAGGTCTTCGACCGCGTCCTCGATCTCCTCGCCGAACTCGGGCGCGAGCCGCGCGAGCGCGCCGATCCAGAAGATGCGGCCGATCACCGACGCGCGCTGGAGCAGCAGCTTCTCGCTCTGCGGCAGCCGATCGATGCGCGCGGCGATCAGCGCCTGCAGCGTGTCCGGGATTCGGTCGAACACGCGGCCGTCGCCGGACTCGAGCACCATCCGAACCGTCTCCTCGACGAAGAGCGGATTCCCCTCGGTCTTGTCGAGCAGCGTCGCACGGACCTTCGTCGGCAGCGCCGTGTCGGCGAGCAGCGCGTCCGCGAGCCGCTCGCTCTCCTCCCGCGGCAGCGGCTCGAGCTCGATCGCGGTCGAGCGAATCCTTCCGCCGCCCCAGCCAGGCCGCACGTCCAGAAGCTCCGGACGCGCGAGGCAGACGATCAGGAGCGCGCGCTCGCGGACCCACTGCGCGAGGTGATCGATCAGCTCCAGGAGCGGCTCCTCGGCCCAGTGGATGTCCTCGAACACGAGGACGAGCGGCTGGACGGACGCGAGCTCGTCGGCGAACTCCCGCGCAGCCCACGCGATCTCCGGCTGCCCGCGCTCGCCCTCGACGGCCTCGAGCACGCCCGACGCGAGCCCGAGCAGCTCGGCGATCGCCTCGTCGCCGCAACACTCGAGCAGCTTCTGCTGCGCCTCCTCCAGCGGGTCGTCGTCGGTGATCCCCGCGGCGGACTTCACCATCTCGGCGAGCGGCCAGTACGTCACTCCCTCCCCGTACGGGAGCGCGCGCCCGGCCAGGACGGTCGCACCTTCGACGCCGGCGAGGAACTCGCGGACGAGCCGGCTCTTCCCGACCCCCGGCTCCCCGTAGATCGTGAACACGTGCGGCCTCCGGTCGCGAATCGTGCGTTCGAGGGTGTTCTGGAGCAGCTCGAGCTCGGAGTCGCGTCCCAGGAACGGCGCGGCGAGGCTGCCGAGCGCGCGCCGGCCGTCGACCGCGGCGATCGGCCGAAAAGCGGGGATCGGGTGCCGGAAACCGCGCAGCTCGAGCGGTCCCGCCGGCTCCGTCTCGACCGTCGTGAGCGTCAGGCGATGCGCGGACTCGCCGATCAGGATCTCGCCCGGCCGCGCCGCCTGCTGGAGGCGCGCCGCGACGTTGACGGCCTCGCCCGTCGCGAACGTCGAGTCGGTGTCGTCGACGACGACCTCTCCCGCCTCGACGCCGATCCGGGCCTCGAGGCCGAGCTTGTGAACCTGCTCGAGGATCGACAGCGAGGCGCGGACCGCCCTCTCGGCGTCGTCCTCGTGGGAGCGCGGGATGCCGAACGCCGCCATCACGGCGTCGCCGGCGAACTTCTCCACCGTCCCGCCGTGCGACTCGATGCATTGGGCGACACCCTCGAAGAAGGTCGTGACCCGCCGTCGGACAACCTCGGGATCCGCCCCCGAGACGAGCTCCGTCGACGCGACGAGGTCCGCGAACAGGACCGTTGCGAGCTTTCGTTCCATCACTCCGAAGTCTAGGGAGAGCGGCGGGGATCACCGCGCCCCACGAAATGCCGCAATTTGCGATGTGACTGTCGAGTCAATAGGACCTTGCTTGTAAGTCATATGCGTTTCGCCTCTGTCAACCGTCCAGGAACAAGGAGGTACGGCAATGGCAAGGCTCCTGGGGCTCGCAGCGGCGTTCGCGGCGGCGCTCGTACTGCCGGCAGCAGCGTTCGCAGGCTCATTGACGTTGCATCCGGCCGGCTTCGGCCCGCATTCGTACGCGGCCTGGAAAGCCCAGCAAGGTCAGCCGGACTCATCCGGAAACGGCAACCACGCGCTCTACTTCCAGAAGGACGTCCCAACAACGACCATCGCCGCGGGCACTGCGTCTGTTCAGGGCCTTGCCGGTGAACCGGCAACGGTCCTGAACGGGCTCTCGTGGGAGCATCGTGATGACGGCCACTGCGGCGCGGGAGCGCCGCGTTGGGACATCTTCGTGACGTCGTCGACGGGAATGAAGGAGACGGTCTTCCTCGGCTGCGCCGCGGCTGCGCACACGCCAGGGAGCGCCCCCGGCTGGACGCGCGACTCGTACGACGGGCTGGCGATTCAGACAGCCATCAGCGCCGTGGCAGGGTCGAACGCGACGCTACGCGGGCTCTCGATCGTCTTCGACGAGGGGAACGAGGCACCAATGTGCAGCGCGGACGATCCGACGAACAGCTGCGTCCGTCTCGACAACATCATCGTCAACGATCAATGCTGGACGGGACCGATGGACAACGGCTCGGGCGCGCCGACCGCCGCGCAGTGCACCCCGGCCGCATTCGCGCCGTCGCTCCTGCCGGCCGTCGTCCCGACCGACGTGATCGACAGCGCGTTGATGGCACAGCTCGCGGACACGTTCCCGGACGTCGCGCCGGCCAGTTGGGTCTTCTACACGACACCGCTCTAAGGAGTCTTCGCTGGGCATCCGGAGGGCCGCGACCGCGGCCCTCCGTTCCCATACGATCGGCGCGGTGCTCGACCCAAAGGTCTTCAAGGCGTACGACGTGCGTGGGATCTACCCGGACGAGCTCGACGAGGCGGGTGCGCACGCAATCGGCCGCGCATACGTCGAGGAGTTCGAGCCGCGGCGCATCGCCGTCGGCCGCGACATGCGCCTGTCAGCGCCCGCGATGTCAGAAGCGGCGATGCGTGGTGCGGCCGAGGCCGGCGCCGACGTCCTCGACCTCGGAATGGTCGGGACGGAAATGGTGTATTTCGCGGTCGGCGAGCTCGGCCTCGACGGAGGCATCGCCGTCACGGCTTCGCACAACCCCAAGGAGTACACGGGGATGAAGATCGTCAGGCGTGGCGCCCTCCCCGTCGGTGGTGATTCCGGCCTCCTCGACGTCAGAACACGCGCGATCGGCGGCAACGGCAGCCCGGCCGGCGCGACCGGCACGATCGCGCCGTACGACGTCTGGCCTGCATTCGTCGACCGCGTGCTGTCGTTCGTGGACGTCGACGCGATCGCGCCGCTTCGGATCGTGGTCGATGCCGCGAACGGGATGGCCGGGGCGATGCTGCCGCCGGTGCTCGAGCGGCTCCCGATCGAGGTCGTCCGCTGCTTCTTCGAGCCCGACGGGTCGTTCCCCAATCACGAGCCGAACCCACTCCTGCCCGAGAACCGCGAATTCATCATCCGCAAGACGCTCGACGAAGGCGCCGACCTCGGCGTGGCGTTCGACGGGGACGCAGATCGCTGCTTCTTCGTCGACGACACCGGCGAGTTCGTCCCCGGTGACTTCATTACCGCTCTCCTCGCACAGTCGGTGCTCGCGAAAGAGCCCGGCGCGAAGATCATCTACGACGTTCGCGCGAGCTGGGCCGTCCCGGAAACGATCGAGCAGGCCGGCGGCGTGCCGCTCGTGAACCGCGTCGGCCACGCGTTCATCAAGGCGCGGATGCGCGAGGATCATGCGGCGTTCGGCGGCGAGGTGTCCGGGCACTACTACTTCCGCGACTTCTCGCAGGCCGACTCCGGCGTCGTTCCGTTTCTGTTGATGCTCGAGCTTGTGTCGCGGAGGCAGACGAAGCTGTCCGAGATCCTCGCCCCGTTCCGCTCGCGCTATTTCATCACCGGCGAGCTGAACACGCCCGTCAGCGACGTCGCCGTGAAGCTCCAGGAGTTGAAGGAGCGATTCGGCCCACAGGGGCGCGTCAGTCATCTCGACGGCGTGTCCGTCGACGCGGAGGACTGGCACATGAACGTCCGGCCGTCCAACACGGAGCCGCTGCTGCGTCTGAACCTCGAGGCACGCACGAAGGCGTTGATGGAGCAGAAGCGCGACGAGGTGCTCGCGGTGATCCGAAACTGAAAGCGCCGTTCAGGTTCAGCGCGCAGACGCGGGTGGGCTTCTCCGACACCGACGCACAGGGGATCGTCTACTACGGCCGGTATCTCCCCTACTTCGACAGTGCACGCGTCGAGTACCACCGCAATCTCGGCGTGCTCGGGATGGAGATCGGCGGCGACGGAACAGAGTTCGTGATGCGCGCGCTCGCCGTGGAGTACCACGCCCCGGCGGTGTTCGACGACCTGATCGAGGT
>VAXB01000184.1 GCA_005883995.1 Actinomycetota bacterium
TTCAGCGGCCGTAGCTTGTCGAGCAGCTTCTCGATCTCCTTGCTGTTGAAGCCGGTGCCGACGTTCCCGGCATACACGAGCTCGCCGGCGCGGTAGTAGCCGAGCACGAGCGAGCCGAAGCTCGATGCACGACGCCCGGTTCCCTTGGTGAAGCCTGCGATCACGAGCTCCTGCTCACCGTGCGTCTTCACTTTCAGCCAGTCGCGCGTGCGCCGTCCCTGCGCATACCTGGAGTCGAGCCGCTTCGCCATGATTCCCTCGAGCCCCTGCTGCTGGGCGGCGGCGTAGAGCGCGTCGCCGTCGTCGAAGGCCTCGGACAGCCGCACGGTGCGGTTTCGCCGGTCGAGCAGCTGCTCGAGCCGCTTCCGGCGCTCGACGAGCGGCAGGTCGACCAGATGCTCGCCTTCGAGCTCGAGCACGTCGAACGCATAGAAGGCGAGCGGCGTCCCCGCCTTTCCCTGCTGCATCGCGGAGAAGCTCGATCGCCCCTCGTCGTCCAGCGCGCACACCTCGCCGTCGAGGACGACGTGTGGCGACTTGACGGCCTTCTCGATTGCCTTGGCGACCGTCTCGAAGCGCTGGGTGAGGTCGTGCCCGTTCCGGCTCGTGAGCGTCGCGTCACCGCCCGCGACACGCGCGATCGCTCGGTAGCCGTCCCATTTCACCTCGAACGTCCAGGCGGCGCCGTGCGGGATTGCATCGGCGAGCGTCGCGAGCATCGGCGCATACGTGCCGACGTGCGGCCCTTCGCCGCCGGCGCTCTCGTCGCGCTTGCGGATGATGAGCCAGTTCTTCTCGTCGCCGCTCAGCCGTGCAGGGACGAGCGCATACGTGCCGTCGAGGCGCTTCCCGTGCAGCCGGACGGTCAGACCACCGTTCCGCTTCTGTTCGAGCAGCTCGTACGTGCCGTTGTCCCAGATCTCGACCGTGCCGGCACCGTAGTTCCCTTTCGGGATCTCGCCCTCGAAGGTCGCGTAATCGAGCGGATGGTCCTCCACGTGGACGGCGAGGTGCTGCTCCCCCGCCTCGAGCGGCACGCCTTTCGGCACCGCCCACGACGCGAGCGCGCCGTTCAGCTCGAGCCGGAAGTCGTAGTGCAGCCGCCGCGCGTCGTGCCGCTGCACGACGAAGATCGGTTGCTTCTCCTTCGGCCGCTTCGACGAGAACGGCTCGGGCGTCTGCTTCCGGTTGCGCTTGCGCTCGTACTCGGCGAGCTTCTTCGCGGGCACCTACGAAGCTTTGCGTGTCGGCGTCTTGCGTGTCGAGCCGGTCTTTCGCGTCGACCCCGACTTCCGCGGCGATGGCCGCTTCTTCTGCTGCTTCGTCCGCTCGACGGACTCGCGCAGGGCGGCCATCAGGTCGACGACTTCGCCCTCCTCGCCCTCCTCGGCGGGCGGCGGCGAAATCTCGCCGGTCTCGGCCTTCTCCTTCAGCAGCGCGAGCAGCTCCTTGCGGTACGTGTCGTCGTACTTCTCGGGCTTGAAGTCCGAGCTCAGGTTCTCGACGAGCGTGCGCGCCATCTGGATCTCCGGCTCCCGAAGGTCGCCCTTGCCGTCGGCCGACTCCGGCTTCCGGATCTCGTCGTGGAAGTACATCGTCTCGAGGACGATCGTCCCTTCCCACGGACGCAGGCATGCGAGGTGCTGCTTGTTGCGGATGACGACCTTCGCGATCGCGACCTTGCCGGTGTCCTCGAGCGCCGCAAGCAGGAGGCGGTACGGCTTCTCCGCGCCCTGGTCGGGCTGGAGGTAGTACGCCTTGCGAAAGTAGATCGGGTCGATCTCGTCGATGTCGACGAAATCGCAGATGTCGATCGAATGCGTGAGCTCGATGTCGAGCCGGTCGATGTCCTCGTCGGTCAGCTCGACGAACCGGCCCTTCTCGATCTCGAACCCCCGGACGATCTCGTCGGGATCGACGTGCTCGCCCGTGTCCTTCCGGACCTTGTCGTATCCGATCGGGGCGAGGTCGCCCTTGTGGAGAAAGTGGAAGCGAAGCTCTTTCGATTCGGTCGCCGTGGTCATCCGCACCGGGACCGAGACGAGGCCGAAGGAGATCGTGCCGCTCCAGATCGCGCGTGCCATGTTGCGGTTGCCTACCCGGGTTTGGGCGCCACCGAACACGGCTAAAGACAGGTTCTGAAGCGTGTTCATACGCTTCGAAAAGCTTCTCCACCCAGCGGGGGGGTCGACGGTTGGGGCCGGCATCGCCGGCCCCAAGTCGTTGGAGACCCGGGGAAAAGCCTGTGGACAGTGTGGAGAGGTCGAGGCGACGCCGCCCGCGATCCTACCGAAACATGTTCTAACCTCTCCTGCCGCCCGAGGAAGCCGTTGACTCAGGCGTAAACGCCGATCGACCGGAATCGCCCTCGGCGCCTGCGCTTCCGCTCGTCCGCGGCCATCGGCTGCAACTCCTCGAGCGCTTCGTGCACCGCCTCGCCGAGGAGACGGGCCGCCGCGTCGTGGTCGGTGTGGGCGCCGCCGCCCGGCTCGGGCACGATCGCGTCGATGACGCCGAGCTCGAGGCAGTGAGCGGCATCCGGCTTGAACGCGGCGGCCGCCTTTCTGGCCTCGCCCGCGTCGCGCCAGAGGATTGCCGCGCAGCCCTCCGGCGAGATCACCGTGTAGATCGCGTTCTCCTGCATCAGCACGCGGTCGGCGAGGGCGAGCGCCGAAGCACCGCCGGAGCCGCCCTCGCCGATCACGCACGCGACGACGGGGACGTCCAACCGCGCCATCAGCGCATGCGACCGGGCGATCGCGCCGCCCTGTCCATGCTGCTCCGCCGCGACGCCCGGATATGCGCCCGGCGTGTCGACGAGCGTGATCAGCGGGAAGCCGTGCCGGTCGGCAAGCTCCATCGTCCGCATCGCCTTGCGGTACCCCTCCGGATGCGCTGAGCCGAAGTTCCGGTCGATGCGGTCTTTGATGTCGCGCCCCTTTTGCTGGCCGATGACGGCGACCGTGCGGCCGTCGAACTGGCCGAGGCCGGCCACGACCGCGTGGTCGTCGGCGCGGCCGCGGTCGCCGTGGAACTCGGTCCAGTCGTCCAGAAGCCGCTCGACGTAGTCGAGCGTGTACGGCCGGTCCTGATGCCGGGCGAGCTCGACCGACCGCCAGATGTCCTCGTCGGTCGTCTCCTCGGCGAGCCGCGCGAGCTGTCGCTCGAGCTTGTCGAGCTCCGTCGACAAGCGGGCGCCGCCGAGCAGGCTCACGCTGCGCAACCGGGCCAACCGCTCGCGGAGCCGTAGCTCGTGATCAGTCGCCATTGTGCGAGAACAGGCGCAACAAGCGCGCGACGTACGGCTTCAGCTCGCTCCGCGCCAACACGGCATCGAGGTGACCGAACCGAAAGTTCGACTCGGACAGCCCGAAGTCGTCCGGAAGCTTCTCGCGCGTCGTCTGCTGCACGACGCGCGGCCCAGCGAAGGACATCAACGCGTTCGGCTCCGCGATCACGACGTCGCCGAGTGACGCGAAGCTCGCGAGGACGCCGCCGGTCGTCGGATGCGTGAGGACGCTGACGATCGCGCCGCCGGCGTCCTTCAGGTCCTCGACGGCGGCGACCGTCTTCGGCAGCTGCATCAACGCGAGGATCCCCTCCTGCATGCGCGCACCGCCAGACGCTGCGACCGACACGAGCGGGATTCCGCGTTCCGCCGCGCCGTCGCACGCGCGTGAGAACTTCTCGCCGACGGCACTACCCATCGAGCCCCCCATGAACGCGAAATCCATCACCGCGAGCTCACACGGCGTCGCCTCGATGCTCGCCTGCCCGATCACCATCGCCTCGCCGAGCCCCGTCTTCAGCTCGGCTTCGGCGAGACGCTCGGCGTACGGCCGCAGGTCGAAAAAGTGCAGCGGATCCTCGCTGCGCACGTCCGCGGCCTCTTCGACGAACGAATCGGGATCGGCGAGCGACGCGATTCGCGCGCGCGCGCTCATCGGAAAATGGTGCCCGCACTGCGGGCAGACCCAGAGGTTCGCATCGAGCTCGTCGTCGCGATAGTGCGATTCGCACTTCGGGCAGGTATTCGGGTGGCGCTTGCCCGGAGGCCCCGGCGCGCCGCGGTGCTCGATCGAGACGTCGATCCGAGGCGAGGACATCGGAGCGATCTTAGTCCTACTCGGCTCTCGGAACTCAAAGGCCGAGCGCGGCCGTCAGCCGGGCGAGCGGCTCCACGTTCGTTCGCTCGAAGCTGAGACCGCTGAGACCCGCGCCGAACACGTTCGTCCGCGCGGCGACACTGCGGAGCAACCGTTCGAGGTCCGCGACCGAGAGGCCGTCCGGTTCCGGCATGAAGACCGAGAGCTCGTTCGGGTCGGCCACATCGCAATCGATCGCCACGTACGTGCAGGAGGCGCCGTCGAGCGCTGCATCAATGCCGCCTTCCCCGGTGCGCACGCCGCTCGCCGCGATGAACTCCTCCTCCGGCGGATCGAGGTTGCGTGCGCCGACGAGAGCCACGTCGGCCGCGGCGACGGCGCCGGAGTCGATCAGCATCCTCAGCGGCATGCCCCAGGTGTTGCCGGACGGGGACGTCTCCGGCGTGTTGAGATCGCCGTGCGCGTCGAACCAGATCAGCGACATCCTGCCCTGGCGCGCAGCAAGGCCCTCGACCGCGCCGATGTGCGAGCAGCAGTCGCCGCCGAGGACGAGCGGGCGCTCGGGCAGGTCCGCCGCCAAAGCAAGTGACTGCTCTTCGAGCGAATCCGCTTCGATCACGGCCGCCTCCGGAAACGGCAGCTCGAGCCATGCGGCCTCCGCCATCGCCTCGCCGCCGTCCCCCCAGGCCTGCGGCACCCGCACGAGCCCGGCGTGAAACTGCCGCCCGCATGCATGGCATTCGTAATCCGGCCCGAGCGCGACGGCGGTGAACGTCTTGCAGTTCGGGCACTTTGCGCGGAGGCGACTCACTCGAGCTCCTTGGCGAAGCCTACGGCTTCGTACGCGACGCGCATGCCGGCCCGTTCGTAGAGGCGCGTCGCTCCGGTCGGGTTGGACGCGTCGACACCGAGGCCGACGCGCATGATGCCGCGACGGAAGAACTCGCCGAAGCTGTGCTGCAGGAGTGCAAGGCCGACACCGCGTTTGCGCCAGCGCTCGCGTACGCCGAGCGCTCCGATCCACCCCATGCCGAGCCGTGCCGGGTCGCAGCGGTTGACGCCGGCGATCTCGTCGCCGTCCCAGGCGACGAACCACATGTCCGTGTCGGTGTCCGGATCGTTCAGCCGGCGCTCGATCCATTCCTCGTACGGCATCGGGGCGAAGTTCCATTCGTCGGAGAACGCCTCATTCAGGGCGGCGAGGAACGCGCGCGCATCTTGCGCGCGGAACGTCGCGATTCGAATCCCGTCCGGAACGGCAGGCGGAGGAGGCGGCCCGTCGAGATCGATCACCATCCGGTAGTAGCGACGCACCTCGGACATACCGAAGCGCTCGAAAAGCTTCTGCGCCCGCGTGTCCGGTCCGAGACAGAACGTGTGGATCCGCGCCAGCGCAAGCTCCCGCGCGCGCTCCTCCATCCGCGTGCGCAGCCACGAGCCGAGGCCGCGGCCGAGTTGCTCCGGGTGCACGAAGCCGTCCGACTCCGCGACGTCACCGTGCTTCAAGAGGTCGCCGTAGGCGACAACCGCACCGCCGTGCTCCACCACGAACGTCCCGCGCTCGCGGTCGTCGAACTTCCGCCACCAACGCACCAGCTCCTCCGGAGAGCTCTCCGACCATCCCTGCACCGAGACGTCGCTCGCCACGACCACGTC
>VAXB01000185.1 GCA_005883995.1 Actinomycetota bacterium
AACTCGCTCGACGACATCGCGAAGCCGAACTTCGAGGGTGCGAAGTATGTCTACTCGCCGCCGGTCAGGGACAAGTCGAACTGGGATGTGCTCTGGAACGCGGTTCGCACGGACGCGCTCTCGGCGATCTCGACTGACCACTGCGCCTTCCTCTGGGACGGGCAGAAGACGCTCGGGAAGGATGATTTCTCGAAGATCCCGAACGGCGCGCCGGGGCTCGAGAACCGGCTGCACATGATCCACGAGTTCGGCGTCCGTTCGGGCCGCCTCTCGCTCAACCGGATGGTCGAGCTGCTCTCGACGAACCCCGCGAAGCTGTTCGGCCTCTATCCGCGGAAGGGCACGGTCGCCGTCGGCTCCGATGCCGACATCGTCGTCTTCGATCCCGAAAAGCGCCACACGATCAGCGCCGCGACCCACCACTCGAGGTCCGACTACAACCTCTTCGAGGGCACCGGGGTGACGGGGACGCCGGAGCTCGTGCTGCTGCGGGGCAACGTCCTCGTCGAGAACGACGAGCTCGTGGCGGAGCCGGGGATCGGCCGCTTCGTCGCCCGGGCGAAGTTCGGCGAGGAGCTACGCGCCGAGGCTGCGGGCGTGCCCGGTTAGCGGCACGTCGCCGAACGAGTCGAGCAGCGAGAGGCCGACGAGGTAGCGCGCCGGCTCCTCGCCGGCGTCGCGAATCTCGAACAGGCCGTCGAGCGACGTCATGGAGAGCAGCTCTCGGACGGGCCCGCCGGCGACGAGGATGACGCCTCCGCCGCGGGCTCGAAGCCGCGTCGCGAAGCGGGCGAGCACACCGAGCCCGGTCGAGTCCAGGAACGTCACGGCACTCAGATCGACAAGCACACGGCTGACATCGTCCGGCAACGACACCAGCTCCTCCTGCAGCTCGGTGGCCGTGAACAGGTCGACCTCGCCTGCGACGGCGACGGTGTAGGCGCGGCGGCTGAGCTTGACCGTCGAGACACGAAAATCGATGTGAGCGGTCAAGACCGCAGGAGTCTATCGCTCTGCGATCTACGCGTTCACCGCGTCTGCGGAAAGCCCAGGTCGACCTGCGACGTCGCCGGATCGGGCCAGCGCGACGTGACGACCTTCCCGCGGGTGTAGAACTGGATCCCCTCGGGGCCGTAGATGTGCAGGTCGCCGAAGAGGGAGCTCTTCCAGCCGCCGAACGAGTAGTAGGCGACCGGCACCGGGATCGGGACGTTGATCCCGACCATGCCGACGTTGACGTCGAACTGGAACTGCCGTGCGGCGCCGCCGTCGCGCGTGAAGATCGCGACGCCGTTTCCGTACGGGTTCTCGTTCACGAGCCGTACCGCCTCGTCGTAGGTGTCGACGCGCGTCACGCCCAGCACGGGGCCGAAGATCTCGTCCCGGTAGACGTCCATGTTCGGCTCGACGTCGTCGAGCAGGGTCACGCCCAGGAAGAAGCCGTCGCCGCCCGGAGCGGTCTCGCGGCCGTCGGTGACGACCGTCGCGCCTTCCTCGGCTCCTTTCTCGATGTAGGAGGCGACCTTGTCGCGATGCTCGCGCGTGACCAGCGGCCCCATCTCGGAATCGGGCTGCATCCCGTCGCCGACCTTCACCTTCGGCAGCCGCTCCTTGATCGCGCCGACGAGCTCGTCGGCTGCGTGGCCGACGGCGACGATCATCGACACCGCCATGCACCGCTCGCCGGCGGAGCCGTACCCGGCGCTGACCGCAGCGTCGGCGGCCATGTCGATGTCCGCGTCCGGCAGGACGATCATGTGGTTCTTCGCACCACCGAGCGCCTGGCAGCGCTTGCCGTTCCGCGTTGCCGTCTCGTACACGTACTTTGCGATCGGCGTCGATCCGACGAATGAGATCGCCGAGATGTCGCGATGCCCGAGGAGCGCGTCGACCGCCACCTTGTCGCCGTGGACGACATTGAAGACTCCGTCTGGCACGCCCGCTTCCTTGAGTAGCTCGGCGGTGAGGACCGACGCCGACGGATCCTTCTCGGAGGGCTTCAGCACGAACGTGTTGCCGGAGGCGATCGCCGGCGCCCACATCCACATCGGAACCATCGCCGGGAAGTTGAACGGCGTGATCCCGGCGACGACCCCGAGGGGCTGGCGAATCGAATAGACGTCGATACCGGTCGAGGCCTGCTCGGAGTAGCCGCCCTTCAGGAGCTCGGGAATTCCGCAGCAGAACTCGACCACCTCGAGCCCGCGCGCGACCTCCCCCTGTGCGTCGCTGAACACCTTGCCGTGCTCGGCGGTCAGGAGCCGGGCCAGGTCGTCCTTGTGCTGGAACAGGAGCTCGCGCACGCGGAAGAGGAGCGCCGATTTCTTCGAGAGGGACGTCGCGCGCCAGTCGGCGAACGCCGCCTTCGCGGCCTGAACAGCGCGGTCCACCTCCTCGACCGTCGCGAAATCCACCGAGCCGCTCTGGCGGCCGGACGCCGGGTTGTAGACGGGGCCGGTCCTGCCGGATTCACCGGCGACGGTTCGACCGCCGATCCAGTGACTGATCCGCTTGACGTCCTGCGCTTGTTCGGCCGGCGGGGCCGCGACTTCGGTCATTTCGTCCTCCCTCGTGGTCGGTCCAGCGTACCGCTATCCCGCCCGGGGCTTCAATTCTGTCGCGGTTTCCGTAAGCTCTTCCCGTGGCGATCGTCGAGTCCAACACCGAGCTCGGCCGCCAGGTCGTCGAGGACGCGAAGCAGTACGTCCTCCACTCGTGGTCGGTTCAAGACGCCCTCCAACCGATCCCCGTCGCAGGCGCCGAGGGCCGCCACTTCTGGGACTGATCGGCCATCAGCACCCGAAGGTCGTCGCGGCGATCAAGGAACAGGCCGATCAGCTCTGCACCATCGGCCCGCCGATGGCGACCGAAGCGCGATCGACGCTCGCGCGCATGCTTGCCGAGGTCACGCCGGGCGACCTGACGATGTCGTTCTTCACCAACGGCGGTGCCGAGGCGAACGAGAACGCGATCAAGCTCGCCCGCTGGTACACGGGCCGGCACAAGGTGATCGCGCGTTACCGGTCGTACCACGGCGCTACGGCCGGCGCCATGACGCTGACCGGCGACCCGCGCCGCTGGCCGGCCGAACCGGGCATCCCCGGTGTGGTTCGGATGCTCGACCCGTACACGTACCGGTGCCCGGCTGGGCACCCGGATCCATGTCCGGTCTGCACCGGCGCGCCCCACCTCGAGGAGATCCTCCAGTACGAAGGCCCGAACACGGTCGCGGCCGTGATCCTGGAGACGATCACCGGGACCAACGGCATCATCGTCCCGCCCGACGGCTACCTCCAGTCGATCCGCGACGTGTGCGACCGGCACGGGATCGTGCTGATCTGCGACGAGGTGATGGCCGGCTTCGGCCGCACCGGGAAGTGGTTCGGCGTCGACAACTGGGACGTCGTCCCGGACATCCTCACGGTCGCGAAGGGGATCAATTCCGGCTACGTGCCGCTCGGCGCGATGGTCGTGCGGGAGCCGATCGCGGAATGGGTGCGCGACAAGTACTTCGCCGGCGGACTGACCTACAGCGGCCATCCCCTCGCGTGCGCTTCGGCGATCGCGTCGATCGAGGCGTTCAAGGAGGAGGGCATCGTCGAGCACTCGGGAGCGATGGGAGACGTCTTCGCCGAGCGGCTGCACGGGCTCGCCGACAGGCATCCGTCGATCGGCGACGTCCGCGGGCTCGGCTGCTTCTGGGGCATCGAACTGGTGAAGAACCGCGAGACGCGGGAGCCGCTCGTTCCCTTCAACGCGACCGGGGAAGCGTTCGCGCCGGTCGCGCGGCTCGCGAAGGCCGCGCTCGACCGCGGGCTCTACCTGATGACGCACTGGAACGTCGTCATGGTCTGCCCGCCGCTGACGGTGACGCCGGAGGAGATCGACGAGGGCATCGCGATCCTCGACGAAGCGCTCGCCGTCGCGGACGAACACACGGCCTGACCGGCCAGCGAGCCCGACGCGCGAACTGCGGGCGCGAAGCGAGGCGCGAAAAAGTGCCTGACCCAAGAAAAAGGGTCAGGCACTCGATAGCAAGGCGCGGCGTCAAGGACGGCCCCGGCGCGCGGACGAGGGTCAGATCCGCTTCTTCGGGTCCTGACTCTTTTCGACGCGCGAACTTGGGCCGCGAAGCGAGGCGCGAAAAGGTCCCTGACCCAAGAAAGAGGGTCAGGCACTCGGCCCTAGGCGTACGCGCGAGCCCCGTCCTCGCCACCGCGTACAGTCAGCGCGTGATCGCCAGGGTGATCGAGCTTTGCCTGCGCTGCGGCGCGGAGATGGAGTGGCGCCACGGGACGTGGCAGTGCCCCAAGTGCCGGTTCAAGATCGGCTGCTGCGAAGGCGAGTGCCCGAACGACTAGCGACGTCGAGCTCGTCGTCCTTGCGTACGCGGCCGGGCAGGCGGTTCCGCTCGACGATGCCGAACGCAACGCCGCCGTTCGCCGCGCCCTCTTCGTCTTCGCCGCCGGCGGCGACGTCCACCGCGAGCCCGAGCTGGACGATCCGGCCGTGCTCTCTCTCGCGACCGACCTCGACGCGCCCGACCGGCGGACGATGCTGAGCGCCGGCCTCGCCGCGCTCGAGGGCGCAGAGGCGCTGCGGCAGGACCCCGAGCTTGCCTGGCGCGCGTTCGCCTGCGGTCTCCTCGCCGACGCCCTGGGCGAGGAGTGACGATGTTTCGTGCAGGTTTGGGGGCGGTACCGCTTCCCTGAACCGATTACGGGCCCAGCTCTCGCCCGGCGACACTCAGGCGGAAGGGGTCCGGAATGCTTCAACGTAAGTATGACGTCGTATGCCTGTCTCACCTCAGGTGGGACTGGGTCTGGCAGCGGCCGCAGCATCTGCTGAGCCGTTGCGCACGGCACCGGCGCGTGTTCTATGTCGAGGAGGCGGTCTTCGACGGCGACACGCGCATCGAGGTCGCCGAGACCGAGAGCGGCGTTTACGTCGTGAAGCCCCATGTGCCGGCAGGTCTTTCCCTGCGCGAGCTCGACGCCGTGCAGCAGACGCTCCTCGACGAGCTGTTCGTCCAGTTCGACATCGACGACTACCTGCTGTGGGTCTACGCGCCGATGGCGGTCACCTACGCCGAGCACCTGAAGCCGATCGCGACGGTGTACGACTGCATGGACGAGCTGTCGCTCTTCTCCGGAGCCCCGCCTGAGCTCCGCGTACGCGAGCAGCAGCTGCTCGATGCAGCAGATCTCGTCTTCACGGGCGGCGCGAGCCTCTACGAGGCAAAGCGCGAGCGGCACCGGAGCGTCCATTGCTTTCCGTCGAGCGTCGACGCCGACCACTTCCTGCAGGCCCGCGCGGTCGTGGAGGATCCGGCCGATCAGGCTGCGATCCCGCGACCGCGCATCGGTTTCGTCGGCGTCATCGACGAGCGGGTCGATCTCGCCCTGATCGGCGATCTCGCGGACGCGCGGCCCGACTGGCAGATCGTCCTCGCCGGCCCCGTCACGAAGATCGCGCCCGAATCGCTGCCGCAGCGCTCGAACATCCACTATCTCGGCCCGAAGCGATACGAGGACCTGCCGTCGTACCTCGGTGGCTGGGACGTCGCGTGGATGCCGTTCGCGCACAACAACGCGACGAGGTTCATCAGCCCGACGAAGACGCTGGAGTACCTCGCGGCGGCGCGGCCGGTCGTGTCGACGTCGATCAGGGACGTCGTACGGCCGTACGGCGAGAACGGCCTGGTCGGGATCGCCGACGACGTCGAGGGAACGATCGACGCGGTCGAGAGCGCGCTCGCGCAGGATCCGAGCGAGCACCGGCAGCGCGTCGACGCGCTCCTGGCGGAGACGTCCTGGGACCGGACGTGGTCGTCGATGCAGGCGCAGATCGACCGCGTGATCGTCGGTGAGCCGGTTCCGCGCCCGCGCAGCGAGAGGTTCGACTACGTGGTCGTCGGCGCAGGCTTCGCCGGATCGACGCTCGCCGAACGGCTCGCATCACAGTCCGGGAAGCGTGTGCTCGTCGTCGAGCGGCGCAGCCACGTCGGCGGGAACGCCTACGACCACTACGACGCAGCCGGCGTGCTCGTGCACAGGTACGGGCCGCACATCTTCCACACGAACTCGCGCGAGGTCTTCGAGTATCTCTCCGACTTCACGGAGTGGCGGCGCTACGAGCACCGGGTGCGCGTCGACGCGCTCCTGGCGGAGACGTCCTGGGACCGGACGTGGTCGTCGATGCAGGCGCAGATCGACCGCGTGATCGTCGGTGAGCCGGTTCCGCGCCCGCGCAGCGAGAGGTTCGACTACGTGGTCGTCGGCGCAGGCTTCGCCGGATCGACGCTCGCCGAACGGCTCGCATCACAGTCCGGGAAGCGTGTGCTCGTCGTCGAGCGGCGCAGCCACGTCGGCGGGAACGCCTACGACCACTACGACGCAGCCGGCGTGCTCGTGCACAGGTACGGGCCGCACATCTTCCACACGAACTCGCGCGAGGTCTTCGAGTATCTCTCCGACTTCACGGAGTGGCGGCGCTACGAGCACCGGGTGCGCGCAAGCGTCGACGGCCGGCTCGTGCCGCTCCCGATCAACCTCGACACGATCAACGAGCTCTACGGGACGAGCCTGGACGCAAACGGCCTCGAGGAGTTCTTCGCCTCGGTGGCCGAGCCAGTCGACCGCGTCCGCACCTCCGAGGACGTCGTCGTGTCGAAGGTGGGGCGCGAGCTGTACGAGAAGTTCTTTCGGAACTACACGCGGAAGCAGTGGGACCTCGACCCGTCCGAGCTCGACGCATCGGTCACCGCGCGCGTCCCGACCCGGCTCAACCGTGACGACCGCTACTTCACCGACACGTACCAGGCGATGCCGCTACAGGGCTACACGCGGATGTTCGAGCGCATGCTCGACCACCCGAACATCAAGGTCCTCCTGCAGACCGATTACCGCGAGATCGACGGGATCTTCCCGTACGACGGGATGATCTACACCGGCCCCGTCGACGAGTTCTTCGACCTCCGCTACGGGAAGCTTCCGTACAGGTCGCTCGAGTTCCGGTTCGAGACGCACGACCGCGAGTGGTTCCAGCCTGCGCCCGTCGTCAACTTCCCCAACGAGCATTCGTACACGCGCTGCACCGAGTTCAAGTACCTCACGGGCCAGGAGCACGCGAAGACGACCGTCGTCTACGAGCTGCCACGCGCCGAGGGGGATC
This sequence comes from Actinomycetota bacterium, assembly GCA_005883995.1. Taxonomy (GTDB): domain Bacteria; phylum Actinomycetota; class Thermoleophilia; order Gaiellales; family Gaiellaceae; genus 3-1-20CM-4-69-9. Next base: position 7,174 of record VAXB01000185.1, read on the forward strand.
CGTACTACCCGGTGCCGCGGCCGGAGAACGGCGAGCTGTACAAGCGCTACAAGGCACTCGCGGACGCGACGCCCGACGTTCACTTCGTCGGTCGCCTGGCGACGTACAAGTACTACAACATGGACCAGGTCGTCGCGCAGGCCCTCGCCGTCTTCACGCGGATTCAGACAGGCGTGCGTGCGGAGCCTACGCCCGCGGAGTCGGCTTCACGAAACGGCGGGCGCGTCAGGGCCGTGCGCGGACGGCAAGGTCGGTGACGAGCGCGCCGTCTGCGCCCGCATGGACCGCGATCTCGTCAGTCCCATGCTCGTAGGCGGCGCGCACCAGGCGAAACGCGCCTCGCTCCGCCTCGTGCGTCGTCACCTCGCCGCCGAGCACGAGGTCGATCGTCCCGTCGACGGCGAGCTCCAGCTCGAGCGGGCCGCGGCCGCCCCATTGCCAGACGTACGAGCTGGCGGCAGGCAGCTCGTGGACGGCGCCATCGTCGAGCGACGAGGTGACCGTGACGTGAACGACTTCGCCGTCGCTGCCGAAGCGCCGCAGGGGGTGCGCGGGCCAGAACACGGGGCGCGACGCTCGCAGGACGCCGCCGATCCGGAGGGAGAAGCGGCCGGCGATCTCGATCACCTCGACCTGGTGCCAGACGTCGGCGCGGCCAAGCGCGAAGCGCGCGCCGGCGAACTCGACCCAGCCGCCGCGCACCCACGCCTCGGCTCTGCGGTGCGGCACGGCTTCGTCGAAAACCGGGGGCGGCGGAACCGGCTGGTCGCCGTCGGTCGGTCCGGCGATTCGCGGCAGGTCGCCCGTCCACGTCAGCCGGTCGAGGAGCACCTTGCGGCCGGCGGTGTCGCCGACGTAGCCGTGATAGACGACGTACGGCGTCGCCGCATCGGGGCCGAAGACGAAGCTGTTGTGGCCGGGGCCGCGGATGGCTCCGCGTCCACTGAAGACGGGGTTGTCGTTCCGCTTCGACCACGGACCGGCGACGCTGCGCGCGCTGGCGCAGCCGACTGCGTACTTGTCCGCCTCGAAGTTGCCGCCGCTGTACATCTGGAAGCGATGCGGGGTCGTCCGGCAACACGGTCGGCGTCGACCAGCCGCTCGACGACCGTGCCGGTTCCCGCGAGCCCGTCCCAGGTCGGGTCGTCCTCCGTCCGCACGTTGTAGAAGAGCCACATCGTCCCGTCGTCGTCGCGGAAGGGATGCGCGTCGATCGACCAGCAGTCGAGCAGCGGATGCTCGTCCCAGACGAAGGGCCCGAGGGGATGAGTCGCGCGTGCGACGCCGACGCGGCGCCCCGCCTCGGCGCCTTCGCCGCGCTGCCACTTCACCGCTTCTCCGTGTGTGCGCCTCCGCGTCGCGGAGATGTACATGTAGAAGACGCCACGCTCGTACACGACCTCCGGCGCCCACAGATCGGACCACGCCCAGCCCGACTCCGCCGCCTCGAGTGCGTACCCGGCGAACTCCCAGTGGACGAGGTCGGCCGACCGGTGGACAGAAACCCCGCGACGGCCCGCCGTGTCACCGGTGTGGTAGAGGTAGAACGCGTCGAGGTACTTGATGATGAACGGGTCGCCGTGGTCCTCTCCCGCCGCGCCCGTGATCACCGGGTTGCGGAACGTCGGCCTCATGCGACAGGACCCGCCCCGTCGACTGCGGTGCAGCGGAACACCGTCGGCTCGCGTCGCGTCCGGCTCCCATACGCGGCAGCGGCGGCCGAGCCGATTGCGTCGGCTTCGTCGTCGGCGCAGATCGCGACGACGGCGCCGCCGAAGCCCGCACCGGTCAGGCGCGCGCCGTACGCGCCGGCTCGTTCGAGCTCCTCGACGAGGGCGTCGAGCTCCGGCGTCGAGACGCGAAAGTCGTCGCGGAGACTCGCGTGACTCGCCGAGAACAACCGCCCCGCGCGCTCGCAGTCGCCGGCGCGCAATGCCTCGGCCATCTCGAGCACACGCTCGTCCTCGGTGACGACGTGCCGCGCGAGCGGGTCGTCGGCAACCTGGTCGAGGGTCGCGTCGCGGAGCGCGCGCAGGCCGAGCCTCCGCGCCGCGGCCTCGCATGCAGCGCGCCGGTCGGCGTAAGCGCTCGACTCCAGCGTCCTCGGCATCCCCGAGTGGACGGCAAGGACGCCGAGGCGAGCCGGCAGCCGAACGGGCTCGACCTCGAGCGAGCGGCAATCGATCAACACCGCGGCGCCGGCAACGCCAAGGGTGGACACGAGCTGGTCCATGATCCCCGACGGGACGCCGGTCGCGAGGTGCTCGGCCTCCTGGCACGCCCGCGCGAGATCTCTCGGCTCGAGCGACAGCGCCGACGCGTCGCAGAGCGCGAGCGCGACCGCAACCTCGAACGCCGCGCTCGACGAGAGCCCCGACCCCGCCGGCACCGTCGACTCGACCACGGCATCGACACCCACGGCACGGCGTCCTCTCGCCGCGAGCGAGCGCGCGACGCCCGCGACGTATCGGCCCCATTCCGGCTGCACCAAGGCGGGATCCTCGGCGCCGCCGGCGTCGAGGTCGGCAGTCTCCCCTCGCGACCGCGCACGGATGCGCCCATCCTCGCGAGCGGTCGACGTGACGAGGCACTCGCGGTCGATCGCCATCGGCAGGACGAACCCCTCGTTGTAGTCCGTGTGGTCGCCCATCAGGTTCACCCGGCCGGGCGCGCGGAAGCGGCGAGCGCTCATCCCCGCGGTTTTACCGTCCGTGCCCGAGGCTGCGCGCGATGACGCTCGAAGTCTGGGCCGGGGTCGAGGCGACCGTCAACCGCGTCGGCGACACGTACCTCGACCAACTCGACGCCAGCGGCCACGCCACGCGACTCGACGATCTCGACCGGTTCGCCGCGCTGGGCATCACCGCGATCCGCTACCCGGTCCTCTGGGAGCGAACGCATGACTGGGGCTGGAGCGACGAGCGGCTGCAGCGGCTCCGCGAGCTGCACGTCCGTCCGATCGTCGGGCTCGTCCACCACGGGAGCGGTCCGCCGGAGACGTCGCTGCTCGACGAGCGGTTCCCAGAGCAGCTCGCGGCCTACGCGCGTCGCGTCGCGGAGCGCTACCCGTGGGTGGAGGACTGGACTCCGGTGAACGAGCCGCTGACCACCGCGCGCTTCTCGTGCCTCTACGGCTTCTGGTACCCGCACCATCGTGAGGCGGCCTCGTTCGCGCGTGCGCTGATCAACCAGGTCCGCGCCGTCGTGCTGTCGATGCGGGCGATCCGCGAGGTGATCCCGAACGCTCGGCTGATCCAGACCGACGACCTCGGCAAGACGCACTCGACCGCCGCCGTCGCCTACCAGGCCGCGCACGAGAACGAGCGGCGGTGGTCGACGTGGGATCTCCTGTGCGGCCGGCCGAGCGGCGTCGCCGAGTGGCTTCGCTGGATCGGAATCGACGCGCCGGAGCTGCGCTGGTTCGAAGAGAACCCCTGTCCGCCGGACATCATCGGCATCAACCACTACCTGTCGAGCGAGCGATTCCTCGACCACCGGCTCGAGCGGTACCCCGATCGCCTGCACGGCAGCAACGGCCGGGACCGCTACGTCGACGAGCTCGCCGCGCGGATCCTCGGCGCCGGGCCCGACGGACCGGCGAAGCTGCTGCACGAGGCCTGGGAGCGGTACGGCCGTCCGCTCGCCGTGACCGAGGCACACAACGGCTGCACGCGGGAGGAACAGCTTCGGTGGCTCGAGGAGGTCTGGCGGGCGGCGAGCTCGGCGCGGGCGAAGGGCGCCGACGTGCGCGCCGTCACGGTGTGGTCGTTGCTCGGCACCTTTGGGTGGAACGAGATGCTCACGCGCGGAACCGACTTCTACGAGCCCGGCGTCCTCGACGGACGCGGTTGGTGGCGGCGGCCGGAACGGCTCTGGTATCCGCCGGTCGGGGCGGTCGCCCGCCCGAACGCAGGACGACAGCGACCGCTGCTGATCACAGGCGCGACCGGAACGCTGGGTCGGGCGTTCGCGGAGATCGCGACCGAGCGCGGCCTCGCTCACGTGCTCACGAACCGCCGTCGCCTCGACGCCGCAGACCCCGTTTCCGTCGAGGCGGCGCTGCGCGCGATCAAGCCGTGGGCGATCGTGAACACCGCGGGCTACGTCCGCGTCGATGACGCACAGTTGGATCAGCCGGCGTGTTACCGCGAGAACACGCTCGCAGCCTCCACGCTCGCGCGTGCCTGCGCACAGCAGTCGCTTCCGCTGCTGACGTTCTCGACCGACCTGGTCTTCGACGGCGCGAAGAACGTCCCGTACACCGAAGACGACGCGGCCCACCCGCTCAACGTCTACGGCGAGTCGAAGGCCGAAGCCGAGCGCCTCGTACTCGCATCGTGCGATCGCGCCCTCGTCGTCAGGACGAGCGCGTTTTTCGGGCCGTGGGACGAATACAACTTCGTCACCCAGGCACTCGACGCACTTGCCGCCGACAGACCGTTCGCTGCGCCCGACGACGCAGTGGTGTCGCCGACGTACGTCCCCGACCTCGTCCAGGCGAGCCTCGACCTCCTCATCGACGGCGAAACCGGGATCTGGCACCTCGCGAACGCGGGGGCGACGACGTGGTTCGAGCTCGCACTGCACGTCGCGGAAGCTGCGGAGGTGGACCGCAGCGGCATCGAGGCCGTAACGTCAGCAGAGATCGGCTGGATCGCGCCGCGGCCCGCCTACAGCGCGCTGACCTCGGTGCGAGGCCAGGTGATGCCGACGCTGGACGACGCGATCGCGCGTTACACGGAGCGCAGATCGGCGAAGAAGCAGGCGAAGAAGCAGGCAATCGACGAACCAGTGAAGGGAGCAGCATGAGCGAGCACAACTTCGAAGACGAGCTCGAAGAGCGGGACGACGTCGTCGAGGAGAGCAGCAACGTCGCTTCGAACGACGGTGAACCGTGGGCGAAGACGTCGAGCGGAGACGCCGACAACGTTGTCGACGACGAGTAGACGAGCTAGGGCGCGTCCCTCGTCCGCGCTCCGACGAGGACGACCGCAGCGACGCTGATCACCGCAGCGGCGACGCCGATCGCCTCCACGGCGAGCCCGCCGCCGGTCGCACCGCTCGCGACGAGCACGATTCCGCCGCCGAGCAACGCCGCGAACGCGACGGCGACGACCCGCGCCGGAGCGTCCCAGCGCGTCCGGCTGTCCGCAGCCGGCGCACGTGCCTGCAGCGCCACGTACGCCGCCTCTGCCCCGGCGATCAGCGCCGCGCTGACGTACAGCGCATTGCTGTCGACGCCGCCTCCTCGCAAACGGAGGAAGACCGCATAGGCGGCGCCGACGAGGGCGACACCCCACGGCACGACCGGGCCGAGCCGTAGAACGAGCGCGAGGCCGGTAACCGCGCAACCTGCGGCGGCGAGGCCGAGGACGAGCGGAACGAGCCGGTCGCCGGCCAGCGTGCTGTACAGACCGACGGCGGCGAGCAGCGCGACCGCGGCGATCCCGGCGGTCAGGCGACCGCGACGCGTGCGCGGCGGCGGAATTGCGACACCTCCTCGAGACCCGTAGCCAACCCTCGCTCGTCGTCCCAGACCGCCAACGGGACCCCTGCCTCCCGAAACCGGCCGCGTAGCGCTTCGCGCTTCAGCTCCCAGATGCGACGGCCGAGCGTGGCAGCAGCGCCCCGCGGCTCCGCCATGTACGGCTGGGGTGCGAGCTCGACCAGGATGAGGTCGAAGCCGCGATTGCGCAGGTCGAGCAACGCTCCCGCCGCGCGGTCGTCGAGCAACGGCGTCAACGCGATCACCAATGCCTTGGGCGGCAGCGTCCGCCGCGGGAGCACATTCAGGTCGCGCCAGGCGTAGTTGAAGATGATCTGCGTGTCGATCAGCGAATCGACGAGCCGGTAAAGCTGCGTCGTACCGGTTCCTGGCAGCATCCAGTTCATCATCCCGCCGAAGGTGACGAAGCCGACCCGGTCCTTCTGCTGGAGGTATCGAGCGGTCAGCGAGGCCGCGGCGCGGAGCGCGAGGTCGAGCGTCGAGCCGCTCCCGTCGCTCGCCTCGGTGAACGTGTCGACGAACAGGATCACGTCGGCGTTCCGCTCCGCATGCTGCTCGTTGACCCAGAGCTCGCCGCGCCGCGCGGACGCGCGCCAGTTCACGCGCCGGACGCGGTCGCCGTGCGCGAACTGCCGGAGATCGACGAATTCGATCCCCTCGCCCTTTTGCCGCGCGACGTGGTTGCCGCTGAACACCTGCGTCTCCGCCGGCTGAAGCAGCTCGCGAAGAAACTCCTCCCGTGGATAGACCTTCAGCGGCAGCCGTACGTCCGCCGCCCATTCCCACGCGACGAGATCGAAGCGATCGCGCGCGCGCAGGAGCACGCGACCAACGCGGTACCCACCCCACCGCGCGCAGCGGAGGTCGATCCGCACGTCTCGCGTCTCACCGTCACGCAGGTGGAGCGCCGTAGGGTTGTCCCCACCCGCAACCTCCAGCCCGCGAGGTACTTCGAGTAGCACCTCGAGCCGATCGGCTCCGCTCGCGGCTTCGATGCCGACCACCACCTCGAGCTCGTCGCCCTCGAGCGCGCGCGCACGCTCTAGCTCGAGGTGGATGTCGACCGACGGCCGCCTCGCCAGCACCAGCGCGACGGCCGGCACGACGGCGAACGGCAGTGCAAGCACGACGAGCTCCTGCAGCCGGAGCGCGAGCGCGGCGACGAGGCCGACACCGGCAAGGGCGACGTAGGCGACGAGCTTCGGCGACAGCGCGCGCGTCATGCCGGGCGTCCGGCGACGTCTTCCGCAGCCGGAGTCGGCACCGTCTGCAGCGTCTCGCGAATGACGTCGCCGGGGCGCACGTTCTGGACCCAGAGCTCCGGGCGGAGCATCAGGCGATGGGCGAGCGCGGGAACGGCGATCGCCTTCACGTCTTCGGGAGTGACGAAATCGCGGCCGCGCAGGGCGGCGTGGGCGCGAGCCAGCTTCAGCAGCGCGAGCGTTCCACGAGGACTTGCGCCGACCTGGACACGCGAGCTCGATCGCGTCGCGTTGGCAAGATCGACGAGGTAGTAGCCGACCGGCTCGGACACGTGGACCTGCTCCACGGCGGCCTGCAGCTCGATCAACCCCGCATGGTCGATCACAATCGCCAACGTCAGCTCGTCCTGCGCGCGCTCGAGGCGCCGTTCGAGCATCCCCCACTCCGCCTCACGGTCCGGGTAGCCGACGCCGACACGGAGCAAAAACCGGTCCAGCTGCGCCTCGGGCAGCGGATACGTGCCCTCGTACTCGATCGGGTTCTGGGTCGCGATCACGACGAACGGCCGCTCGAGCGGATGCGAGACGCCCTCGATCGTGACCTGGCGCTCCTGCATCGCTTCGAGAAGGGCTGCCTGCGTTTTCGGCGGGGCGCGGTTGATCTCGTCGCCGAGCAGAAGGTTGGCGAAAATCGGCCCCGGTCTGAACTCGAAATCCGCGCTGCGTTGATTGAAGATCGACGACCCCGTCACGTCCGAGGGCATCAGGTCGGGCGTGAACTGGATCCGGGCGAACCGCAGGTCGCACACCTGCGCGAACGAGCGGGCGATCAGCGTCTTGGCGAGCCCCGGGAAGTCCTCGAGCAGGATGTGACCGTCGGCGAGGAACCCGAGCAGGACCAGCTCGAGCGCCTCGCGTTTCCCGACGACGGCGCGCTCGACCTCGTCGAGGATTCGCTCGCACCGCTCCGCGACGTCGCCGACAGTCATGTCAGAGCGTCTCAAGCTCCGAGACGACGGTGCGCATCGTGTCGAGCGACGGCCCCGGACCGAGCCGGTCCTCGGGCGGCGGCAGGTCGGGACGAACGACCTCCCACGCGGCCGACGGAACGAGTTCGCGTGCGCGCGCGGGCTCGCCGTCGAGGTCGACGCCGTATCGATGCCGGAGTCGGTAAGAAGCGACGTCCCGGAGGATCGGGCGGATGCGCGTGTAGAAGTGGAAGGAGTTCGCGCGGCCGAGCTCGACGTCGCGTTCGATTGCCAGCTCGCCGTGCTTCGGGGCGCGGCGGCGCGTCGCTGCCCACGCGGCGTCGAATGCGGAGGCTGGTCGCTCCGGCAAGAGCGCGCGCGCCGTGCGAACCAGCATCAACATCAACACCGCGCCGAGAACGATCAGGTATGCGTCCACGACGCGTGCACGGATTCCGGAGCTCGCGAACAGTGTCGCGAGCGCGCCGGCCGTGACGAGCAGGCCGACGACGAGCGCACGGCGGACCGCGTCGGTCATGCTGCGACCGCCGGCGGGGCAAGGTCTTCGCGTACCGACGACAGTGCAGCGATCGCCCGGTGCTTCATCAGCTCGTCCACGGGATGCGAGCTGAACTTCGCCCGCTCGAACAGCTGCGTCAGCTCCTCGGCCGCGCTCGGCCGGACGTCCAGCTCCGCAAGGATTCGCGCGAGGTACTCGAACGGCGTCTCGGCGGGATGACGGCCGTGGCCATGGCGCGCGAGCGCACGCTCCATCCGGGCGTATGCCGCGATGACGGCGCGGCGCGCGTCCGGCTCGTTCTCCAGGTCCTCGATCGCGTCGGACACCGCAGCGGCGAGGTCCGACCTGACGCTCGGGTCGCTGCCGGGCAGCTCCGGGAGGGTCGACGAGCGGCGTCGTACGTAGTAGAGAGCGCCGCCCACGACCAGCAGCCCGAGCAGGGCGAGAGCGAGTGTGCCGTCGAAATGGGCGCCACCTGTCGTATGCCGCAGGCGGGGCGGCAGCTTTGACCCGCCGCCCTGATTGCCGCCCGAGTGGAGGTTCTGCTGCGCCACGTCGTGCAATCGGCGCTCCAACGCGCGCGTATGGAAGACGCGGTAGCCGAGCGCGGTGAGGAGCGAGAAGACGAGCAGTGTCGTCACCGTGTTCCGAAGCCAGTGCGACTCGCGCGGCTCCCACTTGCTCTTCGTCAGGATGAAGCCGACGACGATCCCCACGGCGCCGAGCAGGTAGAGGACGAAAAGGATCGTCAGCAGGTCGTCGCCGACCTGGTTCGGGACGTGCCGTTGCGCGACCCGTCCGTGCCCGCTCGGATGCGCCCCGCGCGCGGCGATCGCCACGACGACGAGGAGGGCCACGAGCAGGAGCGAGACGACGAGCGCCTTGATCGTCCGCGGCACGTGCGCCAGCCGGCCTCTCATCGCAGCTGAACCCTAATCGCCGATCCGCGTCAGCGCGGGAGTCGCGAGCGCGCCGCAGCCGCATAGCCGTCGCGCCCTGCGGACGCCGCGTGCGGAACGCCGGCGGCCGCGTACGCGTCGTCCTCGTCGAGCGTCTCGTGCTCGAGGAGCGCACCCGCGAGGGCATCGAGCTTGTCGCGATTCTGCTCGAGCAGCTCCAGGACTGCGCGATACGACTCGTCGACGATCCTGCGCACCTCCTCGTCGACAAGCCGCTGCGTCTCGGGTGACACCTCGGCGACTCCCGGGAGCAGCGGGCCCGAGCCGTCCCGCGGGATCACCGCAATCGGCCCGATCGCGTCGCTCATCCCCCAGCGGCCGACCATCTGACGGGCGATCTCGGTCAACTGCTGGATGTCGGACTCGGCGCCGGTGCTCGACTCGCCGTAGACGACCGCTTCTGCTGCTCTTCCCCCGAGCGCCACCTTGATCTTCGCGTAGATCTCGGGCTCGCGGTAGTTGAAGCGGTCGCTTTCAGGCGCCGCGAACGTGACGCCGAGCGCGAGCCCGCGCGGGATGATCGAGACCTTCCGGACGGGATCCGCTCCGTCGGTCAGCATCCCGACGATCGCGTGGCCGCCCTCGTGGTACGCAGTCCGTCGCCGATCGTCGTCGGTCATCATCACCTGCCGCTCGGCCCCGAGGACGATCCGCTCGAGCGAGTCGGCGAAATCCGACTCGTCGACCTCGTCGTGCTCGCGCCGAGCCGCGAGCAGCGCGGCCTCGTTGACGAGATTCGCGAGGTCGGCGCCGACCATGCCCGGCGTCGTCGCGGCAACGCGGCGCAGGTCCACGTCGGACGCGAGCGGCACGCCGCGCGTGTGCACCTTCAGGATCGCCTCGCGGCACCCGCGATCCGGCGGTTGGACGCCGACTCGCCGGTCGAACCGGCCGGGGCGCAGGAGCGCCTGATCGAGCACGTCGGGGCGGTTGGTCGCGCCGATGACGATCACGCTCGTCGACGAGTCGAAGCCGTCCATCTCCGTCAGGATCTGGTTCAACGTCTGCTCGCGCTCGTCGTTGCCGCCGCTGAACCCGCCGATGCCCGACGTGCGCGACCGGCCGACGGCGTCGAGCTCGTCGACGAAGATGATCGCCGGAGCGGCGGCCTTCGCCTGCGTGAACAGGTCGCGGACGCGCGACGCGCCGACGCCGACGATCGCCTCGACGAACTCGGAGGCCGCCATCGAGAAGAACGGCACCTCCGCCTGCCCCGCCACGGCGCGCGCGAGCAGCGTCTTCCCCGTGCCGGGAGGCCCGTACAGGAGCACGCCCTTCGGGATCCGCGCCCCGAGCGCCTGGAACTTCTTGGGGTTCTCGAGGAACTCCTTGATCTCGTGCAGCTCCTCGACCGCATGCCCTGCACGTTTCCCGCGCGCCGCATCAGCCAGAAGAGCAGGAAGACGAACAGCAGGGTCGGGCCGAAGCCGAGCAGGAGGTTCTCCCACCACGGCGCGCCGGTGTCGAGCGGCTGGGCGTTGACGACGACGCCTTTTTCCTGGAGCAGCTCGGACAGTGCGTTGTTGTTCGCGAACGCCGGGATCTCCGTCCGGAACCGCGTCGTCGGCTTCTCCTTCGCGTACTTCACCTTTTCTGTGAACGTCCCCTGGATCGCCGTCCCCTTCGAGGTGATCTCCTTCACGTGACGCGCGCGGACCTGGTCGAGGAAGAACGGGCTGTACGGGACGCGGACACGCGAGGGAGGCTGCGTCGCGCGCGAGCCGAGGTAGAAGTTGAAGACGAGCAGTGCGAGGGCGAAGACGATCCAGCCCCGGCTCGGCCTGAATCGCGGCAGGTCGGGACGGTTCGGCTTCGATCCCTTCGGGGCGGGCGAGGAGTGGCTCTTGCGTTGGTCGTCGCGCGTCGCGGTCACCGCGTAATCCATCTTGCTCTTCGCCTCCGGCCTACGCAAACCGGCCGTTCGCCGAGGCAGCGTGGCGATAATGGCGGCGTGACCGGGCGGCCCAAGATCATCTGCATCGGGTTGAACTACCGCGACCACGCCGAGGAGCAAGGTGCGGAGCTGCCGAAGGAGCCGCTCCTGTTCGGGAAGTTCCCGAACGCGCTGTGCGGTGACGGCGACGTGATCGTGATCCCGCCCGAGGCGACGCACGTCGACGCAGAAGCGGAGCTCGCCGTTGAGATCGGCCGGCGCGCACGCCGCGTGCCGCCCGAGCACGCACTCGACATCGTCGCCGGCTACCGGTGCGCGAACGACGTCAGCGCGCGCAACCTGCAGTACGGGGACAAGCAGTGGCTGCGCGGCAAGAGCTTCGACACGTTCTGCCCGCTCGGCGCGGAGCTCGTACCGGTCGACGAGATCGGTGACGCACGCGACCTGCGCGTCAGCCAGCGCGTGAACGGCGAGCCGATCCAGGACGGCAACACGCGCGACCTCATCTTCGACGTCCCTCGCCTCGTCGCGCATGCGTCGACCGTGTTCACGCTCGAGCCGGGCGATCTCATCCTCACCGGCACGCCCGCGGGCGTCGGGATCTTCCGGACCCCGCCGCTGTCGCTGCAGCCCGGGGACGTCGTCGAGATCGAGGTCGAGCGAGTCGGCGTGCTGCGCAATCCGGTCGTCGCAGAGACGCTCGGCGCCTGAGCGCCGTTCCCCCGCTCGCCCGCTGTAGGCCGGACGGCTCGCCGCAGTGAGCCGCGGAGAGACGCGGCCCAGGTTCGCGTGCGCCGCCGGAGGGGAGACCACCGGCGCACCGCTCGCCTTTGCTCGCCGTCCGACCTCGTTCCAACTTAGCGCGATCTGGCCCTTTTCGACGCGCGAAAAGTGCCGCATCGCGGGCCGCGTTCGCGGCGTGCGGCGCCGTCTGTGTGTTGTACTCGACGCCGTCGAGCGGACGTCCCGAACGCATGCTTGCGCGCTTCGACCGGCCGCCGACCAGCCGGCGCCTACTCAGCGCGCGTACGGCTCAGTCGCCTTGACCGTCTCGGCGGCCTTGTCGATCACGGCGCCTCCGGGACGGCAGACGTGAGCCGATCACCGCTGCGCCGGGCACGAGCCTCACCCAAAGAGGGTGACCTCGGGGGAAGGCAGGGGGTCTAGCTTTGAGCGACCGCCAGACAAAGGCGCAACTCGACGAGTGCCTTCACCTGGCGCAACAGAAAAGGGGGCAAGATCATGAGAACGAAGCTTCTACCGCTGGCGAGCGCGGCGGTGCTGGCGTGCGTCACCGCGGCGACGGGTCTCGCGGCGGGATCGACGGTGGTAACGCACTTCTCGTTCACCACCCCCCGCCACCAGCTTTGTGGCATCTGGGGAACGGCCGTCGTTCACGGCACGTCGGTCTTCCGCGACACGGGCAATGGCACGTACTTCATGAGCGGCACCTTCGTCGGCGTCTTCACGGCCGACAATGGAAGATCAACCACGCTCACCGGCGCCGGGCCGCAGAAGCAAACGTCGCCGGCTGTCATCGACGAGCAGGCGGGGACGGTCACGATCACGACGACCTACGGCGGTCTGTTCGAGAAGTTTTCGATCACCGGTGGTCCGACCTTGAGTATTGATGCTGGGTCTTTCACCTTGGTCGATGTCTTCAAGTACACCGGGGATCCAAACAATCCGGCGGGTGACTCCATCTCCGAGACGGTGTCTCGACTAGATGGCCCACATCCCGACCTCCTGACCGGCGGCTGCGAGGTCCTCGTGCCGTACCTGCAAGGCCCGTAGCGCAGCTATGACAGGGGCGGACCTGCAGACTGGCGGGTCCCCCCTACCCGCGAGGGGATTGCGTGGCCCGAGCCCCAGATCCCCGGCTGCAGGATCGGGCCACAAGAAGAAGGATGTCCGAGTCGGGCAACGCTCCGCTTGACGCAACCAGGTCAGTTACGCCTGGCGGCGTCGAGCGGGCCGTGGGCGGTGGGGCTCACGACGTGATGCGTGGACGGTCTGCGCCCCGTCGAAGTTGCAGCTAGGTGCAGGTGCCGGTGTTGTACGAGGCTGGCTGCCGTTTGTAGAAGTCCTGCGCAGCCGCGACGAGCGCCGCGTACGTCGCGTCCGGCGTCGTGGTCGTGGTTGTGGTGTAGGTCGTAACGGCATTCGTTCGGTAGCGAGTAACCCAGCGTCTGTGGACCCACACCCGATACTTGACACGTACCGTCTTTGTTACCGGGACGGTCGTCTTTTTGGTGTCCGTCGCAGAGATGTGAAAGTCACGCGTCAGCACCGCCGGGAAGATCTGCAAGGCGCATGCATTGACGCGGTTCTCGTCGCCGGAGACGAGCCGGATGTGGAGTGCTTCGTGTGTTACGTCGAAGATCGCCACAGCTGTCGTGTAGATGTTGGATCCGGACGACAGTGGCCCGCTCTCGACGGCACCGCGCAGCGCTGGCCAAAGCACGGGCGCGATGAAGATCTGGTGGAACAGCACGGATGACGACGGTTCGAATGGGAACGTGAAGCCGAGCACCGTGTTCGGATCGTCCGGCGTCACGAAAGAGCCCCATTCGTTGAGGTCGTCCTCGCCGTGCACGTTGACCGCTGTGCCGGCGATGTCGGACGCAACCGCGTCGACGTTGGGGTCGTACCAAAGCTGCTTCGCCGCGGCCGACGCTGGTCCCGCGAGGACGCCTGCCGTGGCGAGAAGCGCTACGACACCAGCTGCGAATCGGATCATGGGCACCCCTGACGAATTCGTGCATTCCCTTAACGGCCTGCACGAAAGGGCATCGGCGAACGCAGCCCGGCCCATATGGGCCATCCGGCCCAGCCGACATTTCGAGAAGTCCTATTTCAGCGACGCGTCGTCGCTGCGGTGTGATGACGTCCCGCTCACACGGCCGTGTGCCTGTGGAGCAAACAAAACGCCTGGTGTAGCGGCGGCTTTTTGGAAGCGGATGATGGGACTCGAACCCACGACCTTCTGCATGGCAAGCGGGTCGCGGAACGAGTCTGGAGAGCGTCGCAACCCGCATGGTTACGCGGGAAAGCGCACTCTCCGCGTTCCCCGCACTCTCGTCTAGATCGCGCCGGTTTGCAGGGGATCTCGTTGGGTTTGGGCACAAGAACGCGATTTGTGCCCAAACGATCGGCGCCCGCTCTAGCTCCGTGACGCCGAGATCGGCTGCCTTTCGCATTCCGGCAACCAGGCCGTTGTACTCCGCGACATTGTTCGTCGCGCGGCCGATTCGCTCGCCCTGCGCGGCGAGGACGTGGCCGTCGTCGCTCTCGACGACGAAGCCGTACGCCGCAGGGCCTGGATTGCCGCGCGCACCGCCGTCGGTCGACAACCGCGCCTTCATCGTTCGAGACGCACGAGTGGATACAGGTCGAACGCCACCTCCTCGTACGGATGCGCAGCGAGCAACGCGTCGACGACCGCGCGTGCGCGCTCGGCAGGCACAACCGTCTCGACGCGTAGCTCGGCAACCCGCTCCTCGCGGCCAGCCTTGCCGACGGCCGGCGCGGTTCCTTCACCGCCGAGGAACGTTCCCTCGCCTCTCGTCGACCAGGAGCAACGCTCGTAATCGCCGATTCGCCCGCCGCCGGCACCGAAGACCGCCTCGCGCGTCCGCTCGAGCGCTTCCTCCGGAACGAACCACACGAGCTTGTGGGTCTCCCCCGTCACGCGCCCACCGTATTGATGACGGCGACCTTGTGCGTCTACGCGCCGGGCTTGAGGTTGTCGATCTGCGCCTTCTGGAGCTTCCCGCTGTAGTCCACGTAGATCGACTTCCACTCCGTGAAGACGTCGAGCGCCGCCTGTCCAGCTTCGCGGTGGCCGTTGCCCGTGTCCTTCGTGCCGCCAAACGGCAAATGCACCTCGGCACCGATCGTCCCTGCGTTGATGTACGTGATCCCGGCGGCGAGGTCGCGCATCGCGCGGAACGCCTTGTTGACGTCACGCGTGTAAATCGACGATGAGAGCCCGTACTTGATCCCGTTCGAGACGCGGATCGCCTCGTCGGCATCGCGCACGCGGATGAGCGCGGTCGTGGGGCCGAAGATCTCCTCCTGGGCGATCCGCATCTGCGGATCGACGTCGCCGAAGACGGTCGGTCGGTAGAAGTTGCCCTTGTCGAACCCGTTTCCGGACGCGACCTCGCCGCCCGTGAGCAGCTTCGCTCCCTCGTCCTTGCCGATCTCGGTGTACGAGTGGATCTTCTCGAGCGCCGCCTTGTTGATCACGGGACCGACGTCGGTGTCGTCGTCCCAGCCGTAGCCGAGGCGCAGGCGCTCGGCCGCGGCGACGAGCCTCGACTGCAGCTCCTCGTACGCACCGTCCTGCACGATGACACGCGACGCCGCCGTGCAGCGCTGGCCCGACGTGCCGAATGCCGACCAGACGATCCCCTCGACGGCGAGATCGAGATCGGCGTCGTCGAGCACGATGATCCCGTTCTTGCCGCCGAGCTCGAGGTGCACGATCTTCAGCTGGTCCGCGGCGGTGTGCGTGACGCGCACGCCGGTCTCGCGCGAGCCGGTAAAGGTGATCACGGGAACGTCGGGGTGGCGCACGAGCGCTTCCCCGGCGTCCTCGCCGAAGCCGTGCACGATGTTCACCACGCCGTTCGGAAGCCCCGCTTCCTGCAGGAGCTCGACGAACCGCTCGGCAAGCAACGGAGTGTCCTCGGCAGGCTTGAACACGATCGTGTTCCCGCAGACGAGCGCCGGCGCCAGCTTCCAGGACGGGATTGCGATCGGGAAGTTCCACGGCGTGATCGCGCCGACGACGCCGATCGGCATCCGGACGCTCATCATGAACTTGTCGCGCAACTCGGACGGCGTCGTCTGGCCGAACATGCGCCGGCCTTCGCCCGCCATGTACAGCGTCATGTCGATCGCTTCCTGGACGTCGCCGCCCGCTTCGGCCTTCACCTTCCCCATCTCCCGCGTCATCAGGTCGGTGAGGTCGTCCTTGTTCTCGATCAGGAGGTTGGCGAAGCGGTAGAGGATCGTGCCGCGCTCCGGCGCAGGCACCAGTCGCCACTCCTCCCACGCGGCGCGCGCGGCGGCAACGGCGCGATCGACATCCTCGGCCGACGAGCGTGGGAACTGCCCGAGAACATCGCCGGTTGCAGGGCTGACGGACTCGAAAGTCTCGCCGCTCCCAGCGTCGACCCATTCGCCGCCGATGAAGTTCTTGAAGGTCTTCGTCCCGGTCAGCGCCACGGCGCCGATACTAGTTATGGAGGCTCGATGCTGGGCGCGGGTGCCCGCGGGGATGGTTCAGACCAGGCAGCTCGTTCGGGTCGGGCGCAGCGCGTAGCGAAATCTACGGGCAGGTCCGAGGCGGATGAGATGCGCCGCGTCTGAGCCACCAGCCGCGGGTGCCGGCGTCCAGCGTCAGGTCTCCTGCGCTTCGCCGGCCGTCTCCGGAAAGGTGCCGGGGATACGGGCGCGGCGGCGGTCTCTCGTCTCGCGCCGGTTCTTCATCTCCTCGGTCGCCTTGCCGTGCCGCCGCTCGCTCTTCCGCCGGTCGATGATCACGCTGACGTTCGGGTTGTCCTTGTAGTACTCGACCATCTTGTCGTACAGCTCGCCGGCGAGCTCGGGCGGAATGACGCAATAGATCACCGTCTCAGTCTAGGCCGCTTTCGGGCCGGCGCCAGACCTGCTGTCGTTCGGAGACGTCAGACGCGGGCGATTGCCGGGACGAGCCGCCCGTCCTGCTCGACGCGCGCGTTCCATTGCTTGAACGTCGCGTCGAGCTCCGACAGCTCGTGTCCGCGCTCGGCGAGCCTGACCGGCTGCGCGAGCTCGGGGGTGACGCGGTACTGGTACCACGAGATGTCCCACGCGACGGTGACGATCAGCTCGCCCGTCACGCCGGAGAGGCGGAGGATCGACACGCGGGGCTCGCCGAGGCTCTTCGCGATCCCGCCGACCGTTCGCCGGTAGTCGCTCGCGTTGAAGATGTCGGCGGCTTCGACCATCTGCTGCTCGGGCTGCGAGAGCCGTCGCAGAATCGGCTCTGACACGACCGGCTCCTCGGCGGCCGGCCGCCGCTTCAGGTCGAGGAAGGAGCCGAGACCGCGCCGGCGGCGACGCTCGTTCGGGACGGTTGGCGTCGTCGGGCTGCCTTCCTTGATCCAGCCGTGCTCGAGCGCCGTCTCCTGGCAGAGGGGACACACGTCGACGAAGTCCTCGCCGTTCGGCGCGAAGCGGACGGCGCGCTCGCCCATCAGGAGCGTTCGCTCGCAGATCGCGCACGTGCGTTGCACCGGATGCCGAGCCAACTGCCGCACGGGATTCGACTGTACCCGACGCCGCAGGGGGTCCCTCGACTGCTACGGTTCCATACATGTGTGTTTTACATATAGATGCGAGATGAGACACCACGGCGGGCGCGGCGCCCGCGGCCGTCACCGGATCGGCCCCGGCCGGTGGGGCGTCCGCGCGCGCGTCGAGCGTTTCGTCGAGCCTGCGGTGCTGCTGCTCCTTCGCGAGCGCCGTGCGCACGGCTACGAGCTCCTCGACGCGCTGCCCGACCTGACCGGCGACGCCCGCGTCGACATGGGCAACCTCTACCGCGTCCTGCGCGCGCTCGAGGAGGACGGCCTCGTTCAATCGGAATGGGAGGCGGGTGTTCCCGGCCCGGCGAAGCGGACGTACGAGCTGACGCCCGAAGGCCGGCGCCTCCTCGACGAGTGGGCGACCGCGCTCGGGCGCTCGCGCGAACGCATCGACAGCTTTCTCGAACGGTACGAAGGGGGGTGACGATGCACCAGGGACGACGACATCACCGCGGCCTCGGCCGGCGCTGGTACGACCGCGAGAACGTCCTCGAGCGGCTCGAGCGCTATCAGCGCGACCTCGAGCAGGAGCTCGCCGACGTTTCCGATCTGATCACGAGGCTGCGCGCCGGAGAGGCGCCGCAGCAGGAGGCGCAGACGATCTAGCGCGCCGGCTTCGAAGCGAAGGGTCAGG
>VAXB01000186.1 GCA_005883995.1 Actinomycetota bacterium
GCCCGCTGTACTGGGCAGCAGCGGCCGACGTCGCGCTGGAGTGCGCGATTCTGGTCGCGCTCGTCTGGACCTTCGTCGGGAGTTGGCTCGACCCGAGCTCGCTGCCATGGTGGGCGCGGACGCTCGCCTACGCTGCGATCGTCGTCATCCTTTCTGCCGTCGTGGGGACGCCGTTGGCTTTTTGGCGCAGCTACGTGCGCGAGCGCCGTTGGGGGTTCTCCACGCAGACAGCGCGTGGGTGGTTCTCCGACCGCGCAAAAGGGCTCGCAGTCAACGTCGTGCTCACGTCTTTGTTGGTGCTCGGCGTCGTCGCTCTTGCCCGTGCGCTACCGGGTTGGTGGGTCTTACCGGCCGGGGTGGCGGCCGCGCTGGCGGCACTGTTGCTGTCGTTCTTGGCGCCGGTGTTGCTCGCACCGATGTTCAACCGCTACACGCCGCTTCGCGACGAGCCGCTCGCGACGGAGCTACGCGCGCTTGCGACGGCCGCCGACGTGCCCGTTGCGGATGTGCTGATCGAGGACACCAGCCGCCGCACGCGCAAGCAGAACGCGTATGTGACCGGACTAGGGCGGACGCGCCGGATCGTCGTCTCGGACACGCTGCTTGCCGCAGCCTCGCCGGCCGAGTTGCGGACCGTGGTCGCGCACGAGCTCGGCCATCGGCGCAAGCGTCATGTCCTGCTGGGAACCTTGCTCTCGGTCGTGGGCGCGATCGTCGGGACGATCGTGATCTGGGTGCTGCTCGGGACACGGACGGCCGACCCGCACCGGTTGCCGTTGCTCCTGCTGATCGGTCTCGTGCTCAGTCTCGTCGGATTGCCGGCCTTGACAGCCATCTCCCGTCGGTGGGAACGGAGCGCGGATCGCTACGCGCTCGAGCTCACCGACGATCCGGCCGCGTACCACCGCGTTCTCGGCCGGCTCGCCGTCGCCAATCTCAGCGACCTCGACCCGCCGCCGCTGATCTACCTCTTCCTGTTCACGCACCCGACCCCGCCCGAACGGCTCGCGGCGGCCGGCTGACTAGGGCTGAGCGGCGGCGCCGTCCGTCGTCCGGATCGGATGATGTGCGGCGGGGCTCCGCCTGCGACGTTCCAGGGTGCGGTGACCAGCACCCGACGGCAGCTTGGGCACGTTGGCCAGAAGGTTCGACCGCCGAACCTCCTCGAGCAGCGCATGACGAAGTTCATGCGCGCGCCGCCGTCGATCCGGATGGCCGCGAGCGTGATCGTCACCGCGACGACCCTCGTCGTGGTCGGTGCCGGCATCGCGATGAGGGTTTTCGACCATCACGAGTACGCGACCATCTGGGTCGGGATGTGGTGGGCGCTGCAGACCGTGACGACGGTCGGGTACGGCGATGTCACACCGAAGCACCCCATCGGGAGAGTGATCGCGGCAGCCGTGATGCTCGAGGGGATCGCCTTTCTGGCGATCCTCACGGCCGCGATCACTTCGTCCTTCGTTGCGAGGGCGCAGCGTGAACAGGCGCGCTCGGAAGGTGTGGAGGAAGCCGCGTTCGATGCGCGGATCGAAGCGCGGCTCGACGAGTTCGCGGGCCGCTTCGATCAGCTCGAGGCGATGCTGCGGGAGCAGCGCAAGCGATGACACGCCGAGCGTCGGCGGTCGTCGACTGGCTGCGCGGCCGCGCGGACACGTCGCTGGGGCGCCTCGCGCTGCAATGGTTTCGCGCCTACTTCGAAGCAAGCCGTAACTCCGGTTGCGCGGCCACGGTCTATTCGTCCCTGTCGGTTTTCCCCGGGGTTCTGGTGGTCCTCGCAGTCGTGCACCCGGCGCACGGCAACGCGAACGCGTTTGCAGAGCGCCTGGTCACGCACATGCATCTGACGGGCGCTACGGCCTCGCTCATTCAGGGGACCTTCGGCAGCGCGTCCGCGAATGCGCTCGCGGCGAGCGTCACCGTCGCCGTCTCGTTTCTGTTGTGGGGGATCGGAATCGGCCAGATCTACCAGGACGTGTACGCGCGTGCCTGGGGAATCAAGGTCGGCTCGGTCGCGGATCAGGGGATGTTTGCTGCCTTCTTCTTCGTCCTGGTCGGAGCGATCGCGCTCGCGGTCGCTTCTGCGGCCGGGCTCCGCGCCGCCGGCTGGGCAGTCCTGGTGCCTGTCTGGATCGTCGGGTCGACGGCCTTCTGGCTGTTCGTGCCGCACGTGCTCCTCCACCGAAAGATCGGCCTGCGCGAGCTCCTACCCGGTGCCCTCCTCGCCTCGATCGTCATCGGCGGCACGATCGCCACTTCGCCGTTCTGGGTGGCCGCTCCGTTGGACCGAAACGGCAAGGCGTTCGGCGCGTCCGGCGTGGTGCTCACGACTGTCGGCTTTGCCTTCGTCGTGATCACGATGTCGCTCGTCTGTGCCGTCTTTTCGCCGGTCTGGATCAAGTGGCGCGCCGCGGAGAGACAACGTCGGGAAGGCGCTCCGAGCGCCAGCCGAGGCCTCGTCACCCCGGGCTAGCCGTCGGCGGTCGCGAGACCTCGCCGGCGGCGAGCTTCGCGCTCATCTTGATCGCTTTCACCGCGCCTGTTGCGCCCGCTTGCAGCGTGAGCCCGATCGCCAGAAGCGCGACGCCGAGCGCAAAAAGAGCATGCGAACCGAGGAGCAGGATCCCGATGCGCCCGATCACGTAGGGCGGTGTGCAGACGAGCAGGCCGAGCGCTCCCCCGATCGCCGCTGCGGCCAGTCTGTCGACGCGCGAGCCTGTCGGCCTGATTCCGACGATCCGCGCGGGAAGCGTGACGTAGGTGAGCATCATCACGCCGATCACGATCCCGAGCGAGACGGTGAACCACGGCTGCCCCCAGCGCGGAACGATGATCGCGGAGAATCCGAGCCCCGCGCCGACGAACAGGCCGGCGCCGAGCACGACCCGGAGGTGGTCGCGTGCGCGCACGAACGCGGGCCGGATGCTCGGCGTTCCCGGCTGCGAGATCGCGAACGCGAACACCGCGTTGAGGTAGAACGCCGCCGCGGTCACCAGCGCGATCACCGCTACGAGCAGCACCTCGACTCCGCCGTGCCAGGCATGGAACTCGCGCCCCTTGAACGCGTGCGCCTTGAGGTCGAGGAAGGCGAGCCAGATCCACATCGCCGGAAGCACCTGGATCAGGGTCAACCTCCAGTTCGAGAACAGCAGCCGCACGCCCTGAAAGAGCATCACGAAGGCGCCGACCGCAAAAACGAGCGGCGCGAAGATGCGCCGCGACCGGCTGAGCTCGAGAACGGCGGTCTCGACCGCTGCCTCATCGCCTACCTGGATCGCGCGAACGAGCGCGCGTGCCTGGCGCTCGAGGGCCTGGCGACGCGAGCGCCGACCACCGCCCCGGCCGGGCCGATCCGCGGCTTTCGTCGCCATCTCGATCCGAGCATCGGCGCCCGCGCGCGGGGCCGCATCGCCCTCGTTGGATGAACGCAGGGCCACGTACTGTTGCCGGGCGGTGATGGATCCGATCGCGGTCATCGAGCGCGCAACCGCCGAAAGCTCGGACCTGACGCTTCTCCCTTCACCGCGGGACGACGCCGTCGAAGCGCTCGAGGCGGAGCTGCGCGTCCCCCTTCCATCGAATCTGCGGCTGCTGCTCAAACGCGCCGGAGGCATCGACGGAACCCGGTTGGGGACGATCGATTTCACGGGCCGCAGCTTCGACGTCGAGCTCGGACACATCTTCCCCTCAGGCCTCCCGATCGCGGATGACGGAAGCGGTAATCACTGGGTCCTCGATCTCACGCCAGACGCGGCCGTCGCGCCGGTCTTCTACGCGGCCCACGACCCACCGGTCGTGCTGCTGCAGAGCCCGGACCTCGGGCATTTCCTGAAGGAGGTCGTCGCGAAAACCGACCGCTCGCGAACGTCCCTCATCGACGAGGTCCGCGGCGATCGGCCGTTTCGTGTCTGGCGCACGAATCCGAGCGCGGTCGATCGCGCCACCGCACTCGAGCAGGGGGACGACGAGGTGCGCGCGTTCGCGGCGGAGCTCGACGAGCGCTTCACGATCATCGACCTCCGCCGACCGGAGATCGGCATCGGGTTCGCCTGGGGACGGTACGGCCCCGCCACCGACGTTCGCCGTGACGGCTATCGCCTGCTCTTCGCGTACGCCCAACCGGAACGGCGATCGGGTCTTCTGCACCGACCGTTCCGGTAGGGAGCCTGCCTTACGAACGTGAGTCCTCGCCGCGCCGAAAATGAGCCAAACGGCCCATCGACAAGCTGACCGTCAACCTGGACAATTGCGCGGCAACCCGACGAGCGGGTGGACCTCGGTGGCGGCCCACCAAGTCCCCTCGCTCGCCGGGACAAATGCGCGGCCACGCTACTTCTTCTTGCGGCGCAGCTTCTTTCGGATCCGGTGGAAGAACGCCTTGAAGTTCTGGATCACGATCGCAGATGTTCGCCGAGCGCCGCAGCGATCCTCTTCCGTCGGCTGAGATTCAGAAGGCGTTGACCACGGTGGCGATCGCGGCTGCGATCGCGCCGCTCAGCTGCGTCCAGCCGGCGAGGACGAGAGCGGCGATCATCACGAGGATCACGGCGTACTCGACGAACGTCTGACCGCGTTCGTCGCGGATGCCGTGAAAGCGGCTCACGCGACGACTTCTTTGAGTGTCCTCAGGAGCCAGAGCCCGACGACGAACGCGTAGACGAGCGCCGGCAGGACGAGGATGAAGACGAGCAGCGTGGCCCGGTCGCGGGTCGTGTTGTCGTGGACGAGCGCGGCGAGCGCAACGCTCGACGCCTGCACGATCACGAACGCGGAAAGGGTGTGAACGAAGCGCATCTTCAGCGAGGAAGGCCGGCGCTCGCCGATCCGCGCATCGACCCAGACCGCGAGGAGGGCAGCGCCGATGCCGAGCTCGATGCCGATGAGCGAGCCGTTCATGCAGTCATCGTGCTCCGGCGCCGCGCACGGGACCCCACCCGAACGGTCGGATATCGCTCGACCTTCGTCGCGACCTCGGCACGGCGGGCGGCTGTGACGCCGCCGAGAACGCGTCCTTCCTGGCCAAAAGTCTGTATTTCCAGCCGTTTCCGCCGATCGGCCGAATGCACGACCGCAGCGGCGGGCGATAGGCTTGGGCTGCTCTGCTGCCCCTCGACCTCGCGATAGGAGCCTGCCTCGTCGCCGCCGTCGGTCTCGCGACTGCGTTTGCGCCGCAGCGGCAAGAACGCGTACGGCTCGCGGGCTGGCTGCTCGTCGCGGTCCCGCTGCCGCTCGCCGTTGCGCTGCACCTCGTGCGCGCGGTGGATGGGGCCGAGGACCAGGCGCTGTTCGCGGGCGGTGCCCTCGCGTTCGCGATCGGAGCGTTCCTGGTGCTCGGATCGGACGGCGGCGGCTTCAGCCGCGGCCGCGACGACGGACCCGATCCGGAGTGGTGGCCCGACTTCGAGCGACCCTTCCGGGCTTATGTCAATGACACCTCACGCCGACGAGAGCGGGTGACGACTCGATGAGCACACAAGCGTTCTTCTCCATCCTGGTCGCGGGTGCCGCGGTGATCGCCTTCTGGATCCTCGTGCGCCATGCCCGATTCGGCCCGCGGTCGCTCCTGGGGGCCGGCGTCAACGCGGTCGCGGCGTATGCGCTGCTTCGTTTCGCGCCGTTCGTCGTTCACGCGATCAACGCGACTGAGACGCCCGTGCGGCAGTTCCTCGCGGTCTTCGGTTTCGCACTGCCGATGTTCGTCTACAGCTTCCTCAGCGGCGGATGGGTAACGCGCGTCGCCGTCGGGCAGCTCCGGCGCTGACTCAGTAGAGCAGCGGGATGAGCCGGTAGCGCACCCGGCTGCGATAGGCGTTGTAGGCGGCGTCGCCCGCGAGCACAAGCTCCTCTTCACTGATCCGGAGAAGCTGGAACACGCTCGACACGGCGAGCAGGGCGATGTTCCGCGGCGAAGGATTCTCGGCGATATATGCGCAGTAGCTGATCAGGTAACCCGTGTACGCCGGATGGCGCACAAGCCCGTACGGGCCGCGCGTCTTCACGCCGCGATTCGCGGCGACGAGACCGAATGACCTGCCGAGCGTGCAGAGGCTGACCAGCGCGAAGCCGACGCCCGCGAGCTGGATCAGTTCGCTCGCGCTGTTCGGGATCCCGCCACCGCTCGGGCGCGCGAACACCATCGCGAATGTCCCGAGTGGGGCCGCAATCCACGCAAGCCTGCGCGTGCTGACGACTCCATTCGAGCGGCGAAAGACGAACATCGCGGCGACCCAGCCCTCGAGGAGCGTCGTCCCAAGGCCGGACGGATGGCCGGTCGCGCGCCACTGCGCGAAATTCGCCCACGCGAACGCGCAGAAGAGGCAGACGAGCGCAATCCTCGCGACCATCCCCAGGACGACGCGCAAGTGCGGATACGGCCTAGAGGACACTGTGATCACCGAGGAACGCCGGGCCGAGGATGATCGCGAACATGACCGGCAGGATGAAGATCACCATCGGGAACAACATCTTCACCGGCGTCTTCTGCGCACGTTCTTCCGCATGCAGCTGTC
>VAXB01000187.1 GCA_005883995.1 Actinomycetota bacterium
GCCTCGGGATCGGGCGCGATGTTCAGGAGCTGCGAGGACATGTCGCACGCCAGCATGTCGGCCTGCAATTGCTGGGTGAGGACCGAGCGCCACATGTCCTTGCGCCGTGCCCGGCGCTCCGGCGTGCCCTTTCCTTCCGGAATCGGCGGCAGGTCGTTCCACGGGAGATCGCGTACCTGCCACTCCTGGCGCTTCGCGAGCTCGTAGAAGCGCAGGACGCCGGCGAACGCCTCGTCGCCGTCCGCGCGCGGCTCGATCAGGAGATCCGTCGTCACCGCGCGGAGATTATCGGCCGCCGCTCACGCATAAGCTCCGTGCCGTGAACGGACGCTGGCCTCGTAAGAACGATTCCGCCTCGATCCGCGCGCGCCAGACGGCGCTCGGACTCGACGAACCGGTCACCGCAATCGACCTCACACCGTTCGAGAAGGCGAACGAGATGCTGACCGGAGCGGCCGTGATTCCCGTCTCGGTCGTCGGGCCGATCGAAGTGGAGTTGGGCGACTACGAGCTCGAGGAGCCGTTCGGGCGCGTCACCGAGATCGGCCGTCGGAGTGGCGCCGTGTACGTGCCGCTCGCTCACACCGAGGGCGGACTTTCGGCATCGATGTACCGCGGCGCGCGCGCGGTCGCCGAGTCCGGCGGCTTTCGCACCTGGGTCCTACGCGACCGCATCACACGTGCGTCGTGCTTCGTCTGCGCGAGCACCGAGGATGCCGTCACGCTCTCGCGCTTCCTCGACGCCCACGTTGCCGAGCTCCGCCGGTGGCTCGCCGAGCGCGCGGACCCGTCGATCTCTTCGTTCGCGAAGCTGCGCGAGGTCGAGACGCACGTCGTCGGCTCGATGTGCCACGTGATGTGGGCATTCACGACGGGCGATGCATGCGGGCCGAACATGATGACGCGGAATGCCTACGCGTTGAACATGGGCTTCGTGATGGAGCGCGCGCCCGTCAAGCCGGAGCGCGCAATTCTCGAGGCGAACATGGGCGGCGACAAGAAGCCGTCGCACCGCTACTTCGAGCGCGGCGGCCACGGCAAGACCGTTCTCGTCGAGGCCGTGCTCAGCGACGAGGCGATCAGGCGGGTGCTGCGGACGACGTCCGACGACCTGCTCGAGCTGTCGCTCGCCGGCACGCACGGTGCGGTCGCCTCGGGCATGCAGTCGGTCGCGTTCACTCCCGCGTCGGCGATCGCTGCGATCTTCGCTGCAACGGGACAGGACCTGGGGATGGTCGGGACGAGCTCGATGGCACACGGCACGGCGCGGCGCGTCGACGGCGGCCTCCACGTCGGCCTTCGCCTGCCGGGGCTCGAGGTCGGGACGGTCGGCGGCGGCACGACGTTCCCGTACGCGCAGGCATGGCTCGAGTCGATCGGCTGCGCCGGTCCGGGGAAGGTCTACCGCTTCGCGCAAATCGTCGCCGCGGCGACGCTCGCCCTCGAGATCTCGGCAAGCGCCGCGATGGCGACGGCGGGCAGCGAGAACTTCTTCCGCGCCCACCACGAACGGGGCGGTATCCGCTAGCGAGCCACGTCCCGACCGGACAGGTCCGGGGTCAGACCCGGGCCGTGGCCGGGCGGGGCATGGCGCTGGCGCATGGCGCGGAACCACGCCATTCCCGCGCCCTCGTGTTCCACTTGCGTTGCACGCTCGACACGGATTCGGCACCTCTTTCCTGGCCGAACCCGACACGGCCGGGGTCAGACCCGAGTCGTGGCCGTTGGGGCCGCGACCGAACGGGCGGTGGCTTGTTCAAGCGGTGCCGCTGCGATGCCGATACCAGGCGAAGGCACAAACGATGAGACGCGTAGTCCTGGCCGCGGCGGTGATTCTCGCCTTGATGATCGCCATCAAGGACGGCCGCGTCGCGCGCAAGGTCGGGCTCACGGGATCGTGCGCCGCGGTCGCGGCGCCGGCCGGGCAGACGGGAAGCTGGGAACGCTGCCTGAAGGGAAAGCTCGAAGGCGCGCCCGACCTCTCGGGCCACGGCTGCACGTCTGCCGGGATGCTCGCCGGCGCCGAGTACTGGCGCTGCCCGGCCCGGATCGGTTCGGCGCCCGGAACCTAGCTTCGAGCTAGCGCGTCCCGATCTGCATCCCCACCAGCCGCGGGAGCTCCGCAATTGCACGCGCCGGAAAGGGAGCGCGCTGTCCCTCCTCCTCGGCTTCCTCGCAGCGCATGATCGCCGCGCGGACGAGTCCACCGCCGAGGCGTTTCAGGGGCTCCGGCGGAAGTCGCGGGACTTTGCGCGTGGCGAGCGGCAGCGACGTCCACTCGTCGTCGCGGCCAAGGGCAAGTGAGGCGAGGATCTGGCCGCCGAGCCAGCTCGGGCCGACGCCGTGGCCCGAATAGCCCAGCCCGAAGTGCGTCGAGGTTCCCGGCACGGTGCCGAACAACGGCAGGTGGTCGGCCGACACGTCGATCGGACCGCCCCACGCACGCTCGACGCGCGCCGTCGCGAGGCCCGGGAGCAGGCGCCGTAGACCGCGCTCCGCGCGCGCAGCGGTCGGCGCGTCGTTGACGAACCTCCGGTCGATGCGGCCGCCGAAGCCGATCGGCCCGGAGCCGCTCCCCATCAGCACGCGGCCGTCGTCGGTCGTCCGGAAGTAGTGCAGGAACATGCGGCCGTCGACGATCGCCTCGCCCCCGGTCCACCGTGTCTCCGCGAGCAGCTCGGGCACCGGCTCGGTGAGCACGACGTAGGAGCCGAAGTTCGTCACGTTGCGGGACAGCGGCCGCCACGCCGTCCCCCACGCGTTCACCGCCACGACAACCGCGTCCGTACGCACGCGGCCGCGGGGTGTCACGACCTCTCCCTCCCGCAGCGCCGTCGCCGGAGTCCGCTCGTGCAGCTCGACCCCCGCGCCGATCGCCGCGCGGCGCAGCGCTCGCACCAGGCGCGCCGGCTGGACGGTCGCGCACTCGCGGAAGAACACGCCGCGCCGGAAAACGGGCGAGCGCACGCGCGCCGCCAGTGCGTCGCGGTCGAGAAAGACGGCGTGATCCGGCGCGCCGAGCTCACCCGCGGCGCGCACCGCCTCGTCGACGGCACGGTCCTGCGCCGGTGCGCTTGAGACCATCAACATCCCGCCCTCGCGCAGCCACACATCTGCGTCGAGAGCGCGGATCGCCGGGATGATCTGCTCGCCGGCGCGCGCGAGCTCCAACGCGTCCGCGTCGCCCAGCGTGACGCGCGCCTCGGCGAGCGATGCCCAGTAACCGTGGACGAAGCCGCCGTTCCGGCCGCTCGGCCCCGCGCCGCAGCGCTCCGCTTCGACGAGGACGACCCGCGCGGACGGCTCGCGCCGCCGAAGCGCCAACGCCGTCCAGAGGCCGGTGTAGCCGCCGCCGATGACGCAGACGTCGGCGCGCACGTCGCCCTCGAGCGGCGGCGCAGCGGGATCCTCTCCCGCCTCGTCCAGCCACCACGGCGGGAGCCGCGGCTCGACCGAGGGTCCGATCAGAACGCCGCCGCCGCCGTCCGCGCGCGGCGGTTCTGGATGAGGACGTTCGTCACCATCGCGATCGTCGCGATCGTGAAGATCGCCGTCCCGATCACGTTCACCTGCGGCGGCGCGCCAATTCGCGCCGCGCCCCAGACGAAGAGTGGGAACGTGATGCTCGATCCGGAGTTGAAATACGTGACGACGAAGTCGTCCACCGAGATCGCGAAGCAGAGCAGGAGCGCCGACAGGATCGCCGGCGCGATCAGCGGCAGCGTCACGCGCTGGAACGTCACCCATTCGTTGGCGCCAAGGTCCATCGCAGCCTCTTCGAGATGCCGGTCGAAGCCGACGAGCCGCGCCTTGACGGTGACGACGGCGAAGCTGATGCAGAACATGATGTGCGCGATCAGGATCGTCCAGAAGCCGAAGACGACGTTCAGGTTCAGGAACAGCGTGAGCAGCGACGCGCCGAGCACGATCTCCGGCGTCGACAGTGGCAGGAAGATCAGGATGTTCGTCGCGCCGCGACCGCGGAACCCGTACCGGACGAGCGCCAACGCGATCAGCGTCCCGAGCACGGTCGCGACGATGCTGGCCAGGATCGCGATCTCGAGCGAGAGCGTGATCGCGCTCTGCAAGCCCGGCACGCCGTTCCAGTAGCGCCAGTTGTCCCACGTGAACCCCTGCCACGTGTAGTTGAACTTCCCGGTGGGATGGTTGAACGAGAACAGGATCACGACCGCGATCGGCAGGAGCAGGTAGAGGAAGAACAGGGCCGAGTAGACGGTCAGGACGTGGTAGCGGACGCCGGCCCAGATGCTCGCGGCGGCGTTGCGGCGAGGACGTGCGCGAACCGCCACGGCGCTCATACCGTCGTCCCCGTCAGCTGTTCCGTCCCGACGGCGCGCGCGTACACGATCACCGCGACGAGGATCGCCGCCATCAGGATGAACGA
Organism: Actinomycetota bacterium; assembly: GCA_005883995.1. Lineage (GTDB taxonomy): Bacteria > Actinomycetota > Thermoleophilia > Gaiellales > Gaiellaceae > 3-1-20CM-4-69-9. The sequence goes on from VAXB01000187.1 coordinate 4,406, forward strand.
CATCGACGCGGCCGCGGGGTAGTCCGTCAACTCCAGGAACTTCGACTGGATGACATTGTCAGCAGCGTGCCGGCGACGAGCCCGGGCAGCGAGAGCGGAAGCGTCACGCGCAGGAACGCCTTCCACTTGCTCGCGTAGAGGTCCTGCGCCGCCTCGATCAGGGTGTGGTCGATCTGCTCCAGCGAGACGTACAGCGGGAGCGCCATGAACGGCAGGAAGTTGTAGGTGATCCCCGTCACGACGGCCGTCGACGTCGCGAGCACCCGGCCGCCCGGCGCGAGGATGTGCAGATGCTGGAGCGTGTTCACGACCACGCCGTGGTCGGAGAGGATCGTCTCCCAGGCGAGTGTTCGGATCAGGTAGGTGACGAAGAACGGAGCCACGATCAGCAGCAGCAGCAGGTTCTTCCACCGGCCGCCGCGGAACGCGATCCAGTACGCGACCGGGTAGCTGAGGACGAGCGCGAGCAGCGTCGCGATCCCGGCGTACTCGAGCGAGCGGATGAAGTGCCCCCGGTAGTCGCGGATCGCGTTCCAGTAGTTGCCCCAGGCCCAGGTGAACGCGTAGCCGAAATCGATGTTCCCCGATTGCAGCGACTGGTACGCCAGGAAGCCCAGCGGGACGAGAAAGAACACGGCGAGCCACAGCACGCCGGGGGCGAGCAGCAGGTACGGCGTCAGCTGCCGGTGACGGTGGAGGTATCCCACCGCGCCGTCAGCCGGAGATCAGGTTCTGCCAGGCCGTCAGGTACTTCTCGTTGTTCAGCGCGTTGTTGTCGAACAGGTGCACGGTCGAGAGCATCTTCTTCGTCGGGAAGATGAGCGTGTTTTTCGCGATGGCCGGATTGACCTTGAGGAGCTCCTGCCTCGCGCCGGACACGGGCGAGATGTAATAGACGCCGGTGTCGCCGGTCTTCGGATTGCCTCCTTCGATCTCGGCCGCGACCTTGGGGTCGTAGACGTAGTTCATGAAGACCGACGCGGTGTAGACGTCGCCGCCCTTCGGGATGATCATGTTGTCCGTCCACAGCGCGCCGCCGTCCTTCGGGACGTTCCAGTGGATGTGCGGGTTGCCGATCTGCGCGATGTCGCCCGACCAGGACATCGCTGCCGCGAGGTCGCCCTTCGCGAGCGGCGGCGCGTAGTCGTTGCCCGTGAACTGACGGATCTGCTTCGAATGCACGGCGGCTTCGATTCGCTTGATCGCATTGTTGAACGACTGGTCCGTCACCTTCGCGGGGTCGTCGCCGTTCGAGAGCATCACGAGGCTGAGCGCGTCGCCCATCGAGTTGAGGACGGTCACCTTCCCCTTCAGCTTCGGGTTGCTCAGCAGGTCGTCGACCGACAAGATGGGATCGGTCAGCTTGTCGTTGTAGGCGATGCCCGTCATCCCGGACTGCCACGGCAGGCTGTAATCGCGGTTGGGGTCGAACCCGGGATGCTGCTGGACGCCCAGCAAGTTCTTCATGTTCGGGATCGCCGACTTGTCGAGTTTCTCGGTCCATCCCTTCTTGATCATCAGCGAGAGGTACCGGTCGTTGTCGGTGAGGACGATGATGTCGCGGCCGATCGACTGGCCCCGTGACAGCGGCCCCTGGATCTTCCCGAAATAGCCGGCGTTGTCGTTGATGTCCTCCGTGTAGTCGACGGTCGTGCCGTACTTCTGCTGGAACTGCTGGAGCGACGGATGCGAGTGCGTCTTGTTGTTCGTGTCGATGTAGAGGGTCCAGTTGGAGAACCGGAGCGTCTTCGCGAGCTTGTGCGACGACGTCGAGCCGCTTCCGGATTCCTTCGTCGAGCCGCCGCAGGCCGCCAGCAGGCCCGGGAGCGTGAGCACCGTGCCTCCTGCCGCTGCGCGGTGCAGCAGTTGCCGGCGGGTCAGAACATCGGTCATGCAGGTTCCTCCTCGGTCGAATCGACGACGAATGTCGCCTCTGGGCTCCAGCTGAGGGTGAGCGCGGACCCGACCGGGGCCGCCTCGCTGCCGGCACGCGCGTTCTGTACGTACACGGTGATGCGCCCGCACGGCGTCTCGACGATGTACTGCGTCGCGACGCCGACGTACGCGCTCTCGACGACACGGCCGGACAGGACGTTCTGCTGCCCGTCGCCGAGCTCGATCTTCTCCGGGCGGATCCCGACGGCGACGTCGCCGCTGCGCCCCCGGATCACCTCGGGCGAGACGTGGACGAGCGGGCCGCGGCGCAGCTGCACCGTTCCCTCGCTCGCCACCATGCCTGGAATGAGGTTCGAGACGCCGAGGAAGCCGGCAACGAAGGCCGTGTTCGGCGTCTCGTAGAGCTCTGTCGGCGTTCCGAGCTGCTCGATCCGACCGCCGTTCATCACGGCGATCTGGTCGGCCATCGTCATCGCTTCCTCCTGGTCGTGCGTGACGTGGACGAACGTGATCTCGATGTCGTGCTGGATCGCCTTCAACTCGAGCTGCATCTGCTTTCGCAGCTTCAGGTCGAGCGCGCCGAGCGGCTCGTCGAGCAGGAGGACACGCGGGCTGTTGACGAGCGCGCGCGCCAGCGCCACGCGCTGCTGCTGGCCGCCGGAAAGCTGTCGGGGCTTCCGTCCCTCGAGCCCCTCGAGCCCGACGATGTGGAGCATCTCCTTCACCGGGCCCACCGCGTCCTTGCCCTTGACGCCCTTGCGCCGCAGGCCGAACGCGACGTTGTCGCGCACGTTCAGGTGCGGGAAAAGCGCATAGGACTGGAACACGGTGTTGACGTCGCGCCTGTACGGGGGCAGCCCGGTCACGGGGCGGTCGCCGAGGAAGATCGCCCCCTCGGTCGGCTCCTCGAATCCACCGATCATCCGCAGCGTCGTCGTCTTCCCGCACCCCGACGGCCCCAGCAGCGCGAAGAAGCTGCCGCGCGGGATCTCGAGGGACAGCGAATCGACGGCGACGACGTCGTCGAAGCGCTTCGTCACGTCCACGAGCCTGACGTCCGGGATGGCGGCCGCAGCGGCCGCGTCGGGCGGGGCTCCCGCCGGGCTCTGATCGCGAACTGCGCTCACGCCGTCACTTTCTGCCACGCCTCCGCGAGGACATCGCCGAGCACGCCCGTGATCTCGTCGAACTCGGCCTGCGCCGCGATCAGGGGCGGCGAGATCTGGATCACCGGATCTCCGCGATCGTCGGCGCGGCAGATCAGGCCGCGTTCGAAGAGCCGGGGTGAGAGGAACTGACGCAGGAGCAACTCGCACTCGTCCTCGGTGAAGGTCTCGCGCGTTTCCCGATCCTTCACGAGCTCGAGCGCGTAGAAGAACCCGGTCCCGCGCACGTCACCGACGATCGGCAGCTCGAGGAGCTGCGAAAGCGTCGCGCGGAAGTCGTCCTGCGTCTCCGCGACATGCTCGACGATCTTCTCGCGTTTCATGATCTCGATGTTCTTGAGGGCGACAGCCGCCTGCACAGGATGCCCGCCGAACGTAATCCCATGCGTGTACATCGAACGCGCCTCGAGGAACGGCTCCATGACGCGGTCGGTCGCGACCACCGCACCGATCGCCGCGTACGCCGATGAAAGCCCCTTCGCGCAGGTGATCAGGTCGGGCCGGATGTCGTAGAGCTCCGAGCCGAACCATGCGCCGAGTCGCCCGAACCCCGTGATCACCTCGTCGGCGCAGAGCAGGATCTCGTACCGGTCGCAGATCTCGCGCACGCCCCGCCAGTAACCGGCGGGCGGCGTGAACGAGCCGCCGGCGTTCTGCACGGGCTCGAAGATCACCATCGCCACCGTCTCCGGCCCGGCCTGCTCGATCGCCGTCTCGAGCTCGTCGAGGAGAAACGCGGTGAACTCCTCCTCCGTCTCCTCGGGCGGCCGGTGGTAGCGGTTCGTGTTGCGCACGTGGATGACGTCGGGGACGAGCGGCTCGAACGGCGTGCGGAGTGCAGGGATGCCGTTGATCGAGAGGGCGCCGAGCGTCGTTCCGTGGTAGGCGAGCCGGTGCGCGACGGCTTTCCACCGGCGCGACCCCTGCGCGGCATGAGCCTCGTCGACCCGTGTCGGCGCGTCGGCTCCGGTCGGTGCGAGCGCGACGTTCAGGCGCTGCTCGCCGCGCGCTGCGTAGTACTGGCGCGCAAGCTTCCACGCCGACTCGACGGCCTCGCTTCCGCCGGAGACGAAGAAGACGCGGTTGAGGTCGCCCGGCGTCAGCGACGCGATCTCGTGCGCGAGCTCGATCGCCCGCGGGTGGGCGTACGACCAGTTGGTGTAGAACGGCAGCTCGCGCATCTGCGCCGCCGCGGCCTCCCCCATCTCCTCGCCGTACGAGTAACCGATCTGCACCGCGAAGAGGCCGGCGAGCGCGTCGAGGTACCGCTTGCCGTGGGAGTCCTCGAGGTAACAGCCGTCGCCGCGAACGATGATCGGGACGTCGCCGTCGCGGAAGCCGCCCATCCGCGTGAAATGCAGCCACAGGTGCTCCCGTGCTGCGCGCTGCAGGTCGAGCGGAACCTCCGTCGCCGCCTTCGTCACCGCCGGTCTCCTTTCACTCGAGTCCCCCAGTCGTACAGCTGCTTGACCATGTCCAGGTACAGGAACGTCTCCGTCGAGACGACGTCGTCGATCGCGCGCATCCGGTTCGTCAGGTCGAGCAGCTCGCGGCGGTCGGCGGCGACGATCTCGACGAGCAGGTCGTACTGCCCCGCCGAGATGACGACGTAGTCGGCCTCCGCCCAGCCGGCGATCTCGTCCGCGACCGGCTCGGGCGAGCCCGCCGTCTTGACGCCGACGAGCGCCTGCTCGAACCCCAGCCCTAGCGGGTTCGTCACCGCGACGACCTGGAGCATTTCGCCCTCCGACAGCCGCGTGTACCGCGCCCGTACGGTCGCCTCCGACACGCCGAGACGTTCGGCGATGCGACGGAACGACTCGCGGCCGTTCGTCTGCAGCGCCTCGATGATGCCCTGGTCGAGCGCGTCGATCTGCCGCGGCCCGCGCACGGGCCCGCGGCGCGGGATGGCCGCCGACGGCTGTGCCTGCGTCCTGCGCAATGCGAGGCGATTCGTACCATTCTCCTCGCGTTCGGTCAATCTGCAGGCCCTGGTAACGACGGATTGCGCACGTTCCGACTTGATCTTCCCCGCGGCTGCATGGAATCCTGGGCCGTGTGAGGATCCTCGTTGTCGGCGCCGGGGGCGTCGGGTCGGCGATCGCGGCGATCGCGCAGCACCGGTCGTTCTACGACCACATGACGGTTGCCGACATCGATCCTGCGCGAGCTGCGCGGGCGGTCGATCGGCTCGCCGAGCCCGACCGCTTTTCGAGCAGCCGCGTCGACGCGTCCGACCAGGCGGCGGTCCGCGATCTGGTCCGCGCTACGCGCGCGGACGTCGTTGTCAACGCGACCGATCCTCGCTTCAATCTGCCGATCTTCCGGGCCGCGTTCGACGCGCGCTGCATGTACCTCGACCTGGCGATGTCGCTGTCGGAGCCGCACCCTGACCGCCCGTACTCCGAGCCGGGCGTGAAGCTCGGCGACGCGCAGCTGGCCGAGGACGACCGCTGGCGCGACGCGGGGCTCCTCGCGCTGCTCGGCATGGGCGTCGAGCCGGGCCTCTCCGACGTGTTCGCGCGATATGCAACCGACGAGCTCTTTTCCTCGATCGACGAGATCGGCATCCGCGACGGCGCGAACCTCGTCGTCGAGGGCCACGCCTTCGCGCCGACCTTCTCGATCTGGACGACGATCGAGGAGTGCCTCAATCCGCCGCTCGTCTGGGAACGCGACCACGGCTGGTACACGACGGAGCCGTTCTCCGAGCCGGAGATCTTCGACTTCCCCGAGGGCATCGGCCCGATCGAGTGCGTCAACGTCGAGCACGAGGAGGTCGTGCTGATCCCGCGCGAGATCGACTGCGGCCGCGTGACGTTCAAGTACGGGCTCGGCCGCGAGTTCATCGACGTCCTGCAGACCCTGCACCGGCTCGGGCTCGACTCGAAGGAGCGGGTGCGTGTCGGCGGAGCGGAGGTCGCGCCGCGCGACGTCGTCGCGGCCGTGCTCCCCGATCCGGCGACGCTCGGTGACCGGATGGCCGGTAAGACGTGCGCCGGTACGTTCGTCAGCGGAACCGGGCGCGACGGTGCCCCGCGTTCGGTCTTCCTCTACCACGTCGCCGACAACGAGCGGACCATGGCGGAGTACAGGACGCAGGCGGTCGTGTGGCAGACCGCGATCAACCCGGTGCTGGCGCTGGAGCTGCTCGCGGACGGCAGTTGGAAAGGGGTCGGCGTCCGCGGGCCCGAGGCTTTCGACGCCTCGGTGTTCCTCGAACGGATGCGGCGCGCCGGCTGGGACTACGGAATGGTCGAGAGGAGTGCTGCGGTTGTCGTCTAGCGTCGAACAGAGGACCGAGAGCGCGCGGATCGTCGAGGCCCGCGAACGCTATGTCACGCGCGGCGTCGCAACGCCGCCGCTCGTCGTCGCTCGCGCGGAAGGCGCGCGCATCTGGGATGTCGACGGGCGCGAGTACGTCGACTTCGCGGGCGGCCTCGGCTGCCA
>VAXB01000191.1 GCA_005883995.1 Actinomycetota bacterium
ATGAAAGCCCGGCCGGCTGCTATGGCTGCAACCCGCAGCTGTGCATCACGTCTGTGCTGACGACGATCCCGGTCGTGCACGTCACGATCGGCGGCGTCACGACGAACTACCCGGACTCGCGGCAGATCCTCAACACCCAGGGTGCCGACAAGGCCGGCTGCCCCGACACTGGCGGAACGCGCAACGACGAGTCGGAGGTCTGGCAGCAATTAGGTTGACGCGGCGGCGGCGTTGGCGCGAACGTGCGCCCGCAGCCTGACGCACGAGGACTTCGCGCCCGCGGTGGGCGCACGCGTAGAGTCGGCCGGTGCAGCTCGCAATGCCCGTCGTCTGGAGCGAGCGCTGTTCGCTGCACGACCCACAGCGCGAGCACTGGATCGGCATCGCGACCCCCGCCGCCGAGGTTCCGGCCCTGTATGCAGTGCACGACCGTGCCCTCGTCGACTATCTCGCGTCGGCATGGGCCGAATGGAGCGCCGCCGGGCTGGCCGATGATCCCGGGCAGCCGCGAGTCGTGCCGTACGTGTTCGCGCACGCGGCGCTGACGCCGTCGCCGGTGGTGCCTGCTGCGGCGACGGCGAAGGCCGGCTTCTTCGCATACGACACGATGTCACTGATCGGCCCCGGTAGCTGGGGAGCCATGCGCGCCGCGGTCGACGTCGCACTGACTGCGGTCGACGTCGTCCTCGAGGGTGCGCCTCACGCGTACGCGTGCTGCCGGCCGCCGGGACATCACGCGTGCCGAGCGTGTTACGGCGGTTCGTGCTACCTCAACAACAGCGCGGTCGCAGCCGCAGCTCTCCGCGAGCGCGTCGGCCCTCCGGTCGCCGTCGTCGATATCGACGCGCACCACGGCAACGGGACGCAGGAGATCTTCTACGCGCGGAGCGACGTCCGCGTTTGCTCGACGCACGTCGACCCGGGAGCAGGCTGGTTTCCACATTTCCTCGGTTTCGCGGAGGAGCGCGGCTCGGGAGAAGGGACCGGGGCGAACCTCAACATCCCGCTGACGCCCGGCGCAGGCGACGACGTATGGCTCGACGCGGTCGGCGGCCTCGCCGCGTTCGCGAACGACGCGAAGGCGCTCGTGGTCTCGCTCGGGGTCGACGCAGGGGCAGGCGATCCGGAAAGCCCGCTGCGCGTCAGTGCCAGCGGTTTCCGTGAAGCGGGCCGCATCATCGGCCGGCTGGGCCTGCCGACGGTGCTTGTGCAAGAAGGCGGCTACGACCTCGAGACGATCGGGCCGCTCGTGCTCGAAACGCTGTGCGGGATCGAGGAAGCACGGCGGTGATCGAGCCGGAATACCTCCGCCACGTCGTCGAGCGGCTCGAGTCATTCCGCTCACACCCGCTCGGGTTCCGCGTCGCCGGGACGCCGGAGGAGCGTGCAGCCACGGCGTTCATCGCAGCCGAGTTTCGCGCCGCCGGGCTGACGGACGTCGTCGAGGAGCCGGTGCCGGTCGACGCGTGGCGCTTCCAGGACGCATTCGTCGAGTTGCAGGACGGGCAGCGATTCGAAGCCGCTTCCTTCGGCGGCGTGCCGGAGACCGGCGCTTCGGGTGTCACGGGGGAGCTCGTCCACGTCGGGCGGGGCGGCCGCAAGCAACTCGACCGCGTGGACGTGCGCGGCAAGATCGTCCTCGTCGACTGGCTCGTCCAGCGCCTGTGGCCGTACCACGTCGGCCTCGAGCTCGGCCTGCGCGGCGCCGCGGCGATGATCGCCACGTCGCCCCGCGGAGGCCCCTACTACCAGGCCGACGGAGCGCTCGGGTCGTTCGACGGGATCTGGCACGAGCGAGGCGTGCCGTGCGTGACGATCCGACGCGAGGATGCCGCGACTCTGACGAGAGCAACGGGAGCGCGCGTCCGCCTGGTGCTCGATGCGCCGTGCGGCCCGGCGGAGGCCGCGAACGTCGTCGGGGTCCTTTCCGGCACGCAGGACGGCGCGCCGGCGATCGTCGGCGGCCACCACGACGGCTGGTTCGGCGCGGCGTTCGACGATGCGAGCGCCGTCGCGATCACACTCGCACTTGCCCATGAGCTCGCAGCGGGCGAGCCACCCGCGCAACCAATCGTGTTCGTGTCGCACACCGCGGAGGAGTACGGGATCGCGCGGTCCGCATACGACTGGTGTTACGGCGCCTGGTACCAGATCGTCGAGACGCACCGCGACTGGTCGACCGACGCGCGCTTCTACCTCAACCTCGAAGGCTGTGGCCGTCCCGATCCGTTCACAGTCGACACGCCGCCCGAGCTGGAGCGATGGGCGCGCCGCCTGTGCGCGTCCGCCGCGCGCGACGGGTTGCTGCCGCACGGCTTCCGAATCGCGCGGCCGACCACGTGGACGGAGGTGTGGCCGTTCGTCGCGGCAGGAGTTCCCGGGATGAACGTCTCCACGTTCACGACGGCGTTCGACCGGACCGAGTACCACACGCAGTACGACACGTCCGACCGGATCGACTTCGACTACCTCGCGCGCCTGGCGCGCGTGTGCGCCCGTTTCCTACGCGAGGCCGATGCCGGAGCTGCCGACGAGCTCGAGTTCGACCGACGAGCGCGCGA
>VAXB01000035.1 GCA_005883995.1 Actinomycetota bacterium
CGCATGGATCCCGGCGGTCGGTTATCTCGAGGCGACGGTCATCCCGGCGCTCGGTGCACGGTTGCGCGGCCGCGCGCCCGAGCGGTACGCCGGCCTGCGTTCCCTTGCCCGCGACTGAGTCGAACCGCAAGGCGGTCCTGATCGTCATCGACGGCCTGACGCCGTCGATGTTCGAGGCTGCGGTCGGCGATCCACGCACGCCGACGCTCACCGCACTCGCGGAGCGGGGACGTTACGCACGCGCGGTGTCGACGTTCCCGTCGCTGACGCCGGTGTGCCTGTCGTCGATCGTGACCGGCGCACATCCCGACGTGCACCACATCCCGCACCTCGTCTGGTGGCACCGCGGCGAGCAGCGGCTCGTCGAGTACGGGTCGTCGTTCGCAGCGGTTCGCGCCGCAGGGGTGGCGCGCTCGCTCCTTGACACCGTCATCAACATGAACCGCGAGCACCTCTCCCGCGGCGCGGTGACGTTGTTCGAGGCGCTCGAGGACGCCGGTCTGACGACCGCGGCCATCAACATCACCTGTTACCGCGGCCGGACGCCGCATCGCCCGACGCTCCGGGGCATCACGATCCCGGCTTACGGCCCGAAGCGCTTCTTCTACTACAACCTCTTCGAGTCGGACACGACGGGCGCGCCGCTCGCGGTGGCCGCACGCGCGGCGGGATCGATCGACGGGTACGCCGCATCCGTCGGGCGCTGGCTCGTCACCCGCGACGGCTTCGACTTCCTCGCGTTCTACCTCCCGGACTACGACTTCGCCTCGCACGTCTCAGGACCGGATGCGGCGCACGAGGCGCTCGCGCGCGCCGACGCCGCTGTCGGCGCCCTGCTCGCTGCGGCGGGAGGCGTCGACGAGTTCCTCGACCGGTACGCGGTCGTCCTCTGCTCCGACCACGGCCAGACGCGTGTCACTGACCACGCGACATTGCGCGGCGCCGTCGGCACCGGCGCGCGCATCACCGCATCGAACCGCGCGGCGATGGTCTACACCGACGATGCGCAACGGGTCGCGCACGCGCTCGACGGCGAGGAGTCAGTCGGCGTCGTGATCTTCCGGGTCGAAGGTGAGTCGTATGTTCGCCGTGACGGCGAGGAAGCACGCCTCGTGCCGGGGATGGCGACCGATTTGCTCGCCGACGTTCCCGACGGCGTCGAGCGCGCATTCGCCGCGAGCCGGAACCCGAATGCCGGCGAAGTGATCGTGTCCGCGGCGCCCGGGTACGAGTTCGCCGATCTCGCCGGCAGGCATCACGTCGGCGGCGGCAGCCACGGGTCGTTGTTCGCAGGCGATTCCGAGGTGCCGATGCTCACGATCGGGCTCGACGCGGTGCCACGCAGCATCGTCGACGTCGCTCCGACGCTGATCGAGCACTTCGGCGTCGAGCCGCCCGCGTACCAACTGCGCGCCCTCAGCCGTGCCGTCTGACACCGAACGGCGCGCGTCGATGGTGGAGGGTCAGTTGCGCGACCGCGAGATCTCGGACACGCGGGTCCTTGCTGCGATGGGCCGCGTCCCGCGCGAGGTCTTCCTGCCGCCGGAGTGGCATGGGCGGGCGTACGACGACGCCGCACTCCCGATCGGAGAAGGGCAGACGATGTCGCAGCCGTACATGGTCGCGCGCATCTGCGAGGAGCTCGCGTTGACCGGTCGCGAGCACGTGCTCGACGTCGGCACCGGGTCGGGCTACCAGGCGGCGGTGCTCGCGGAGCTCGTCGAGCGGGTGGAGACGATCGAGCGAATTCCGGCGCTGGCCGAACGCGCCAGGAGCAGCTTGCGCGAGGCGGGTTACGACCGGGTGCGCGTGCACGTCGGCGACGGGACGCTCGGCCTCCCGGAGGAGGCGCCGTTCGATGCGATCGCCGTGGCCGCCGCCGCGTCCGGGATCCCACCGCAACTGTACGAGCAGCTCAAGCCGCGGGGGCGGCTCGTGATCCCGATCGGGAAACGCCGCGTTCAGCGGCTTCAAGTCGTCGTCCGGAGCCCCGAAGGCCCGGCGGTCCTTCGAACGGTCCCGTGCCGCTTCGTCCCACTCGTCGGCGAGGGAGGCTTCGGTTGAACCGTTTTCGCGACCGACCGGTAGGGCACCATTCGTCAGCCGTGCCGCCGATCCGTGCGCAGACCCTGCTGTCCTTGCCCGTCCGCCTGCACGGGATCGCCCTCGGCCGGCCGATCGACCTCCTGCTCGATCCCGCCGAGCTGCGGGTCGTCGGCTTCGACCTTCTTTGCGGCGACGAGATCCACCGCTTTCTTCCCTTCCCGACGGCGGTGATCAGCGAGAACGAGATCGCGATCAGGTCGCCGCTCGTGCTCCTCGAGGAGGACGAGCTCGCGTTCTACCGCACGCGCACGTCGTCGCTCGCGGCGCTTCGCGGCCAGGACGTGATGCGCGGCCGACGCGCGGCGGGCCGACTCGTCGACGTCGTCGTCGCCGCGGACGGGACGGTCGATGCTGTCGTCGTGGACGACGACGGCCGCGAGGAGCGCATTCCGGTCGACGAGACGATCCGGCTTCGCCCTGCCAGCCGGTCTGCCGCATGATCGAGCAGCAGCCGACGCTCGTCGCGCCGCCCCGACTGCGCACGCGCGCGTCGCATGCGCTGCGTCAACGGCACAACTGGGAGCAGCTCGGGAAGTTCTGCGTCGTCGGGTTCGTCGGCTATGCCGTGAACCTGGTCGTCTACACGGTCCTGCTCAAGAGCGCGCATCTGCATTACGCGGCCGCGGCGACAGGATCGTTTCTCGTCGCAGTGACGAACAACTACGTGTTGAATCGCGTCTGGACCTTCCGGCACCAGCGCGGGCACATCGCGTACCAGGGGCTTCGGTTCTTCGTCGTGTCGGCTGTTGTCTACGGCGCGAACCTGCTGCTGCTGACACTGTTCGTCCAGGCGGGCCTCGGCAAGATCGTGTCGCAGGCGATCGCGGTCGTGCTCGTCACGCCGCTCAATTTCCTCGGCAACAAGCTCTGGTCGTTTCGCCGAAAGCGCTGACGGCGCTCGCCGCGCTCGTCGCGGCGACGACCGTCTGCGCAAACGCCCACGCAGCGACGGCCGCTGCCGATCCAGCCCGGCTGACCGCCGCACGCGCCGAGCAGATCTTCCTCGCGTATCCGAAGGTCCGGGACTGGCTCCGCCGTTACCCGACCCGCGGCCGCAGCGTCGGCGCGACGTACGAGCCGAGCTCGCAGAAGTGCACGTTCGGGACGAGGGGTGGTTGCTGGAACGTCCGCGTCGACCGCAGTCCGGCGGGCGAGATCGCGTCCGGCCGTGTCGACGACCTCGCGGCCCGCGTGACCGAGGCGTGGACCGGGCCACAAGTTGCGTGGAAGATGGCGCGCGGCGGGAAGGGCGCGTTCGGCGGCGCGAAGATCAACAGCTACGGCGTCTGGCTGTCGTTCTGCGCGGTCTTCCTCCTCGGCCTCGCCGACTTCCGGCGGCCGCTGTCGTGGCGGAATCTCGATCTCCTGATGCTGCTGTCGTTCTCGGTGTCGCTGTGGTTCTTCAACCACGGCGATGTCTTCGCGTCCGTCCCGTTGGCCTACCCGCCGATGCTCTATCTGATCGCCCGCTGCACGTGGATCGGGTTCACGGGCCGCGCGAGCAGGAGCCGTCCGGTCTGGCCCTACTGGGTGCTGCTCTTCGCGGCGGTGTTCCTCGCTGGCTTTCGCATCGGGCTCAACCTCGAGGACTCGAACGTGATCGACGTCGGCTACGCGGGCGTGATCGGCGCCGAGCGGATCAGCGCCGGCCAGTCGCCGTACGGCCATTTCCCGATCGAGGGCTCGCTCAAGGCCTGCGGCCCGGCCGACGCCGAGGGCGAGATCCGCGACCGAATCCAGACCAACGGGCGCTGTGAATCGGCGAACCCGCAGGGCGACACGTACGGCCCGGTCTCGTACGAGGCCTACCTCCCCGGCTACTGGATCCGGGGCTGGTCGGGGAAGTGGGACTCGCTCCCTGCGGCCCACTTCACGGCGATCGCGTTCGACCTCCTTTGCCTGCTCGGGCTCGCGCTCGTCGGGTACCGGTTCGGCGGGCTCGACCTTGCCGGAGTCCTCGCGTTCGCCTGGGCTGCGTATCCGTTCACGCAGTACGCGTCGAGCTCGAACACGAACGACGCGATTCCTGCAGCGTTTTTGATCTGGGGCCTCTGGCTGGTGACGTCGGCGTGGGCGCGCGGGGTCTTCGTGGCACTGTCGGGGTGGACGAAGTTCGCCACCCTCGTCGTCGCACCGATGTGGCTCACGTATCCGGAGGCGCGCTGGCGGCCGAGCCGGGCAGGCGCCTTCGCCGCGGGCTTTGCGGTCGCGACCGTGGCGGCGTTCTCGATCCTGCTGCTCGAGCCCCACCCGATTCACGCGGCGAGCGTCTTCTTCGACCGCACGGTCAAGAATCAGGTCCAGCGTCAATCGCCGTTCTCGCTGTGGGATTGGGGGCAGTACCACGCCCGCGGCATCCCCGACCTGAACATCGTGCAGCACGTCCTCCAGGTCGTGCTCGTCGTCGCCGCGTTCGTCTTCGCGTTCGTGCCGCGGCGGAAGTCGCCGTTGCAGCTGGCCGCGCTCACGGCCGTGTTGTTGATTGCATTCGAGTTCGTCCTGACGTACTGGCTGTACACGTACATCCCGTGGTTCTTCGGATTCGCCGCCTACGCACTCCTCGCTTCCGTTGATCGCACAGACCGAGACCCTGAACCGGCTGCGGCCTGAGTCGCGCGCGCTTGTCGCGGCGCTCGTCGCGATCGGCCTGTTCGGCTGCGCGTGGGGGCTGCTGCATGTGGGCTTCTATCGCCACGACCAGGTGATCGACACGCCGATCTATCAGCGCTACGGGAACGCGATCACTTCGGGACACGTGCCGTACCGCGACTTCGGCGTCGAGTACCCGCCCGGCGCGCTCGTGGCGTTCGCGATCCCCGGCTTTGCCGACCCCGGCGCGCCGAACGAGGTGACGGCCGGCTTCCGACACGCGTTCGAGACGCTGATGTGGTTGTGCGGTGCCGCTGTCGTCCTCGCCTCGGCGTTGACCCTGTTCGAGCTCGAGGCGGAGCCACGACACCTGTGGGCAGCGCTCGCATTCATCTCGCTCGCGCCACTGGCGGTCGGATCGGTGATCCTCAGCCGGTTCGATCTCTGGCCGACTGCGCTCGTCGCCGTCTCGATCGCTGCGGTCGTCGCCGGGCGCCTGCGGCTCGGCCTGGGGATTCTCGGCCTTGCCGTCGCGACCAAGTTCTTCCCGGCGGTGCTCGTCCCGCCGGCGCTGATCTACGTCTGGCGCCGAGCCGGACGGCGCGAGGCCGAGATCTGCGCCGCAATCTGCGCCGGCGTCGTCGCCGCGGTCTGCCTCCCCTTCCTCGCGCTCGCGCCGAGCGGCCTGTGGCACAGCCTCACCGGGCAGCTGACGCGGCCGCTCCAGCTCGAGAGCCTCGGCTCCGGGTTGCTCCTCGTCGCTCACCACGTCGCCGGCATGCACGTCGACGTGGAGACGAGTCACGGTTCGCAGAACCTCGCCGGGACGCTTCCGAACGCCCTCGCGACGGTCGAGTCGGTCCTCCTGGCGCTGTCGCTGGTGACGGTGTGGGTGTTGTTCGGGCGCGGGCCGGCGACAGGTGCGCGGTTCGTCCGTTTTGCCGCCGCGTCGTTGACCGTCTTCGTCGCCTTCGGGAAGGTGTTGTCGCCGCAATTCATGATCTGGCTCGTGCCGGTGATCCCGCTCGTCCGCGGGCGCCGCGGGTTGTACGCGTCGGCATTGCTCGCGGCCGCCCTCGTGCTGACGCAGGCATGGTTTCCGTTTCGCTACTGGAAGCTCGCGCTCGATCTCGACGCCACCGCGGCGTGGCTCGTCCTCGCGCGAGATCTGACCCTCGTCGCGATCGCGGTACTTCTAGTGCTCCCGGATCACCGCCGCGACACGACCGAACCGGTCGCGGCGTAGACGATCATCCCGCGACGGGGACGCGCACCGTCTTGCACAGAGTCGCGCGCCCGTCGGCGCCGCATTCGACGAGCGCGCCCTCGATGCGCACGTCGCCAGATGCCGTGCTGAAGCGAACCGGCATCGCGGTCCGCATTCGGCGAATCGCAAGCTCGGGCTCGACGCCGATCACGGAGTCGTGTGGGCCGGTCATGCCGGCGTCGGTGAGGGCCGCGGTCCCGCCCGGCTGCACGCGCGCGTCGTTCGTCTGCACGTGCGTGTGCGTGCCGATCACGGCCGTCACCTTTCCGTCGAGCATGCGCGCGAGCCCGACCTTCTCGCTCGTCGCCTCCGCGTGGATGTCGACGACGATGACCGGCGTGCGGCGCCGCGCCTCGTCCACGAGCTGCTCGACGATCTCGAACGGATGCGTCGGCGTGTCCATGAAGAGCGCGCCCTGCAGATTCACGACGGCTACCTCTGCGCCGTTTCCGCCCGAGACGAACGCAAGCCCACGTCCGGGCGCCCGCCGCGAGAAGTTCGCGGGACGGATCACGCGGTCGCTCTCCTTCAAGTAGGGCGCGATCTCGCCGCGTCGCCAGGTGTGGTTGCCGAGCGTGATCGCGTCGGCGCCGGACGCCAGGAGCCGGTCGGCGAGCTTCGGCGTGATTCCCACGCCGTCGGCGATGTTCTCCCCGTTGACGATGCACACGTCGACGCCGAGCTCTTCGCGCAGCGACGGAAGGCGCTCTTCGACCGCACGCCGCCCCGGAACGCCGACGACGTCAGCCACGAAGAGGATTCTCAGGGCAGCGCTAATGTTGCGGCCGGGCGCAGCTCGACCGACACGTGGTTTCCGGCGTCCTGTGTGTAGCGGGCGAGCGCCTGGTGCTCGACCCCGGACAGGTCGATCACCCGGCCGATTTTCGTGCTCGACGCGGCGATCGTCGATCCGACGGTGAGGGCCGGGTCCGGCGTGAGCTGCGTCAGCGAGACGACGAGCGACGGTGCGGCCGACGGCTGGATGTCGATTCGCGACCCGTACGGCTGCCCGTCGAGGATGTAGTCGGAGATGCCGATGACGGTGCCGTCGACGGGCGCGTAGACGTCCGTTCCCGGCGCAGCGCCGACGTCGAGCACGTCCGTCTCGCCGCCGTTCAGCTGGTAGTAGACGAAGCGGCCGTGGCCGCCGCCGAAGAGCTTGTGGGCGAGCCGTGACAGGGCGCCTTCGTTGCCCTGGTGGCCGAGCGGCGTCAGCGCGAGCGCGCCGTCGGACACCGCGTGATAGCCGATCGCGGTGACGCGGCTCTGCGGGATCGGAAGCTGAATCCGCAGGCCGCCGTGGAGCGCAACCGTGAGCGGGCTCGGCGGTCCCGCCGGGAGCAGGCGGGTCGCAGGAGGCGGCAGGGGCTGGGGCACGAGCGGCGCGGGGCTCTTACCGAATGCGGTGACAAGGAGCATCCCGAGCGCGAGGCCGACAACGACCACGAGCACCGCGAGCCGGCGCAGCCGCGGGCCCGCAGTCGTGCGCCGCCGTACGGTCTTGCGCCGAGCTGCGGTCGTGCGCCGGGGGGTGGGTCGGCCGGCAGGCGGGCGCGCGGGACGGCGCCGATCCGCGCGGGTCTGTGCGGAAGGGGCCGACACTCGCGGCACCGTAACGAACTGCCGCCGGTCGTGCAGCCCCTGTCGCCGAGCGTGCGACCCCCGCGGGGCGGTTCGAACCGGCGGTTCCTCCCACATTTCGCGCGGATCGACCGCGAGCGCCCCCTCGTCGGCCCAACCCCAGCCCCAACTCCGAGATCGGAGGCGCGCGACCCCGGCGCTACGATCGCTGGGATGGCCGTTCCGCCTGCGGCGAAGATCGAGGTTCCCCGCTGGATCCAGCTCGTGGGCCTGCCGCTCGTGTTGATCCTCGCGTGGGCGATTGCGGGCGCGGTCACTCACGTCGTCTTCCTGTTCCTGGTCGCGCTCCTGATCGCGCTTCTGCTCTCACCGGTCGTGCGGGCGGTCGCGGCGCTGCGCGTTCCGCGCGGCTTCGCGGTCGCTCTCGTGTACCTGATCTTCGCGCTGGCGGTGATCGCGGCCATCGGCGCTGTCGGCACCGTCGTCGTCAATGAGACGAAAACGGCTGCCACGCGGGTGGATTCCTACTTTACGGACGTGAACGGACGAACCGGGCAGGTCGCGGCCGATCGTGACGTGAACCACTTCCAGACCTGGCTGGACACGCACCGGCTCGGGTCGATCCACGTCCAGGCCCGCGGCCACAGGCTCGTGCGCGACATCCGCAAGCACGACGTCGGCAAGTACACGAACAAGGTCGTCCGCTTTGCCGAGGGAGCTGCGGTCTCGATCGGGAAGCTCCTGTTCAGCGCGATCATCATCCTCGTCGTCTCGATCTACATGCTGCTCGACTTCCCGCGGCTGCAACACGCTCTCGACCGCCGCTTTCCGCCGAGGGCGGGCAGCGAGAACCTCGTGATTCGGATGGAGCACTCGCTGGTGAGCTACGTCCGCGGACAGGCGCTGGTCTCGTTGATCATCGGCACGAGCGCCGGCGTCGGCCTCTGGCTCTTCGGCGTGCTCGGCTGGCTGCCGGGCGGCGAGAAGTACGCGCTGCTCTTCGGGGCCTGGGTTGCCGTCGCCGAGCTGATCCCGTACCTCGGCCCCTGGCTCGGAGCGATTCCGCCGCTCATCTACGCATTGGTCGTGCACCCGATCTCCGCGGTCTGGGTCGCGCTGCTCTTCCTCGGCATCCACCAGGTCGAGGGACACGTGGTCGTCCCGAACGTGATGGGGAACGCGCTCCGGCTCCACCCGCTGCTCGTGATCTTCGGGCTGCTCGCAGGCGGAGAGATCTACGGGCTGCCGGGCGTGCTCGTCGCGTTGCCGTTGCTCGCGGCGGGCCGTGCGATGTGGGAGTTCTTCTCCGAGCGGGTCGCGCTCGAGACCTGGGACGGAACGACCGCCATGCCCGTGGAGCTGGAAGAGGCTCCGCCTCCTCCTTCCGCTGCGGCCCACCGTTGACGGACGTCCTCCTGCGTGCCCGCGGTGTCGCGCGCCGCTACGGCGCCGACGTTGCGCTGCAGCCGACCGATCTCGAGCTGCACGCGGGCGACACGCTCGCGCTCATCGGCCCGAACGGCGCGGGGAAGTCGACGCTCCTCTCGATCCTCGCCGGGGCGCTGTCGACGTCCGAGGGCGCCGTCGAGCGTGTGCACGGCGGCCGCGTCGGCTGGGTTCCGCAGCGTCCCGCGTTGTACGAGCGGCTCACTGCGCGGGAGAACCTCGAGCTGTTCGCACGGCTCGAGGGCATTGATGCCGCGACGACTGCCGCCGACGATTTGCTCGCGTCGTTCGATGTCCCGGGCGATCGTCCCGCCGGCGCGCTGTCCGTCGGCAACCGGCAGCGGCTGAACGTCGCGATCGCCTTGCTGGGGGCGCCACCGGTGCTTCTGCTCGATGAGCCGACGGCGTCGCTCGATCCCGGCCAGCGGCATCGCCTGTGGGACATCGTCCGTGGCGACACCGTCGTCTTCTCGACGCAGAATCTCGAGGAGATCGGCCTCTACGCGACGCGCGTCGCCGTTCTGCAGCGTGGACGGCTCGTGTTCGACGGCGACGTCGAGGCGTACGAGCGCGTGCACGCGGAGGAGGTGTTCCGTTGAGCCGGATCGCGCTCGTGCTTCGGAAGGATCTGCGCGTCCTCCAGCGCTCGCCGCTTCTCGTGGCGCTGCTCGTCATCTACCCATTGCTCGTCGCGGGGCTCGTGGGGCTCGTCGCCGCCTACGGCAGCGCGAAGCCGCGTGTCGCGCTGTTCGACGAGGACAACCTGCCGCCGGTCGCACAGGTCGGTGGCCACACCTTCCGGGTCGGCGCCGCGATCGACGAGGTCGGCAAGAACGTCCATCTGGTCCGGATGTCAGCGGACGAGGCCGCGCGCCAGTTGCACTCCGGCCGGGTCGTCGCAACGTTGACGGTCCCGCCCGGCTTCCTCGCGGATCTGCGGAGCGGCCTCACGACGCCGAGCCTCCTCTACGACACGACGCGCGGCGGGATCTCGACCCGCGTGACGCAGCAGATGCAGGCGCTCGTGTACTCGCTCAACCGTCGCTTGCAGCAGGCGTTCGTCGGTGCTGATCTCCGTTACGTGCGGCTGATCCTGCACGGCGGCACGGCAAACTTCGCCGGCCGAACCTACGACGTGCTCGGGCTCGACCGCATGCATGCGCTCCTGGAGCGCCTCCCGCGATCGCCCGCGCGTGACAGAGTCGCAAGTTTCGCGCGCATCGCCGGCGTCGCGCTCGGGCAGACGGGCAACCTCCTGTCGTCGACCGCGAACCCGATCGGCCTGCGCCGTGTGAGCGAGAAGTCGCGCAGTTCGTTCCTGTCGGCGCAGGTGCAGGCGTACGCGCTGGCGCTGACGATCACGTTCCTCGCGCTGCTGCTCGCCGCGGGCGCGCTCGCGGCGGAGCGTGACGAGAACGCGATCGGCCGGCTCGCGCGCGGCCTCGTCTCGCTGGGCGAGCTCGTCTGGGCGAAGGTCCTGCTCGCAGCGATCGTCGCGCTCGCGCTCGGGCTCACGATTGCCGTCGTGTTCGGCGTGATCGTCGATGCCGGCGACGTCGTCGGGGGCGAGCCGTGGCAGCGCCTGCCGTTGCTCGCACTCGGCGTCTTGCTCGCGGGCGCGGCGCTCGGCGCGCTCGGCGCGCTGCTCGGCGCGCTCGCACGAGAGGCGCGGACGGCCTCGCTTGTCGCCGTGCTGGTGGTGATGCCGATCGTGTTCCTCGGGCTGGTGCCGAAGGAGGTCGCACCGATCGCAGGTTGGATCAGCGACGCGCTTCCGTTCACCCACGCCGTCCGCTACTTCGCCTCGTCCCTCTACGACGCGCACCCGTGGCCGACTGTTGCCCGCGAGCTCGCCTGGCTCGTCGGACTCGGCGCGATCTTCGGCGTCTCGGCGCGGGTGGCGACGCGACGCCTGCTCGCCTGAGTTTCGGCGCGGTCTACCCTGTCGGCATGAGCTCGTTCCCGATCGCCCGGATGCGCCGATTTCGCCGCACCGACGGGCTGCGCGGCCTCGTACGCGAGACGCGCCTGGTGCTCGACGACTTCGTGATGCCGCTCTTCATCGGGCCGTCCCCGTTCGCAAATGCCGAGTTGCCGGGGCTCGGCCGCCATTCCGTCGATACCGTCGGCCTCGAGGCAGACGAGCTCGTGCGGCTCGGCGTCAGAACGGTCATCCTCTTCGGCATTCCCGACGAGAAGGACGACGACGGGTCAGGTGCATACGACGACGACGGGGTGGTCCAGCGCGCGCTGCGCGTGCTGCGCGACCGCCATCCGCAGCTCGTGCTGCTCACCGACGTGTGCCTGTGCGAGTACACGTCGCACGGCCATTGCGGCGTGCTCGAGGACGGTGAGGTCGACAACGACGAGACGCTCACGCTCCTGGCTCGGACCGCCGTCAGCCACGTCGAGGCCGGCGCCGATGCAGTCGCGCCGAGCGACATGATGGACGGCCGGGTCGCCGCGATTCGCGAAGCGCTCGACGACAACGGTTTCGACGCGACGCCGATCATCGCGTACTCCGCGAAGTACGCGTCGGCGTTCTACGGGCCGTTTCGGGAGGCGGCGGAGTCGACGCCCGCGTTCGGCGATCGCCGCGGGTACCAGATGGATCCGGGAAACGTGCGCGAAGCGTTGCGCGAGTGCGAGCTCGACGTCGACGAGGGCGCGGACATGCTGATGATCAAGCCGGCGCTGCCGTGCCTCGACGTGATTCGTGCCGTGCGCGACGAGTTCGACCTTCCGCTCGCGGCCTACAACGTCTCCGGCGAGTACGCGATGATCAAGGCGGCGGCGGCACGCGGGTTGATCCACGAGCGGCAGGCCGCGCTCGAATCGTTGACGGCAATCAAGCGCGCGGGCGCGGACGTCGTGTTCTCGTACTGGACAAAGGAGCTCGCGGCGTGGTTGTAGGCGCGCGGAGCGCGCTGTATCGCCGCGCACTCGAGGTGATCCCGGGAGGCGTGAACTCGCCGGTGCGGGCGATGCGCGCAGTCGGTCTGGACGAGCCGTTCTTCGTCCGTGCCGGAGACGGGGCGTACCTCGAGGACGTCGACGGCAACCGGTTCCTCGATTGGGTGATGTCGTGGGGGCCGCTGCTGTTCGGGCACGCGGATGCCGACACGGTCGCCGCCGTCCGCTCGGCTGCCGAACGCGGAACGAGCTTCGGCGCGCCGACGGAAGGCGAGGTCGACCTCGCGGCCGCGATCGCCGACGCGGTCCCGTCCGTCGAGAAGGTGCGACTGGTGTCGTCCGGCACCGAGGCCGCGATGAGCGCGCTTCGCCTCGCGCGCGCCTTCACGGCCCGCGATCGCGTGATCAAGTTCGCCGGCTGCTACCACGGCCACGCCGACACGCTGCTCGCGAGCGGCGGATCCGGTCTCGCGACGCTCGGGATCCCGTCGTCTCCGGGCGTGCCGAGCGCGACGACGTCGCACACGATCGTCTGTCCGTACAACGACGTCGATGCCGTCGCCGACGCCGTTGCGCATTACGGCGAGGGGCTCGCGGCGATCATCGTTGAGCCCGTCGCAGGGAACATGGGCGTCGTTCCTCCTGCGCCGGGTTTTCTCGCGGCCCTACGAGACCTGTGCGACGCGTCGGGTGCACTGCTCCTGTTCGACGAGGTGATCACGGGTTTCAGGGTCGCGCGCGGCGGCGCGCAGGAGCGGTACGGCGTGATCCCGGACGTGACGATCCTCGGCAAGATCGTCGGCGGCGGCTTGCCCCTCGCCGCGTTCGGCGGCCGCGCGGAGATCATGGACCGGCTGGCGCCGGCGGGCGACGTCTACCAGGCGGGAACATTGTCGGGAAATCCGCTTGCAACTGCGGCCGGGCTCGCCGTCCTGCGCCGGCTCGGCCACGACGTCTACGCGGAGCTCGAGCGGCGCGGCGCACGCCTCGAGGCCGGCCTCGAGCCGCACGGCCGTGTCCAGCGCGTGGGCGCGATGGCGACGTTGTTCATGACGGACGGTCCGGTGCGCGACTTCGACGGGGCGCAGGCCTGCGACGCCGACCGGTACGCCGCGCTTTTCCGTCACCTGCTCGAGCGCGGCATCTACGTCGCTCCGAGCCAGTACGAGGCGATGTTCCTGTCGCTCGCGCACGGCGACGACGAGATCGACCGGACGATCGAGGCCGTTGCCGACTTCGACCGGTAATCCCTGGGACACGATCGTCGGCGAGGCCGGACGCGAGAGCGCGCTCTGGATTGCCGCGGCGCGGCCCGCCGAGGAGCAGGAACACGAGCCGGTCTTCTCGCTGCTTGCCGAGCCGCGGTACGCCCTCGGCGTCGAGACGATCTACGAGGGCTACCTCCTTCACTACGGCAAGCCGCGGCTCTTTGCACCCGAGGACCACGACAGCGCGCTCCTGCTCGGTGACTATCTGTACGCACACGGTCTCGTCCGCATCGAGCAGGTCGGAACAGTCGAGGCCGTCAACGACCTCGCGGAGCTGATCGCGGTGTGCGCGTACCTCCAGGCGGAGCAGATCAAGGGCGACGCCTCCGTGTGGGCGGCCACCGCAGCGCTGCTCGGCGAGGGAGCGCTCGACGACGCGCGGACCTCGCTGCGGCTCGACAACGATCCCGGGCCGCTGGAGCGGCTCGCACGAGGACGCGCAGGCGACGACGCCGTCGAGCGCGCACTTGCGGCTCACGCCGAAAGGCTGCGCTAGAGTCGCGCCGATGCTCGCGCTGCTGCACACGTTCCTTGCCGGCGAGAGCGCCGCGGCGGAAGGCAAGAAGGTGATCACCGGGATGCTGATCGTCGGCCTCGTGATCATCGCCGTGATCGCCCTCGGCGAGACGACGCACTGGCTGCGCCACCGCCGCCGCTAGAGAGACGCGCTAGACAGAGGGCGCCAGGCGGCGCAAGCTTCGACCGTGGCCGAGCTTCCGTCGGGGACGGTGACGTTTCTCTTCACGGACATCGAGGGCTCGACGCGGTTGCTGCACGAGCTGGGCGACGCATACGCGGATGCGCTGGCGGAGCATCGGCGGGTGTTGCGAGGCGCGTTCGCGGGGCATGGCGGCGTCGAGGTGGACACGCAGGGGGATGCGTTCTTCGTCGCGTTTTCGCGGGCGTCGGATGCGCTCGCCGCTGCGGCGGAGGGTCAACAGGGATTGGACGGCGCCGTCAGGGTGCGGATGGGCGTGCACACGGGTGAGCCGCTGGTGACCGACGGCGGCTACGTCGGGATCGATGTGCATCGGGCGGCGCGGATCGCGGCGGTGGGGCACGGCGGGCAGGTGCTGGTGTCGCAGTCGACCTGCGAGCTCGTCGGCGCCGGTTCGCTTCGCGACCTCGGCGAGCACCGGCTGAAGGACCTGACGGCGCCGGAACGGATCTGGCAGCTCGGCAACCGCGACTTCCCGCCGCTGAAATCGCTGAACGCGACGAACCTGCCGGTCGCGGCGAACCCGCTCGTCGGCCGGGAGCGCGAGCTGCGGGAGATCGTCGCACTCCTCACCGGCTCCTCGCGTCTCGTCACCGTCACCGGAACGGGCGGGACCGGGAAGACCCGGCTCGCGCTGCAGGCCGCGGCCGAGGTCGTCGACGACTTTTCGGGCGGCGTCTTCTTCGTGCCGCTTGCGGGCGTGCAGCGGGCGGAGCTCGTGTCCTCGTCGATCGCTGCGACGATCGGTGTTCACGAGCT
Organism: Actinomycetota bacterium; assembly: GCA_005883995.1. Lineage (GTDB taxonomy): Bacteria > Actinomycetota > Thermoleophilia > Gaiellales > Gaiellaceae > 3-1-20CM-4-69-9. The sequence continues at coordinate 14,648 of VAXB01000035.1, forward strand.
CGACGAGCTGCGCGACCGCGAGGCGCTCCTCGTCCTCGACAACTTCGAGCACTTGCTCGACGCTGTTTCGACGGTGGCGGAGATTCTCGCGCGCGGGACGCGGACGAAGGTTCTCGCGACCAGCCGCGCGCCGCTGCGGGTCGGCGGGGAGCGCGAGTATCCGCTCGATCCGCTTCCGGACGACGATGCCGTGACGCTGCTGACCGAGCGCGCCCGCGCGATCCGGCCGGATTTCGCGCCCGACGGCGCAACCGCCGAAATCTGCCGGCGGCTCGACGGGCTGCCGCTCGCGCTCGAGCTCGCCGCGCCCCGCCTGCGGTCGCTCGGATCGAGCGCGTTACTCGAGCGGCTCGACCGCCGACTGCCGGTCCTGACGTCGGGCCGACGCGATGCGCCGGAGCGCCAGCGCACGCTCCGCGCGGCGATCGAATGGAGCTACGACCTGCTCGAGCCACGGTTGCAGCAGCTGTTCGCGCGCCTCGGTGTCTTTGCGACCTTCACGCTCGACGCCGCGGAGGCAGTAGCAGGCGCCGGGCTCGACGACGTCGACGCGCTCGTCGAGGCGAGCCTGCTCAAGCCGCTGCAAGGCGATCGCTTCCTGATGCTCGAGACGATTCGCGAGTTCGCACTCGAACGTCTGTCGGAAAGCGGCGACGAGGACGAGGTCCGCCTCTCGCATGCCGAGTTCTTCGCCAGGCTCGCGGCGAGCGCGAACCTGCACACAGAGTCAGCGGGCCCGATGCGGCACGACCTCGTGGTTCCCGAGCTGAACAACATCCGCGGCGCGCTCGCGTGGGCGATCGCGGCGAGGCGGCAGGACGAAGGCTTGCGCCTGGCGGGTCACCTCGAGAACTTCTGGATGACGAGCGACGCGGCGGAAGGAGCGCAATGGATCCAGACGCTGCTCGACGTCGCCGCCGATCCCGACCCGGAGTTGCACGCCCTCGCGCTGCGCTGTCTGGGGAACTCGGCGACCGTGTCGGGGAACCCCGCGGGCGAGGACTACTACCTGCAAAGTCTCGAGCGCTGGCGCGCGCTCGGCCGAGACGAGGAGGTGACGTCGCTCCTGCACCGCGTCGCCGTGTGGGCGGTGCACCAGGGCGACGAGGAGCGCGCGCTGCGGCTGATCGAGGAGGGCGAGGCGCTCAATACGACCGTGCGCCTCGGAAAGGTCGAGGCGTCGACCCTCTCGCTGCGCGGCGACCTCGAGCGTCAGGCGGGTCGCCTCGAAAGCGCACTGTCGTACTACGAGCGCAGCCTCGAGAAGGCACGCGAGACGGGTTTCACCTGGTGGGAGCTGCACCTGCTGTCGGTCATGGCGGTGACGCTGTTCGAGCTGCGGAGGCCCGAGGCGGGCATCGAGCGTGCGCGGGATGCGATTGCCCTCGCGCAGCGGATCGGCGACCGGCCCGGGCTCGTCGACGCCGTGGTGCTCGTTGCGCGCGGGTGCGCCGAGCACGGGGAGGTCGGGCGCGCGGGCATGCTGCTCGGAGCGGCCGAGGCGGAGGTGGGCCGTGCGCCCGTCGCAGGGTGGCGTGACGACGACGAGAAGCTGATCGTGCCGCTGCTCGCGCACGCGGGACCGAGCTTCGACCGTGGACGCGAGTCCGGCCGCGTGCTTCCGCTCGCCGACGCCGTGGAGCTCGCCCTGCGCGGCCTAGACTGACGGCGATGGCGCCGCCGTCGGATCTGCGCGACTGGATCGCGCGCCTCGAGCGCGAGGGCGAGCTGGTTCGTATCGGCGCGGAGGTCGACGCGCACCTCGAGATCACCGAGATCGTGGACAGGACGGTCAAGGCCGCTGGTCCCGCGTTGCTCTTCGAGAACGTCAAGGGCTCGGACCACCCACTCCTGATCAACCAGTTCGGCACCGAGCGGCGGATGGCGATGGCCTTCGACGCGCCGTCGCTCGACGCTGTGTCAGAAGGCCTGACGGACGTGCTGGAGATGCAGCCGCCTGAGGGTCTGGTCGAGAAGATGCGCGGCTTGCAGAAGCTGAAGTCGATCGCGGACTCGCGCCCGCGAACCGTCCGCAGCGGCGCCTCGCAGGAGCTCGTCCTGACGGGCGACGACGCGTCGCTCGACACGCTCCCGATCCAGACGTGCTGGCCGGGCGACGCGGCGCCGTTCATCACGCTCCCCGCCGTGATCACGAAGGATCGCAGATCCACAAGGACGGCCGCGCCGACTACCTCGCCACGAACGGGAAGATCGAGGTCGCGGTCGCGCTCGGCCTCGACCCCGTCACCGCGTACGCCGCGAGCGCGCCGCTTCCGAAGCACATCGACGAGTTGATGCTCGCCGGCTTCCTGCGCGGCGAGCCCGTGGACCTCGTGAAGGCGAAGACGGTCGATCTCGAGGTGCCGGCGAATGCGGAGATCGTGCTCGAGGGCTACATCGACAAGGACGAGCTGGCCGACGAAGGCCCGTTCGGCGACCACACGGGCTACTACACGCCGCCGGAGCCGTTCCCGGTGTTCCACCTGACGGCGATCACGATGCGCCGCGGCGCGATCTATCCGTCGATCGTCGTCGGCAAGCCGCCCCAGGAGGACGCGTGGCTCGGCAAGGCGACGGAGCGGATCTTCCTACCGGCCGTGAAGCTGACCGTCCCGGAGATCGTCGACTACGACCTCCCGATCGCGGGGGCGTTCCACAACTGCTGCATCGTCTCGATCCGGAAAGCATTTCCCGGGCACGCGCAGAAGGTGATGCACGCGATCTGGGGGCTCGGGATGCTCAGCCTCACGAAGGCGGTCGTCGTCGTCGACGAGCATGTCGACGTCCATGACTACGCCGAGGTGATGTTCCGCGTCGGCGCGAACGTCGACCCGAAGCGCGACGTCCTGATCACGGAGGGCCCGCTCGACCACCTCGACCACGCGCCGACGCTCCAGTTCTACGGCGGGAAGATCGGGATCGATGCAACCCACAAGAGCCCGGCCGAGGGGGCGCGCGAATGGCCGCTGGAGATCGAGATGACGCCCGAAGTGCGGGCGCTGGTCGCGCGGCGGTGGGCGGAGTACGGGATCGATCTCGATGCCGCAGCGGGGAACGGCCGGATCCGTCAGGATGCCCGCCCATTGCGACGTTTGTTGCGTCGTTGACAACGGAATTCGGCCGGGGGTTGAATCCACCGTGGTGAGGCGGACAAAGGAGGCGGCGTAGTGGAGCCCGAGCACAGGGACGAGCCGCACACTCCTGCACCGACGCTGTACCCGATCGGCTTCGCAGCCGGGATCGCCTGCGTCCTCGTCGGCCTGATCGTGAGCCCGCGCGTGATTGCGCCGATCGGCGGCGCGATCGCGATCGTGTTCGCCTTTCTCTGGGTTCGGGACGCGACGCGCGAGTACCGCGGCGCGCCGGCACCGGTCGAGCCGGAGACGCGCCGTGAGGCGGGGCTCGGTGACGCACCGCCGATTCCCGCACACCATGGCGAGGCGGCGATGCCCGAGCCCGCGCCCGGCGAGGCCTTCCCGCGGAGCCGGTTCCTCGAGGCCTCGACGCTCGGCTTCGGAGCCATCATCGGTGGCCTCGTCACCGTTCCCGTCGCGGTCATGGCGCTCGGCCCAGCGTTCGGCAAGCAGGGGAAGCATTTCGTGGATCTCGGGCCGCTCACCAACTTCCCCGAGGGCGAGTGGCGGCTCGCGACGTTCTTCCTCGATCCCGGCCTCGGCGAGGTGACCCGCCGGACCGCGTACATCCGGAACAACGGCACGCTCGGCGGGAAGCCGAGCTTCACGATCATCTCGAACCGCTGCGCGCACCTCGGTTGCCCCGTGCAGCCGAACGGCCCGGTGTTCGACGACCAGACGAAGGAAGTCGACACCGGCGGCGGCGAGCGGATCAAGCTGATCAAGATGCTTCCGGCCGGCGGTTTCGGCTGTCCGTGCCACGGCGGCCAGTACGACCCGGAAGGCAATCGCACCGCCGGACCGCCCGTTCGCGCGCTCGACCGCTACGAGTACGCGATCAAGAACGGGCACCTGATACTGCTGAAGACGTTCAGCGTGTCCCACGTCGACGGGAGCGGGAAGACCGCGACGATCCACAAGTACCGGCTCTCCGGTCCCGGTCAGCACATCGACGGCTGGGAGCAGATCTTCTACCCGCTCCAACCTCCGCAGTAATGGCCGTCTCCCAGCGCAGCGGCAAGTCGAGCCGCCGCCGGCAGATGGAGGCGGCGATGACCTATCCGATCGACTGGCTAGAGGAGCGCTCCGGCCTCGTTGGCGGAATCCGCTACTTCCTCTTCCGCAAGGTTCCCGGCGACACGAACTGGATGCAGACGCTCGGTTCGGCGACGCTGACGGCGTTCATCGTGCAGGCGATCACCGGCGTGATCCTCGCGATGTACTACAAGCCCGATCCGAATTCGGCATATCAGTCGATCCAGCACATCACGAACGACGTCACGCTCGGCTGGCTCGTGCGCGGCATGCACAAGTGGGGCGCGAGCCTCTTCATCATCCTGATGTTCTTCCACATGGCGCGCGTCTTCCTGTTCGGGGCGTACAAGTACCCGCGCGAGCTGAACTGGATCGTCGGCGTGATCCTGCTCGCCACGGGGATGATGGAGGGCTTCACCGGCTACCTGCTGCCGTGGGACCAGACGGCGTACTGGGCGACCGTCGTCGGGATCAACCTCAACGGCACGGCGCCGATCCTCGGTCCGTTCCTCGCGCAGTTCCTGCGCGGCGGCGCCGAGATCGGGCCGGACACGCTCAGCCGGTTCTACTCGATGCACATGCTGCTGATTCCCGGCGGGCTCATCGGGCTGATCGGGCTCCACCTGTACCTGGTCGTGCGCCTCGGCGTGACGTCGCCGCCGTGGTCGAAGGACGCCGCGGGGATGGAGGCGACCACGAACGGTGCCGGCCCTGCGACGAACGGTCGCACCGGGTTGACGCGTCCGGCTGCCCGTGGCACGTGGCGCAGGAACGGCGGTGATGCGGAGTGACCCTTCCGGCTCCGTCGGACGGCCCCACGCTCGCGATCACGCGGCGCGCTGCGGCGTCCTCAGTCGCGCCCGTATGTCCCGATACGCCCGCTCCCTGCGTCCTTGCATCGCTTGGTGCTCGCGACCGTGGCATCCGGCGACGGAACCGGAAGGGTCACTGATGATGTCGCTCGAAGAACGCCGCGCGCAGTTCACGAAGTACAAGCAGGACGTCAAGGACCGCGGGAAGCCGTTCTACCCGTTCGCGATGTTCCACGACACGATCATGAGCCTCGTCGTGGTCAGCATCATCATCGCGCTCGCGTGCGTCTGGTACTTCACGTCGGGCGAGGATCCGAACACGTGTGGCGGGAAGGACTCGTGCCTGCTCGGACCGCGCTATGCCGAGCCGGCGGATCCGGGCACGACGAACTTCGTGCCACGGCCGGACTGGTACTTCTACTTCCTCTTCTACCTCTTGCGGATCTTCAAATGGCCGAACTCGGTCATCCTCGGGACGGTCGGCATCCCGACGATCCTGCTGATCATCCTGATCATGATGCCGTTCCTCGATCTCCGGCGCGAGCGCCGTGTGCTTCGCCGCCCGGTTGCAGTCGTTGCCGCGATCCTGACCGTGCTCTCGATGGGCGTGCTCACCTACAAGGGCGCGACCGCGAAGGAAGCGCTCGCGAGCGAGGTCAAGGCGGCCGTGCCGCAGTGGGCGCAGAAGCAGGGATTTACGAACAACAAGGAGGCGGTCGCCGGCGCGAACGCGTTCGCGACGTCGGGCTGCACCGCGTGCCACACCTACCTCGGCACCGGCGGCGGCAACCTCGGCGCGCCCGACCTCAGCGCCGAGGGAACGAAGGGCAAGGGCGTGCAGGGCCTCCAGACCTACATCTCGGATCCGTCGAAGTTCGGCAACAACGTGATGCCGAAGTTCGCCTCGCTCGGGGACACGACGCTGCACCAGATCGCGACGTTCCTCGACGCCTCCAAGGGCCCGAAGTAGGTCCAGCATGTCGCCTCCGCTCCGGGGCGCCCTCATCGTTGTAGCGTGTCTCTCCGTGACCGGATGTCGTGACGAGCCGAAGCGAGTTTCGAGCAACGCGGCGCGCGAGGTGTTGTCGTCGGAGAACGTCCAGCACGTGCCGGCGTGGGCACGGAGCGAGCGGTTGCCGAAGCGCGCCGTGGCGGGCGCCCGTCTCTTCGCGCTCTCCGGCTGTACGAACTGCCACACCTACCTCGGCGTGGGCGCGCGCAATGTCGGCGGCCGGGACTTGAGCAGCGCCGGATTGCGCCATGGGCAACGGTATTTCGAACGCTACGTCGCGCAACCGGGCCGGTTCGGGAACGGCGTCATGCCGCCGTTTTCGGCGCTCGGGGCGCGCAAGCTCCGGCAGCTTTCGGTGTTCCTCGCTTCGTCGAAGGGCGCGCGCTAGTGCGCGTCTTCCTCGGGATCACCGGGGCGTCGGGCGCACCGTATGCCGCGCGCCTCGTCGAGGCGCTCAGCCGCGCAGACGTCGAGCTCGGCATCTGCGCTTCGACCGCAGGAATCGAGGTGCTCGCGACCGAGCTGTACGCGAATCCACGACTGTCGCGTGACGAGACGCTGACGCGGCTGCTCGAGCATGCGCAGGGCGGGAACGTGACCGTGTACGAGCCGAACGATTGGAAGGCGCCGTATGCGAGCGGTTCGGCGAAGGTGGACGCATATGTCGTGTGCCCGTGCTCGATGGGAACGCTCGGCACGATCGCTTCGGGCGCGATGAACAACCTCATCCACCGCGCTGCGTCGGTCGCGCTGAAGGAAGATCGGAAGCTCGTGCTGATGCCGCGCGAGACCCCGCTCTCGGCGATCCACCTGCGCAACATGCTGACGCTGCGCGAGGCGGGCGCGACGATCCTCTTCCTCGCGCCGGGCTTCTACCACGGGGCGGAGACGATCGACGACCTCGTCGACTTCATCGCCGGGCGCGCGCTCGACCAACTCGGCCTCGATGTCGAGCTCGTCAAGCGGTGGGGAGAATGACGCTCGAGACGGGACGGCTGCCGGCGTCCGGCGTCGAGTCGATGTTCGATCGCATCGCGCCGGTGTACGACGCGATGAACCGTGTGATGACCGCCGGCCTCGACCAGCGCTGGC
>VAXB01000190.1 GCA_005883995.1 Actinomycetota bacterium
CCTTCATCGCCCGGTAATTGACGTCGATGTCCTCGACGTAGAGCTGGTAGCCCGCGTCCCAGCCGCCGATCTCCTCCAGCATGGTTCGGCGCATCAACAGGAACGCGCCGAGCATCGTGTCGACCTGCATCGGCTCGTCTGACGGCTCGTCGAGCAGGTAGTGGCGGCGCTGCCACTTGAGCGGCGGGAAGATGAGCCGCAAAGGCGTTCTGCGGACGATCGTGCCGGCGACGGTGGGGAACCGCCGGCGCGATGCCTGGAGCGTGCCGTCTGGGTTGATCATCTTCGGCCCGGCGACACCGCAGCGCGGATGCTGGTCTGCGAACGCGACGAGGCGCGCCACCGCGTCCGGCTCGGGAATCGCGTCCGGGACGTCGCCGTCGACACTTCCAGGCCCGTTGGCGACGACGACGAGCTCGTCGACCTGCGGGCGGAGCGAAGGAAGCGAGCGCCGCATCAGCGCCGTCTCTTCGGTGCCGGTGACGATCACGATTGCCGACACCTTCATCGCGCGAGGACCTCCCGGTAGGCCGCCGCGGTCTGCGCCGCCGTCTCGTGCCACGAAAAGTCACGGACGCGCCGGAGGCCCGCCGCCGAGAGCCGCTCGTGCTCGACGAGCGCAACCCGCACCGACGCTGTCAGGTCAGCGCCGAAGACGGCAGCGTCGCCGGCAACCTCCCGCAGAGCGGGATCCTCGAGCGCCGCGACGGGCGTCCCGCACGCCATCGCCTCGAGGACTGGGAGGCCGAACCCCTCGTAGCGCGACGGAAAGACAAGGCACGACGCGTGCTGGTAGAGGCGGACGAGCTCCGGCTTGGCGACGTAGCCGCGCAGGTCGGCGCCGCGCCGGCGCAACTCCTCCGCGAGCGGCTCGTCCTTCGTCGGGCCGACGACGACGAGCCGCCGACCGACCGCTTCGGCGGCGTCGAGCGCGAGCAGCGGCTGCTTGCGCGGCTCGATCGCACCGACGTACAGGAGGTACGAGTCGCGCTCGCCCTCCGGATGAAACGCAGGGTCGACCGCGAGCAGCGTCACGACGATCTTCTGGTCGGGGATCCGGTAGAGCTCGACGAGATCGCGCTTCGTCCGCTCGGAGATCGTGAGCACGCGTGCCGCACGTCGCGCCGCACGCGGCACGACGATCCGGAACACCATGCGCGTGCGGAGCGGCATCACGGTCGGGTCGCGCTCCCACGAGAGATCCTGGACGGTCACGACCGCCGGGCACGGGCACCGAAGTGGGAGCGCGTGCAAGAAGTGCGCCAGCGCCGGCCGCGTCCGGCGGAGCAGGGAGGGGACGGCGCGCGCCATTCTCAGCTCCTGGCTTCGCGCCGGAAGGTGCAGCGGTTCGACGCCCGGCGGCAGGAGCTCGGGGCGCCGCGTGATCGCGGCGAAGCGAAGGTCATCGGCGACCTCAGGGAGCGCAGCCAGGAGCTGCTCGACGTAGGTCTCGTCGCCGGTGCGATGCCGGCCGAGCACGTCGGCATCGATCACGACGAGCGGCTTCGTCACCCGCCCGCCTCGCGGTACACCGCGACCGTGTCGTCGGCAACGCGCTCCCAGGTGAACGAGCGCGCGTGGTCGAGGCCGCGCTGGACGAGCTGGTCCCGGAGCTCGTGCGCGCGCTCGATCCCGTCCGCGATCGAGGTGGGGTCGCGTGGGTCGACCAGCACCGCCGCGCCGTCGGCGATCTCCTCGGTTGCGCCACCGCTGCTCGTGACCACTGGCGTGCCGCACGCCATCGCTTCGAGGATGGGAATGCCGAACCCTTCGTACAGCGACGGATACGCGACGCATCTCGCGCCGCGGTACTCACGCGCGAGCTCTGCGTCGGTCAGCCGGCCGAGCCAGCGCACGCCGTTTCCACCGAGCTCGACGTCGACGTCCCCCCAGCCGCGCTCGCCAACGATGCGAAGCTCGACGCCGAGCGCGCGCGTCGCCTCGACGAGACGCTTGAGGTTCTTGCGAGGCTCGACCGTCCCGACGGCGAGGACGTACTCGCCGTCCGCAGCGGGACCGTCGCGCGTGAACGCGCGCTCGAGTGCATTGGGAATCACCCGGATCCTCTCCTCCGCAATCTCGAACAGCGCGATCAACTCGCGCTTTGTGAATTGCGACACCGCGATCAAGCGTCGTGCCGCGCGGATCACATGGGGTACGACGAGCGGCCCGTAGTCGCGCGACCAGCGGTTGAAGGCGCGCGGCTCGCGGAAGACGGCAAGGTCATGGACAGTGACGACGACGGGCACGCGGCTGCGGAGCGGACCGCGGTACGTCGTGCAGTGCAGAACGTCGGCGGCGGCGTCACGGGTCGCTCCGAGGACACGTCGGTGCGCATTGCAAGCTCGCGCCGGAGCCCGAGGATGTAGCGCGCCGTCCCGGCGCGCGTCTGCAGCAGCGGCGTGACGTCCAGATCGACGCGGATCACAGCGCGTCAGCGTAGCCCTGAAGGTGAATCCGTCCGGTCTCGAGCCACGAGAACCGCCGCGAATGAGCGAGGCCTCGCGGGACGAGCTCGTCTCGCCGCGCGATCGCCTCGCGCACGGCTGCCGCGAGCTCGTCCGGACTGTCGGGGTCGGCGCGAACGGCTGCGTCGCCAGCGGCCTCGTCGAGCGACGGATGGCTCGAGACGACGGTCGGCACTCCGCAGGCCATTGCCTCGACCACGGGCATTCCGAAGCCCTCGAAGCGAGACGGGTAGATGAAGACCTCGGCGCCCCGATAGAGCGGCGGGAGCTGTTCGTGCGGGACGTAGCCGAGGCCTTCGAGGCTGACGAGCGCCAACTCGTCCTCGAGTTGCGGCCACGCAGCCCGAAGCGTCGCGAGGTTCTTCCGCCAGTCACCGGTCGCCGTCGTGAACGCATACGGCCGGCGGGCCGCGTGTCGTTCGCCCTCGGGAACGAAGGCTTCGTCGACGCCGGGATGCGCGACTCGGATCCGCTCGCGCGGGATCGAGAGCGTCTCGACGATGTCGGCAGCGGTGTACTCGGCATTGGTGAAGACGACGTCACACCGACTTGCCTGGCGCGCGTTCGCGGTGTGCATGCGGACCGTCCGCGGGTGCAGCCGCTCGGGAAACTTCAGCGGGCCGAGGTCGTGAACCATGGTCGCGCGGACGCCCGCACGTTGGGGCGGGTACATCCAGTCGGTGAAATGGAGCGCATCGAAGCGACCGACGAACCGCTCCGCCGGCGGCTTCGCGGCCCGGCTCCAGGCGCGGCGCACCGCGTGCGCGAACGGCACCGTGACATTGCGTCGCTCGACCGGAAGCCCTGCGATCGCGGCGTCGAGCACGCTGCGTCCGCGCACGCTCACCGGGCCGAACGCGACGAGCTCGTGCTCGCCGCGCGACGCCTGCGCCATGCCGGCGAGGGTTCCGAGGATGTACGTGCCGACGCCGGTCCGCGGGTGCGACAGCGGCGTCACGTCATAGGCGATCCTCAAGGCGCTCGATACCGAACGCCCGTCACCCTGACGCCGAGCACCCGCGTGTCATGGCTTCCGGGCTGGGTCTGCGCCGGGACGTTCGTCGGCGTCACCACGAAACGCGCTCGGCAGATCTCGTTCGCGCCGGGAACGAGCGGGGCGGTGATAGCGCCCGTAGTGGGCGGCTTGAACGAGACGGCGCGCCCGCGCGCAGCGACGGTCTGGCGGCCGCGGAAGAGACCGGCGTCGCCCGAGAACGAGACGGTGACGCTCCCGCCGGCGCAGCGGTACCGCGTGTATGTGAAGCGTCCACGCGACCACATGTCGGGATAGAGGCCGGCGATCCGGTAGGCGACGTGGAGCGGCTGCGCGACGCGCCGAAGCTCGAGCCCGCGCCGCGGCACGGTTCGGAGGACCGGGCCTGCGAGGTGCAGATAGTCGGACGAGACGACGTACGCCGGACGTACCGGACGGCCGTCGGCCGTGAACGTGGCGTCCGGCTGACGGTGAACGCGCGTCTCCGGCAGATCGCCGGGCGAGGGCGCCGCGACGTCGTACACGGTGCCGACGCTCCGGTTGAAGAACTCGTTCTCCCAGACTTCGATCACGCGTCCGTTGCCGTGCGCGTTCGACCAGATGTACGCGACGTCGGCATGGCGACCGACAGCGCGATCGATCCAATCCGGCCGCGCGCCAGCGACGCCTTCGAACCGCGCGCCCTTCGCGGCGCGGATGAATCCGTGCCTGGAGTGCTCGACGCGTTCCGTCGCGAACACGAACCACGCGAGCACGATGACCGGGAGGACGTAGGCGAACCGCGGGCGCACGAGCAGGAATGCGCACGCGAGCAGAATCGCCGCGACG
>VAXB01000163.1 GCA_005883995.1 Actinomycetota bacterium
GTCATACCGAGCACCGGACGAGCTCGCCCCGTGATCGTCCTGAAGCGACAAGAGCTGCCACCCCTGCTGCGGGCGATCCACGATCCGCCGAAGCAGCTGTACCTGCGCGGAGGCTGCGCGCCGGACCTGCTCGAGCGTCCAGCCGTGGCGATCGTCGGCGCGCGCGCGTGCTCCGCGTACGGTGCGCAGGTCGCGAGGATGCTCGGCCGCGAGCTGGCCGCGGCAGGGCTCGTCGTCGTCAGCGGGCTCGCACGCGGGATCGACGCCGAGGCGCACCGCGGCGCGCTCGAGACGACGGGGCACACCGTCGCCGTGCTCGGCTGCGGCATCGACCGCGACTACCCGGCAGCGCACGCGACCCTCGCGGCACGCATTGCCGAGCGTGCCTTCGTCGTCGGCGAGTACGAGCCCGGCGTCGAGCCGGCGCCGTGGCGATTCCCGGCGCGGAACCGGATCATCGCCGGGCTCTGCGTCGCGACGATCGTCGTCGAGGCGCGCGAGCGAAGCGGCGCGCTGATCACGGCCGACTTCGCACTCGAGGGAGGGCGCGAGGTCTTCGCGGTTCCGGGCGAGGTCACGAGTGCGTTGAGCGCTGGGACGAATTCCCTGCTCCGACTAGGCGCGACGCCGCTGACGAGCTCCGGCGACGTGCTCGAGTCGCTGGGCATCGAGCCGGAGACGAAAGAGCGGGTGTCGCATCCGATCCTCGATCGCCTCCCAGCGACGATCGACGAACTCGTGCGCACGACCGGCCTCGACGCGGCGCGGGTCGCAGCCCTCCTCGCGGAGCTCGAGCTCGATCGAGCGGTCGCGGAAGGCGACGGCGTCTACCGGGCGCTCGGTCGGTGACGGGACCGGCATGCCCGCGCACAAGGGTTTATGCTCGCGCCGTGGAGCAAACGCGCGTCCACGGCGCGAGCCAGACGAAGTTTCTGCTCGACGAATCGCAGCTTCCGCAACGCTGGTACAACATCCGCGCCGACATGCCGACGGCCCCGCAGCCCGTGCTGCATCCGGGCACCGGGCAGCCCGTCGGCCCCGACGACCTCGCGCCGCTCTTCCCGATGGAGCTCATCGGACAGGAGGTGAGCGAAGAGCCGGAGATCGCGATTCCCGACGAGGTCCTCGACCTCTACAGGCTGTGGCGGCCGACGCCGCTGTATCGCGCGCATCGCCTCGAGGCGGCGATCGGGACGCGCTCGCGCATCTTCTACAAGTACGAGGGCGTCAGCCCGGCGGGAAGCCACAAGCCGAACACCGCCGTTGCGCAGGCGTACTACAACAAGCGTGAAGGGCGGACACGGCTGTCGACCGAGACGGGCGCAGGACAGTGGGGGAGCGCGCTCGCATTCGCCTTCCAGGCGTGGGGCGCAGAAATCGTGCCGAGCCCCTCGGAAGACACTCAATCGGGTCGCGCGATCCTCGCCGACCATCCCGACTCGCCCGGGAGCCTCGGGATTGCAATCTCGGAAGCGGTCGAGGATGCCGCCGGCCGTGACGACACCGCGTACTCGCTCGGCAGCGTGCTGAACCACGTCCTCCTGCACCAGACGGTGATCGGCCAGGAAGCGCTTGCGCAGATGGAGCTCGCCGGCGCATTCCCGGACGTCGTGATCGGCTGCGTCGGCGGCGGCTCGAACTTCGCTGGGCTCGCGTTCCCGTTCCTGCGCGAGAAGATCGCGGGACGGGACATCGACGTTCTTGCGTGTGAGCCCGCGGCATGTCCAACGCTGACGCGCGGAGTGTTCGCGTACGACTTCGGCGACACGAGCAAGCTGACGCCGCTCGTGGCCATGCACACGCTCGGGCATGACTTCATTCCGGCACCGATCCACGCAGGTGGCCTGCGCTACCACGGGGTCGCGCCGCTGATCTCGCAACTCGTCCGCGACGGGCTCGTACGTGCGGAGGCGTTTCTCCAGAACGACGTCTTCGCTTCCGCGCTCGTATTCGCCGGAAGCGAGGGCATTCTCCCGGCACCCGAGGCGGCCCATGCGATCCACGGGACACTGCAAGCGGCGAAGGCGGCGGACGAGGCGGGGGAAGAGCGGACGATCCTGTTCAACCTGTCCGGCCACGGTCACTTCGACATGGGCGCGTACGACCGGTACTTCGCGGGGCAGCTCGAGGACGTCGCGCTCGACGAGGACGAGATCGCGCGCGCGCTCCACGCGATCGAGGGGCTGCCGGTCCCCGCGTAGCGGGCGCTGCGACGCGGTCGGCGTCGCGGCCACGGGCTACCATCGCTTCGTGGCGACGCCGTTCTGGCTCACTGAGGAATCGACGCCGTACGCGAGCCATGCGCTCGACGGCGTCGACGTCGAGATCATCGGCGCCGGCATCACCGGCTGTTCGTGCGCGCTCGCGCTCGCCGAAGCGGGGCTGCGCGTCCGGATCGTGGATCAGCGCGGCGTCGCCGAGGGCGCGAGCGGACGGAACGGCGGGTTCGCGCTACGCGGCGGCGCCGCTCGCTACGACGTCGCGCGTGAGACGTACGGCGTCGATGTTGCGCGGATGTTCTGGCAGCGCACGGAGCGCGCGCTCGACGAGCTCGAGCCGCTCGCGGGCGACGCGCTGACGAGGCCGGGAAGCCTCCGGCTTGCGACGGACGACGAGGAGCGCGACGAGATCCGTGCCGAGTTCGAGGCGCTGCAAGAGGACGGCTTCGGCGTCGAGTGGCGCGACGAGCTCCCGCCGCGGCTCTCGACGTTCCGTGGCGCGATCCACCATCTCGGTGACGGCGCCGTGCAGCCGGCGCGGCTCGTCCGTCGGCTCGCAGCAGCTGCCTGCGCGGCGGGAGCGGAAATCCGCACGGGTGTGCGGATCGAGTCGCTCGACCAGCTCGAGGCGGAGCACGTCGTGATCGCGACCGACGGATCGGGGCGCGGCCTGCTGCAAGAGCTCGACGACGCGATCTGGCCCGCGCGCGGGCAGGTCGTCGCGACCGAGCCGCTGTCTGAGTTCCTCTTTGACTGCCCGCACTACGCGCGCAACGGCTTCGACTACTGGCAGCAGCTCCCCGACGGCCGGATCGTGCTCGGCGGGTTCCGCGACTTCTCAATCCTCAGCGAGATGACTGACGACGAGGTCACGACCGACGAGATCCAGGGCGCGCTCGACGCATTCCTGGTCGAGTTGCTCGGGACGATGCCGCGCGTCGACTACCGCTGGGCCGGGATTTTCGGCCTCACCCAGGATCTCGTCCCGCTGGTCGGACCCGTCCCCGGGCGCAACGGGACGTGGGTCGCTGCGGGCTACTCGGGCCACGGGAACGTCATGGGCTTCATGTGCGGTCGGCTCGTCGCGGACGCGATTCTCGGCCGCAGCGATCCGCTGCTCGAGCTGTTCGAGCCTGCGCGGCTCCTACAGGTCGAGCCGCGGTAGGTCGAGGCCGTCGGCGCGCTCGTACGCGGCGAGCGCGACGGCGAGATCCTGGATCGCGAGCCCGGTCGAGTCGAACACCGTCGATTCGTCGTCGTTGCGGCGGCCCTTCGCGTCGCCTGCGAGGACCGCACCGAGCTCCGTTACGTTCTCACGCCGGAGCACACCCGCCCCGACCGCGTGCACGAGATCGCCGTTGTGGCTCGCCTGCTCCCAGTCGTCACAGAAGACTCGAACCCGCGCGAGCTCGCCGACGGCGATCTCCTGCTTCCCTGGCCCGTCGGCGCCCATCAAACTGACGTGCTGACCGGGCCGGATCGACCCGTCGCCGAACAGGATCTCGCGCCCGGGCGTAACCGTCACGACCAGGTCGGCGGCGAGCGCCTCGTCGGCACTCGCGGCTTCGGCGCCGATCCGACCGGCGACCGCGCGCATCCGTTCCTCGTCGCGGTCGTGGAGGAGGACGCGGCGCCCGCGCGCGAGAAACGTGTTCGCCGCCGCCTCGCCGTTGACGCCGGCTCCGATCACGCCCGCGACGGACGCACTCGACGACGCAAGCGTCTCGGCCGCGAGCACGGCGGCGGCGCCGGTGCGAAGCGCCGTGACGGCGCCCGCATCGAGCGCGGCGAGCAGCGTTCCGTCCGTCGCGTCCGAAAGGAGGACGAGTCCCGTCACCGTCGGCAGACCCTTGGCCGGATTTCCCGGGAACGAGGTGACCCACTTCAGCAACGCATGTCCGGCCCCGAGCGCCGGCATTGCGCGGAAGTCGCCGACGGGGTACGCGGGCACGTAGACCTTCGGCGGCATCGTCCATTCGCCGCGGGCGTACGCGATGAACGCTTCGTGGACTCCGTCGTACGCGCGCTGCGGGGACACCGCGCGGCGCACGGCGTCACCCGAAAAAAAGATCACGCGCGCCATCCGCCGGTTTCCCCTTTGTAGGTTCCTCCGAAGAGCGCGACCGGCGTTCGCGCCAGGATCTGGAGATCGAGCAGCGGCGAGCGATGCTCGACGTACCAGACGTCGAGCTCGATCCGTTCGTCCCACGGAAGCCGAGCGCGCCCGTGGACCTGCGCCCAGCCCGTGATCCCGGGCTTCACGTCCAGCCGCCGCCGCTGCCGTGGCGTGTATCGCTCGACCTGGTACGCGAGCGTCGGCCGCGGGCCGATCAGGCTCATGTCGCCGCGCACGACGTTCCAGAGTTGCGGGAGCTCGTCGAAGGACAGCCGGCGGAGGACGCGGCCGACGCGCGTGATGCGCGGATCGCCCTCGTTGACGGCGAGCCCGGCTCCGCGGGATTCTGCCCCGACCTCCATCGTCCGCAGCTTGAGCAACTCGAACTCGTTCCCGTGCAGCCCGACGCGCCTCTGGCGGTAGAACACGGGCCCGCGATCCTCCAGCTTGATCGCCGCTGCCGCCGCGGCGAGCAACGGTGTCGACAGCGCGAGGCCGAGCCCGGCGACGACGACGTCGGCCGCGCGGTTCAACGCGTGCCTTCGGCTTTCGCCCAGACTGCGGGAACGCCGAACCGGAGGTAGCGAACGAGCGAGATGACCGTCGCCCAGGTGACGAGGACGTAGTAGCGGGCGATTCCGACGCCGGCGGCGGCAGAAGCGAGGAGCAGCAGTTGCGCCGCCAGCACCACGCCGTATACGAGGCCGGCTCCGATAAGCGCAAAGGACGAACCGAGCAGGACGAGGTGCAGCAAGCCGCTCGCGTAGCGCAGATGGCGGTGAGAGACGATCTCGAGCAGGTATGTCGGTCCGAGGCCGCGCAACATCCTTCCGCGGAGCACGATCAACCAACAGTGCTCGAACATGCGCACCTTGCGCCGGTATTCATCCTCGACGTCCCGCGACGGCTTCTCCCACGCGACCGCCTCCGGCTCGAACACCGCACGTTTCCCGTGCTGCACCATCAGGTACGGCAGCGCGAGGTCGTGCCCGAAGCGCGGATCGACGTCGACGTAGTCGCTCCGGCGAACGGCGTAGATCGGCCCGATTCCGCCCGTGATCGAACCGAGCCGAGATTCGCTCCGCCGGAGCCATGCCTCGAAGCGCCAGTACAGCCCTTCGCGATTCGTCCCGTCGGTCGCTTCGTAGAAGTGCCCGCCGCAGACGTAGGCGACGTCGGGATCGGCGAAGTTGCGCATGAGCTTGCGCAGCGCGTCCGGCTTCCACTGCGCATTCGCATCGGAGAACGCGAGAACCTCGCCGCTCGTCTGTCGGACTGCGCGGTTCTGGGCCGCGACCTTCCCGCCGCGGGGACAGCGGAGCAGCTCGATGCGCTCGTCGCGGCCGGCGAACGCGTCGACGAGCTCGTCGGTGCGGTCGGTCGACGCGTCCGAGGCGACGACGATCCGGAGCCTCTCCGTCGGGTAGTCCAACGCGAGCAGGTTCTCGAGCCGGCGTTCGATCACCGCTTCCTCGTCGTGCGCCGCGACGATCAGCGTCACGCTCGGCTCGATGTCACGACGGCGAACGGGACGGCCGCGCAGCCGCGCGAGGCCCGCAGCCGCGACGGGATACGCGGCCTGCGTCCACGCGAGCGCACCCACGCTGCCCCAGAAGACAACCTTCGCGATCACTCGGGGCATCGTAGAGTCACGCCCTGCGGCGGCGCGCTCTCCACTAGGTACACGCGCGCGAGGCGGCCCCTACCCACCACCCACTGCGATCGTATCGACGGAATCCGCGCGTGTCTGTGCCGGAAGAGCTACACGTTCTTGACGCCCGCGACGAGGTGTCCGACGGACGCCTTCGCGTCACCGAACAGCATCACCGTCTTCGGGTTCAGGAACAGCGGATTGTCGATCCCCGCGAAGCCGGGATTCATGCTCCGCTTCAGCACAACCACCTGCTGTGCCGCATCGACATTCAGGATCGGCATCCCGTAGATCGGGCTCCCGGCGTTGTTTCGCGCGTCCGGGTTGACGACGTCGTTCGCGCCGATCACGAGCGCGACGTCGGTCCGGCTGAACTCGGGATTCGCCTCGTCCATCTCCTTCAGCTGCGGATACGGCACGTTGGCCTCGGCGAGGAGCACGTTCATGTGCCCCGGCATGCGCCCGGCGACCGGATGGATCGCGTACGTCACCTCGACGCCGCGCTGCTCGAGCAGGTCGGCGAGCGCGCGCACGTCGTGCTGCGCCTGCGCGACCGCGAGCCCGTAGCCCGGCACGACGACCACCTTTTTCGCGTACGCGAGCATCACCGCGACGTCGTCGGCGCTCGTCGAGCGGACGCTCGCACCGTCGGCGCCCGCGGTTGCCCCCGCCGGGCCGGCGACGATCTGACCGAACGCGCCGAACAGGACGTTCGCGAGCGAGCGGTTCATCGCGCGTCCCATCAGGATCGTCAGCAGCGTCCCCGACGCGCCGACGAGCATGCCGCTGACGATCAGGACGTTGTTGTGCAGGACGAAGCCGGTTGCCGACGCGGCGAGACCGGTGCACGCGTTCAAGAGTGAGATCACGACGGGCATGTCTGCGCCGCCGATCGGAAGCACGAAGAGCACGCCGAACAGGAGCGCGCCGCAGACGAGCACGATCATCAGCCCGTTGCGTTGCGGCCCCGTCAGGACGACGAGCGCGAGCACGATCAGCGCGAGCAGGAGCGCGGCGTTGACGACCTTCTGCCCCGGGTACACGATCGGCCGGCCGCGGATCAGCTCCTGCAGCTTCGCGAACGCCACGAGGCTCCCGGCGAACGACACGCTGCCGATCAGCGCCGACAGCATGATCGAGATGCCGACATCCGCCTTGATGCGCCCCGGATCCGGCGCGACGTTGTGGAAGTACGCGAGCGCGACGAGTGCCGCCGCTCCGCCGCCGACGCCGTTGAACAGCGCCACCATCTGCGGCATCGCGGTCATCTTCACGGCGCGCGCGGCGTAGGCGCCGATCGGTGCGGCCACGAGCATCACGATCACGATCGAAAGGATGTGATGCAGGCCCGGCTGTGCAAACGTGGCGGCGATCGCGATCGCCATTCCGATCGCGCCGATCCGGTTGCCGAGCGGCGCGCGGACGGGGGAGGAGAGG
>VAXB01000036.1:0-16542 GCA_005883995.1 Actinomycetota bacterium
CGACGCCGCGCATCCCGTGGGTGGATGTCGCCACCGGCTCGCTCGGGCAGGGTCTGCCGTACGGAGTCGGCATGGCGCTCGCGGCAAAGAAGCTCGACCGTCTGCCGTACCGCGTCTGGGTCCTGTGCGGCGACAGCGAGATCGCGGAAGGGTCGCAGTGGGAGGCGTTCGAGCACGCCGCGTTCTACGGCCTCGACAATCTGATTGCGATCCTCGACGTCAACCGCCTCGGGCAACGCGGCGAGACGATGCACGGCTGGGATCTGGATTCGTACGCCGACCGCGCACGCGCGTTCGGCTGGCACGCGATCGAGATCGACGGCCATGAGGTCGACGCGATCGACCGCGCGTACACCGAAGCGATCGAGGCAGGAAAGCCGACGGCGATCGTCGCGCGCACCGTCAAGGGCAAGGGCGTCAAGGAGATCGAGGACAAGAACGGCTGGCACGGCAAGGCGCTCGACCATCCCGACGAGGCGATCGCGGAGCTCGGCGGCGTGCGGAACATCCGTGTGGACGTCGCGAAGCCGGATACGTCGCAGCAGCGACACGTTTTCGAGACCGACGAGTTGCAGCTGCCCCGCTACGAGGTCGGCCAGGAAATCGCGACACGCAAGGCGTACGGCGAGGCGCTCGCTGCGCTCGGCAAGGGACGCGGTGACGTCGTGGCGCTCGACGGCGAGGTCTCGAACTCGACGTTCGCCGAGATCTTCCGCGACGAAGTTCCCGAGCGGTATTTCGAGATGTACATCGCCGAGCAGCAGATGGTCGCAACGGCGGTCGGGATCCAGGTCACGGGATGGCGCCCGTTCGCGTCGACGTTCGCGGCGTTCCTCTCCCGCGCGTACGACTTCATCCGCATGTCGGCGATCAGCCGCGCGAACTACTGCCTCTCAGGGTCGCATGCCGGCGTCTCGATCGGCGAGGACGGCCCGTCGCAGATGGCGCTCGAGGACATCGCGGCCATGCGCGCCGTGCACGGCTCGACGGTGCTGCACCCGTGCGACGCGAACCAGACGGCGAAGCTCGTGGCGAAGATGGCCGACCTGGACGGCGTCGCGTACATCCGGACGCTGCGCCCGAACACGCCCGTGATCTACAGCGCCGATGACGAGTTCGAGATCGGCGGGTCGCGCACGCTGCGTGACGGCGACGACGTCGCGCTCGTCGGGGCGGGAATCACGGTTCCCGAGGCGGTGAAGGCCGCCGAGACGCTCGCGCAGGAAGGGATCGAGGCGCGCGTGATCGACCTCTACTCGATCAAGCCGCTCGACGAGCAGACCCTGCGCTCGCTGTCGATGCCGATCGTGACCGTCGAGGACCATTTCCCCGAAGGCGGCATCGGCGAGGCCGTTCTCGCCGCACTCGGCGAAACCGAGGATCGACCGCGCGTCGTGCGCCTCGCCGTCCGGGAGATGCCTCACTCGGGAAAGCCGGCCGAGCTCCTGGCTGCCGCCGGCATCGACGCCGAGCACATCGCCGACGCCGCGCGTCAGCTCGTGTCGGCGCCCGTCGCAACGCGGTAGAGCTCGCGCTGTCTTTCGTGCGCCGCGCGATACGCGTCGGCCGCATCCCGGCGCGGCTCGACCGCCGTGCCGGCTTCGGGATCGGGGACCTGCACGCCAAGCCGCTCGAGCGTGAGCACTGCAGCACCGCGCAGCGACGCCTCCTTCACGCGCGAGGGGGCGATCGGCCGCGCAAGGGCGTCGGCCATGATCTGACACCAGTCGGCGTCCTTCAGGAGCGCACCGCCGGTGGCGACGATCTCCTCGACTTCCGGCATCAACTCGAGCACCTCGGCGAAGCGGAACCCGACGCCCTCGAGCGCGGCCTGGCGGATGTCGACCGCAGTCGTGTCGAACGTCAGCCCATGGATCGACCCCTTCGCGTGCGGGTGCCAGCCGGTACTCCGTTCACCGCCGAGCAGCGTGACGAACGTGAGACCGTGGGAGTCGGGATCGCGCTCGCCGAGCTCCCACTCGGCCGCCGACAGCGTCCCCTCGAGCCAATGGTAGAGGTTGCCGCCGTCGGACAGCGCACCTCCCTCGACGACGCGGCGAGCGTCGACCCGATACAGAAATAGGCCTGCGCGCGGCATCGGCGTCTCCGTCTCGTACACCGTGCGCAGCGCACCCGAGGTGCCGACCATCAGCGCCGCGCGCTCGCGCGAGCGGCACCCGGAACCGACGTTGGAGCACGCGCCGTCGAGCAGCGCCGGAAACCAGCCGCGGACCGGGTCGTCCGCGATCCGCGGCAGCCGCGCGCGATCGACGCCGAGTGTGTCGAGCAGCTCGTCGTCCCAGTCGAGCGTGTGCAGGTTCATCAATCCCGTCCCCGATGCGAGGGACACGCTGATCGGCACGTCGTCGTCGTCGAGCAGCTCCCCGTAGAGATGCTCCGCAAACGAGACGAACCGGCGCGCGCTGCGGAAGACCTCCGGTTCGGACGACGCGAGCCACGCGAGCTTCGCGGGCCAGTAACTCGTATGCAGGTGACAGCCGGTGCGCGCGTGGATGGCGGACCCGTCAAGCCGACGCGCGAGCCACTCCGCAGCGTCGGCTGAACGGGTGTCGCGCCAGCCGAGCACGGGCGTGAGCGGTCGGCCGCGCTCGTCGAGCGCCAGCAGGCTGTGCCCGAAGCACGACGCGCCGACAGCGTCCGCATCGTCCGCGTCGTACTGGCGCACGACGGCTCGAACGGCGTCGACCAGCCGGGCGGCGTCGGTCTCTCCCGCGTAGTCCTGCTTCGCGGGATCGCGCTCGCGCGCTTCCTCCTCGAACATCTGCGCGCGTGCCGACGACGTTCCGACGTCGAGAGCTAGAACCCGCGTCACGCCGGCGCCTCGCGGCGTTCGGGCGGGCTCACGCGAGCTGCGCGACCGAAGCGGCCGGAGCGGAAGCGGTGCGGCGGAGCGGGAGTCGCACGTCGAACGTCGTTCCCCGGTCCGGCGTGCTCGACACGTGGATCGTGCCGCCGTGCGCCTCGGCGATCGTCCGCGCGATCGCAAGCCCGAGGCCCGTCCCCTGGATCTCTCGCGAAATCGCAGTCGACGCGCGATAGAACCGCGCGAACAGCCGGTCGACCTCGTCGGCGGGAATCCCGATCCCGGTGTCGGTGACCGCGAGCAGCGCGTCGCCGGCGTCGGCTCGGACCGCCACCTCGATCGTGCCTCCTTCGGGAGTGAACTTGACCGCATTCGAGACGAGGTTGTCGACGAGCTGCTCGAGCCGCGATCCGTCGCCGTCGACCTCGACACAGCCCGAGCTCTCGAGTCTGAGCTCGATCTTCTTGTCGACGGCGAGCGGCCGCGCCGCGTCGAGCGCGCCGTTCGCGATCGCGACGAGGTCGACGGCTGCGACGTCGAGCGCGAGCTTGTCCGACTTGACCTGCGCGAAGAACAGGAGGTCGCCGACGAGACGCTGCAACCGTGCGGCGTTGCGTTGTACGACCTCGAGGTGCGCGCGCCGCTCGTCCGCCGGCAGCACCTCGTCGAGCTCCGGGTCGAGCAAGAGCTCGGTGAAGCCGACGATCGACGTCAGCGGCGTGCGCAATTCGTGCGACACCGTCGCGACGAACTGGTCCTTCGCCTCTTCCGACTGGCGCTCGGCCGTCACTTCGCGGATCGAGAAGATGCGACCGGCGAGCGCGCCGCCGGAATCCCCGACGGGGGCGGTGTGAGCCACGAAGCTCCGGCTCGAGTCGCGCAGCTGGAAGGCGCCTTCGACCTCTACACGAGGGTCGGCAGCGATGCGTGCGAAGACGTCGTAGTACGCGTCGGGAGTCGTCGTGCACTGCGCGAGCCGGACGAGCCGATCCCAGATCGTGCCCTCGTCGGGAAGGCCGAGCTCACTCCAGAAGCGCTCGATCTTCTTGTTCGAGAACAGGAGCGTCCCCTCGGCGTCGGTCATGAGGATTCCGTCGATCGTCGCGTCGAGAACGGCCTCGAGCTCTGCGTTCTGGCGCTGGAGCTGTGCGCTCTGACGTCCGAGCGAGTCGGCCATCGCGTTGAAATCGCCGGCGAGCGCTCCCACCTCGCCGACGCCTCGTTCCGGAACGCGAGTCGACAAGGCGCCGCCCGCAAGCCGTCGCGCTCCCTCGGCGACGCGCCGGACGGGAATGGTGACGACGCGAAACAGGTAGGTCGCGTAGACGAGGATCAGAAGCGCCGAGCCGCCGACGGCGCCGAGCCCGATCAGGATCGCGCCTCGCCCGCCGTCATCGCTGCGGTCCGCATGGCGCGCGGCGAGCTGCTGCTCGGCGCCGACGAACGTCGAAAAGCGGGCCCGGATCGCATCCATCCGCTGCTTGCCGCGCCCGGTCGAGAGCAGGTGACGGGCGGCGTGTGGATTCCGGCGTTCCGCCGCGATCAAGGGGTCGGCCCAGTCGCGGCGGTACGACGTGATCCGCGCCTCGAGCTCCCGGACCCTGTCGAGTCGCGCGGGGTCATGACGCACGAGCTGCTGGAGGCGGCGGCTGACGGCGGGTACCTGCTGGGCGGCGCGGCGAAACGGCGCGAGGAACGCTTCCTCACCGGTAAGCGCGTAGCCTCGCTGCCCGGTCTCGAGGTCGAGAGCCAGCTTCTCGAGGCGGTTTGCCGTCGCCACCACCTGCTCGGACGCGAGCGCGGTGCGCGACGAGGACCGCAGGTCCTGGATCGTCGAGACCATCAGCCCGAACGCGCCCATGACGACGAGCGCGAGCAGGACGCTCGCGACGGCGATTCGCGCATTCAGGCCGGCGGCGGAACGGGTCACCATGATCGTTTTCGGCGGTGAGGCCGTCGAACCTTGAGTCCGCTCTACGCTGTAGCCGTGGCCGTCCTGATCGCATCGAACCTCCGGAAGGAGCTCTCCGGCGACCCGCTCTTCGACGGCGTGTCGTTCAAGGTCGAGCGGCGCGACCGCGTCGCGCTGTCCGGACCGAACGGCGCCGGCAAGACGACGCTGCTCCGGGCGCTCGCCGGCGAGACCAGCATCCAGGGCGGCGAACTGGCTTTTCAGAAGGGGACGCGCGTCGCGCTCCATGACCAGCGCCCACCGCTGCAGCGCGGCCTGACGTTGCGCGAGTACGTGCTCTCCGGGGCGGCCGACCTCGTCTCGGTCGAGGCGGAGCTGCAGCGACTCGAGCAGGCGATGGCGTCCGGCGACCACGCCGACGCAACCCTGCGACGGTACTCCGAGGCGCAGGCGAAGCTCGAGCATGCGGGCGGGTACGGCTGGCGCGATCACGCCGCGGCGGTCGTCCGCGGCCTCGGCTTCGCGGAGAATGACCTCGATCGGCAGCTCGACACGTTCTCCGGCGGCGAGCTCACGCGCGCGTCACTCGCGCGCGCCCTCGGCGGCGATCCCGACCTCCTCCTGCTCGACGAGCCGACCAATCACCTCGACGTCGAGAGCCTCGAATGGCTCGAGCGCGAGCTCCAGACACTGGACGCGGCGATCGTGATCGTCGCGCACGACCGCTGGTTCCTCGAGGCCGTGACGAACGCGGTGCTCGAGCTCGACGGCGGCAAGTCGCTGTACTTCTCGGGCCCGTGGCACGCGTGGCGGCGCGAGAAGGCCGAACGCGCGCAGCACCTGGCGAAAACTGCACAGCGCGTCGAAGTCGACATCGCGCGCCTCGAGCGATTCGTCGAACGGTTCCGCTACAAGAAGTCCAAGGCGAAGCAGGCGCAGGCGAAGCTGACACACATCTCGCGCCTCCAGAAGGAGCGGTCGCAGGCGCGCGGCGAGCTCGACCGCCTGACGAAGAAGCGACACACGCTCGGCTTCGAGTTCCTCAAGCCGCCGCGAAGCGGCCGCACCGTCGTCGAGGCGAGCGGCCTCGGCGTCGCAATCGGGGGCCTCGTCCTGCTCGACGGCGCGACGTTCGCGATCGAGCGCGGGGAGCATGTCGCGCTGATCGGGCCGAACGGCTCGGGGAAGACGACGCTGCTCGAGACGCTCCTCGGGCGACGCGACGCAAGCGCCGGAACCGTGCGCCTCGGGCACGGCGTGGAGACCGCCTACTTCTCGCAGCAGGAGGTCGAGCTCGACGAGCGCGGCAGCGTCCTGCAGTGCGTGCAGACGATGACGGGCCTCCAGCGGCCGGACGCGCAGTCGCTACTCGGGCGCTTCCTGTTCTCGGGGTGGACGGAGCACGAGAAGCCTGTCGCCGTCCTGTCGGGCGGCGAGCGGCGGCGCCTTGCGCTCGCGGTCGTCGTGGCGTCGGGCGCGAACTTCCTCGTTCTCGACGAGCCGACGAACCACCTCGACCTCGAGAGCCGCGAGGCGCTCGAGGCAGCGCTCGAGGCGTTCCCGGGGACGATCCTGCTCGTGTCGCACGATCGCGCGCTCCTCGATGCAGCGGCCGAGCGGACGCTGGCGATCGAGGCGCAGTCACTGAACTCCTACGACGGCGGCTGGGCCGATTACGTCCGCAGGCGCGACGAGCTCGCGGCGCAGCCGTCGGAGCCGAAGCCGAAGCAACGGAAGGAGAAGGAACGCGCGTCGGCTCCGCGGCCGAAGCCGAAGCGGCCGTCGGAGCTCGAGCGGCTCGAGGCCGAAATCGCCGCGCGCGAACAAGCGGTGGGCGACCTGGAGCGGCGCCTCGCCGACGACTGGGGCGACGTCGACGTGCTCGCGCAGCACCGCCGAGCGCGCGAGGAGCTGCAGTCACTCCTCGAGCGGTGGGAGACGCTGTTCGAGCGCGCCCAGACCTAGACTTTCCGGCGTGGACGAGAGCGAGCAGACGACCGGCCTGACGCTCGGGATCTTCGCCGCGAGTGTCGTTGCCTCGGTGGTCGTCGTCGGCATCCTCGGCGCAGTCGTCGCGTGGGCGCGAGGCCGAGGCGTCAACCCGTCGATGGCGCTCGCGTACTACTTCGTGGGATGCCTCGTCTTCCTGGTGGGGAGCTTTCCGACCGGTGGCTTCTCGGTTGCCCGCGGACGCACACCGCGTCGACCCACGGGCGGCGGCGCGTTCGCGGCACCGTCGATGCTGCTCGGCGTCCTTCTGATCGGCGTCGGGGTCGTGATCGACGTGACGCACCCGTTCTGACGGCGCGATCGAGCTCGATCAGCTCTCGAACGTCGCAATCAGCGCCTCGGCGACGACCTTCAGCGGCCGTCCCGACACCTGGCTCGCCTTGCGCAGCCGCCCGAACGCGTCCTGCTCGCTGAGCCCTTCCTTCGCCATCAGCAGCCCCTTGGCACGCTCGATCGATTTCCGCGCGGCCAGCGCTTCCCCGAGCGAGTCGGCCTCGCGCCGCAGAGCGACGAGCTCCTCGTGACGTGCCCGCGCGGTGCTGATCGCCGGCAGCAGGTCCTGCTCGCGGAACGGCTTCACGAGGTAGCCGAAGACGCCGGCCTCGACCGCGCGCGTCACGAGCTCCTGCTGCCCGTACGCAGTGAGCATCACGATCGGGATCGGCCGCTCGTCGAGGATCCGGCGCGCCGCCTCGATCCCGTCGAGCTTCGGCATCTTCACGTCCATGATCGCAACGTCGGGCCGGGCGCTCCGCGCGAGCTCGACCGCCTCCTCGCCGTCGCGCGCCTCCGCACACACCTCGAAACCCGAGCGCTCGAGCAGGTCGCGGAGGTCGAGGCGGATGATCGTCTCGTCCTCGGCCACCAGCACCCGCATGCCGCGACCTTAACGGCGTGAAGAGCCGTCACGTTTACGTGACACCCGAGTTCCCGTGCCTGGCACCAGGCGTTGGACCCGGACATGTGCTCGCGGCCGTGCCCGGCGCGCCGGTGGAGCCGGAGCTGGAGAACAGCGGGTTCGAGGCCCTTCCGTACTGCGAGGTTCCGGCGCAGTTTCGTCTCGATGGCCGTGACGGTGCCTGGCACCGGCCGTCCGAGCCGACATGGCAGCGGGGACTACGGCCGGCAGCGAGGACGCTCTAACGAGGGATGGCGCAAAGGCTCGGGCGGACTCATGCTTCGACCGGGTCCATGTCCGACGATGCCGTCAACCCGTTCGTCCTGCGGGTCGAGATCTCGGCCGAGCAGGTGCCGCGCCTTCGCGAGGCGCTGTCGGCGAACGGCTCCGACGGGGAGCTCGTCCGAAGGGCCGGCGACGTCGACGCGCGCGAGGAGCGGTTGCGGATCGAGCAGGCGGAGCTGGCAGAACGAGCCAGGCGTCTGACGGAGCGCGAGGCCGAGCTCGGGTCGTCCGACGAGCTGACCGCGTCCGAGCGGATCCGCCTCGCACAGCGGCGCCAGTCACTCGAGGAGTCCGAGCACGACCTCGACACGCGTGAGCACGAGCTGCTCCAGCGCGAAGCGGAGTTCGAGGCAGACGTCTCCTGGCGTGAGGAGCGGATGGAGCGGTGGCGCGCGGAGCTGAGCACGATGGAAGACGAGCTCGACCGGCGCGAGCGCGATCTCGCCGACTACGTCGCGCAGCTTCAGGGAGCAGTCAACGGCGACGACTCGTTCCCGCCCGGGCCGGGCGTCGCGCAGCTTCGGCGCACCGCGTAGCCCACGTCCCAGGCCGGCGTCAGGCCGGGAAGACGACCTCCGCGCGTGTCCCGCCGTTGCCGCGAAGGTCGAGCGTCCCCTGCAGCTCATCGCGGACGAGCGCGCGCACGATCGAGAGCCCCGTCCCGCCCGCGTCGCGCTCGATGCCGCGTCCGTCGTCGGCAATCGCGAGCACGACGTCGCCGTTCCGGCGCAGGAGCTCGATGCTGACCTCGTGCCCGCCGTGCTCGAGCGCGTTCTGGAACAACTCGCTGAAGACGAGCGCCAGCGCCGTCGCGCGCGATCCGGCGAGCGACACCGGCTCGAGCTCAGCCCGTACGTCCTTGCCGGCCGAGAGCCCCTGCAGCAGCATCGCGCGCAGGCGGTCGAGCAGATCGTCGAGCTCGACCTCCTCCTCCCGCCGCTCGGTCAGCACCTCGTGCACGGCCGCGATCGCAAGGATGCGGTTGACGGAGTCGTCGAGCGCCTTGCGCGGATCGGCATCCGCGGCGCGCGCCTGGATGCGCAGCAATGACGCGACGGTCTGCAGGTTGTTCTTGACGCGATGGTGGATCTCTTGCGCGAGGACGCCGCGCATGACCGCGCGCCCATGCTCGAGCGCGACCGCGGCATGGTGAGCGATCGACGTCAACAGCGCTCGGTCGTCGTCGGTGAACGGCGTGTCACGGTCGCAGACGAGCTCGCCGATCTGGCGCCGCTTCCACCGCAGCGGCAGCCGGACCGCGTGCGCGCCGGGCCGGCCTTCCGGCCACGCGATGTTCCCGTCCTCCAGCACGAGCGCGGCACCCGTCGCTCCGACGGCCTCCATCGTCGTCTCGACGATCGCTTCGAGCGACTCCTCGAGATACAGCGACTCCGACACGGCTTCGGAGATCTTCGCCAGCGCCTCGAGCTCGGCGACGCGCCGCTGCGCGTCGGCGTACAGCTGTGCGTGCACGATCGTCTGCGCGACCTGCGCCGCAATCGCGGACAGCAGCTCGATCTCGCCGCGCGTAAACGAACGGGGCGCGAGCGTCCGCACGTTGAGAGCACCGGCGAGACGCTGGCGCGCGAGGATCGGCACGGCGAGGATCGACTCGTACTCGTCTTCGGGCAGGTTGACGAACGCCTTGAAACGCGGGTCGAGGTGCGCCTGCGCGGCGATCATCACCGGCGCGCGTTCCGCCGCGGCGGCGCCCGTGATGCCTTCGCCGGGTCGCATGCGCGGGCGCCGCGTCATGTCCTCGACGTTCGTCCCGTGCGTCGCGCGCAGCACGAGCTCGCCGGCGCGGTCGTCGTAGAGGTAGACAAAGCACGCATCGGCGTCGAGCGCGTCGGCGACCTTCCGCGCGACGAGCCCGAGCACCTCCTCCAGGTCGAGCGTCGAGTTGACGGCCTCGATCGTCTCGGTCAGCAGGCGGAGGTGACGCGCGCGGATGTCCACGCACCGATTGTAAGAACCGCCTAGATTCACGCCGTGTCGAGAACCGACTGGCTGCTCTTCCTGCACATCACGGGCGCGTTTCTCCTCGTCGGCGGAAGCGTCGCCGCGGCGACGTTCACGATCCTGGCGCGGCGGCGGGAGCGGCCGAGCCAGATCGCGGAGTTCCTCCGACTCGTCCGGGTCGCGTTGCCGCTGATCTACGGCGGCGTCCTGCTGACGCTCGTCTTCGGCCTCTGGCTCGTGCACGACACCGGCTACTCGTACGGCGACGCGTGGATCGTCGCGGCACTTGTCCTGTGGGTCGCCGGGAACGCCCTCGGCGGCATCGGGGGCAGCCGCGAAGAGAAGACGCGCGAGCTCGCGGAGCGACTCGCCGCCGCCGACGACGTCGCGACGCCCGAGCTCGGAGCGCGTCTCCGTGATCCGGTTTCGCTCGCGCTCAACTTCGGCAGCGGCCTCGCCGTGCTGGCGGTCCTCGCCCTGATGATCTGGAAGCCGTCGTGACTCCCGCGGTCTTCCAGCACGGCCGAGGCGACCTGGCGCTCTTCCTCCACGTGCTCGGCGCGACGACGTTGTTCGGCGCCGTCGTCGTCCTGGTGACGCTCGCAATCGCCGCACGCCGCAGTGCGGATCCGCAACCGACGGCGCGCGTCCTGTTCCGCGTCTGGCTGTTCGCGGTGCTGCCGGCGTTCATCCTGCTCCGCGTCGCGGCCGAATGGATCCTCAGCCTCGAGAAGAAGGACATTCCCGGTCTCGACAACAAGGGCTGGGTCGGCGTCGGCTTCCTCGTCACGGACGTCGGCTTCCTCGTTCTGCTGGCGCTCGGCGTCTCTGCCTTCTTCGCGTCGCGCCGTGACGGCCACGGTCGCGCAACCACCATCACGGCCGTCCTCGGCTCGATCTACCTCGCCGCGCTCGTCGCCGCGTGGTTCGCGATGTCGGCGAAGCCCGGGATGTAGAACCGCCGCCGACCGGTGCAGTCGTTACAAAAGCCTTACGTGATAGAGGGAATTTCCTTTCACGCCGGAAATAGGTTCCGATCGTGAGCGCACTTCCAGCGGATCTGACCGCTACGGCGGGATTCGTCGTTTCCGACAAGGAAGGGAAGCTGGTCGGCCGCGTCGAGTGTCCGATGTACGGAACGGTTCCCGACGTGCCGGACGCGCTCGCAGTCCGCGCGGGTCGCTTCTCACGCCACCGCCGGCTCGTTCCCGCGGACACGATCCGCGACATCGACCGCTCCGGCGGCGTCGTCGAGTTGCGCGTCGCACGCGACGCGATCCGGCGCTTTCTTTAGACCGACCGGGTCCGAAAAACCCTCTAGAACGACCACGAGCCGCGCCTCGAGGGCATCGGCTCGCAGTCGGCCGTCAGTTCGATCCCGCCTCAGCCGCAGACGTACGGCGGGACCTGGACCAGATTGTCCAACTTCGTCAGAGAACTGACAAGTAGCGACCGAGCTCCCACTCCGACAGCTGCACGCGGTACTCGTCCCACTCCTTGCGCTTGAGCTCGACGTAGCGATCGAAGATGTGCGGGCCGAGGGCACGGCGCGCGAGATCGGAGCGTGAGAGCTCGTCCACGGCCTCGCCCAGCGTCTCCGGCAGCGACACGATGCCCCGCTCCCGGCGCTGCTCCGGCGTCAGGTGGTAGAGGTTCGTCTCCATCGGATCCGGAAGGTCGTAGCCGTGCTCGATCCCATCGAGACCGGCATGGAGCAGCGCGGCGAACGTCAGGTACGGGTTGCACGCCGGATCGGGACAGCGGATCTCGGCACGCGTCGCCTGCTCGGCTCCCGGCTTGTACAGCGGGATCCGGATCAGCGCTGAACGGTTGCGCTGCGACCAGGCGACGTAGACCGGCGCCTCGTAGCCCGGGACCAGCCGCTTGTACGAGTTCACCCACTGCGCGAAGACGGCGCTGATCTCGCGCGCGTGGCGCAGCTGCCCCGCGATGAACGCCTTGCCGTTGTCCGACAGGTGCCACTTGTCGTCGCCGTCGAAGAACGCGTTCCGACCGTCCTTGAACAGAGACATGTGCGTGTGCATGCCCGAGCCGTTCTCGCCGAAGATCGGCTTCGGCATGAACGTCGCGTGGTAGCCGGACTTCTTCGCGATCTCCTTGACGATCAGGCGGTACGTCACGGTGTGGTCGGCCATCGTCAGCGCCGGCGCGTAGCGCATGTCGATCTCGTGCTGCGACGGGCCGACCTCGTGATGGACGTACTCAATCGGGATCCCCATGTCGTGGAGCGCGCGCACGGTCTCCTGACGCAGCTCGCTCGCCGCGTCCATCGTCGTCATCGCGAAGTACCCGCCTTCGTCGAGCGTCTCCGTTCCCTTGTCGTCCTGGAAGAGGAAGTACTCGAGCTCCGGGCCGACGTTGAACGTGTCGAACCCAAGCGACTCCATCCGGTCGAGCGCGCGGCGCAGGACGTACCGGGGGTCGCCCTCGTAGGGCTTCCCGTCCGGAGTGACGATGTCGCAGATCATGCGCGCGACCTTCGTGCCGTTCGCCGGCATCAGCCGGAACGTCTCCGGGTCCGGGATCGCGACCATGTCCGACTCCTCGATCGCGTTGAAGCCGGTGATCGACGATCCGTCGAAGCCCATGCCGTCGTCGAGCGCGCCCTCGATCTCGCTCGGCGTGACCGCGAACGACTTCAGATGCCCCTCGATGTCCGTGAACCACAGGAGGACGAACTCGACGCGCTCGTCCTCGATCCGCCGGAGGACGTCCCGGCGGGATTCCTCACTCGACGTTGCCCGGTTCCTGCTCTCGACCTGCGCCATTTTCTCCTCCTGAAAACACGAAAAGCCCCAGGCGCACCGAGCGCCTGAGGCCGCGTCGCCTCGCTGACACGTGGAGTATATGACCCGATGCGCATCCTCGTCACCGGCGGAGCCGGCTTCATCGGCTCGCATTTCGTCAGGCGGCTTCTCGTCGCGGGCGAGGACGTGGTCGTCCTCGACAAGCTGACGTACGCGGGCAATCCGGCGAACCTCCCCGACGGCGTCGAGCTCATCGAAGGCGACATCGCGCTGGCCGAGGACGTCAACTCCGTCGGGCGCTTCGACGCCGTCGTGAACTTCGCCGCCGAGACGCATGTCGACCGCTCGATCCTCGGCCCGGACGAGTTCGTCCGCACCGACGTGACCGGGACGCTCGTCCTGCTCCAGGCGGCCGACGAGCAGGGGGCGCGGTACGTCCAGGTCTCGACAGACGAGGTGTACGGCGACATCGAGCCGGGCGCAGCGTCGAAGGAGGACGACCCGCTCCGGCCGTCGAGCCCCTACAGCGCTTCGAAGGCCGGCGGCGACCTCCAGGTGCTCGCGGCGGTCCGGACGTACGGGGTGAACGCGTCGATCACGCGCGGGTCGAACACGTACGGTCCGAACCAGTACCCGGAGAAGATCCTGCCGCTGTTCGTGACGAACGCGCTCGACGGCGCGCCGCTGCCGTTGTACGGCGACGGACGGCAGGTCCGCGACTGGCTGCACGTCGACGACCACTGCGCCGGCGTCGAGCTCGTGCTCCGTGAGGGACGGCCGGGCGAGATCTACAACGTCGCCGCGAACGAGGAGCACGAGAACGTCGAGCTGACGGAGCTCATCCTCGACGCCACCGGCGCCGACCGCGGGCTCATCCAGCATGTCGAGGACCGCGCCGGCCACGATCGCCGGTACTCCCTCGATACCTCGAAACTGCGCGCGCTGGGCTGGTCGTCGACGCGGAACTGGAACGAAGGGGTTCGCGCGACGGCCGAGTGGTACCGCGCGAACCGAGCCTGGTGGGAGCCGATCAAGCGCTCCGGCGGGTTCCGCGACTACTACGAGCGACAGTACGCGCGGCGGCTCGCGGCTACGTAGAGCACGCCCGAGCCCGTGCCAGCGCGCGACCGGGCTCCGGCCGCTGCGGCTCGAGCTGCTGCGCGCGCTGCAGGTAAGGAATCGCTTCGGCGCAGCGGTTGAGCTGCAGGAGCGTGTACCCAAGATTGAAGTTCGCGTACGCCTCGTATGGATCTGACGGTCCCGTACCGCGCAGCCTCTGGACAGCCTGCTGGAGCGTCGGCAACGCGCCGGCGTAGTCGCCGTTTCGCATGCGCGCGTAGCCCTGGTCGTTGAGCGCGTGCCCACCGGCACCGCCGGTGGCGGCACCGGCCGGCGCGGACGTGGGGGTCGTGGTGGCGGGCGCGGATGCGGAGGTCGACGGTGGCGGGAGCGCCGTCGAGACGACCGTCGTCGTCACGTTCTGCCCCGCCACGGTGCTCTGCACCGTCCTCGTCACGATCGACGGCTGCGGGGCCGCCGCGGCCTTCTGCTTGCCGCTGTCGCGCGTCAAGAAGTACGCGGCGAGCGCACCGGCGATCGCGGCGAGCGCGAGCAGCGCGGCGATCGCGGGCCAGGCACTGCGCCTCCGCGGCGGCGGCGCCCACGGCCGGGGCGGGGGTGGAGGCGGAGCGTCCCACGCCGCCTCGTCGCTGCGCCGCATCGGTCGCGTCGCGGCAGTCGCCGCCGCCGGCGCGACGACCGGGAGCCTGCCCGTCTGGCCGGCTGCTTCCGCGAGTGCAGCGCGCATTGCAGCCACGAACTCGGCGCAGCTGTCGTAACGGTCCGCGGGATCCTTGGCGAGCGCCTTCGCGAACACCGGATCGAGCTCGCAGGGCAACGCGCTGCGGTCGCAGACCGACGGCACGTCCGCATTGACGTGCGCCGACGCCTCTGCCGTCGGACTGTCGGCGGCGAACGGGCGCTTCCCCGTGAGCAGCTCGAATGCGACGACCGCCAGCGCGTACCGGTCGCTCGCCGGCGTCGCGCGATCGCCTCGCGCCTGCTCCGGCGACAGGTACCCCGCTGTGCCGAGGACGGTCCCCGTCATCGTCAGCGAGTCCATTCCCGCCGCGCTCGCGATCCCGAAATCCGCGACATGGACGTCGCCGTTGCGGTCGACCATGAGGTTGGCCGGCTTCACGTCGCGGTGAACGACGCCGGCGCGGTGCGCGGCGTCGAGCGCGCGGCCCGCCTGCTCGAGCCACCGGAAGACGCGTTCGGGCGGCTGAGCACCGTTCTTGCGCAGGACGTCGTCGAGCGACCCGCCGCCCAGGTATTCCATGACGATGAACGGTCGGCCGTGGTATTCGCCGACGTCGAAGATCGTCACCGTGTGCGGCTCGCCGGAGAGGCGCGCGGCCGCGAGCGCCTCACGCGTGAACCGCTCGCGCACAGCGTCGTCCTCGGCGAAGCGCTCCGCGAGGATCTTGATCGCGACGGCGCGGCCGAGCGTCGAGTCGGTGGCGCGGTAGATGTCGCCCATGCCGCCGCGACCGATCGGCTGGGGGCCGCGGTAGCGGGGAGGGAGGATGTCGGTGTTTACAGCCACAGCAGAGCGTTAACGGGATTTCCGCCGAGACGGGTGCGAAAACGCCGGAAATCACGATTCGGTAAAGAAAAGGGCTGCACGTAACCCTGTTTGGTAGCCTCGTCGCGTCCCCCGGCGGCGGCTGTCGGGGCTTCGGGCTCCCGTCATGCGCCGACCGCTCGCTCTCCTCCTCACTCTCGTTCTCGTGGCCGGCGCCGCGGGATCGGCCCACGCCCGCCGCCTCGCTCCGGCCGGGCCGAATGCGACGTTCGTGATCACCGGCCACGGCTGGGGCCACGGCGTCGGGATGAGCCAGTACGGCGCCTATGGCTTCGCGCAGCACGGCTTCACGTACCAGAAGATCCTCACGCACTACTTCACAGGGACGCAGATCGGCCCCGCGCCCGTGTCGAAGGTGCGCGTCCTCCTTGCGAGCGGCCAGACGAAGCTGAAGCTCGTCTCGGCGGACGACTTCACGGTTCGCGACGGCACCGGCGCGACCCACGATGTGACGGCCGGCACCTACACGCTGACGTCGCCGCTCAAGCTCAAGGCGGACAACTCCGCGAAGGCGAAGGCGATCCCGGGGCCGCTCCTCTTCCAGCCGGGACCGTCTCCCCTGACGCTCGGACGCCGTTACCGGGGGTCGATCCAGGTCGACGTCGAGGGCGGGAAGCTTCGCGCGATCAACGTCGTCGGGCTCGAGCAGTACCTGTACGGCGTCGTCCCGTCGGAGATGCCCTTCTCCTGGGCGCCGGAGGCACTCAAGGCACAGGCCGTCGTTGCCCGCTCGTACGCGCTCGCGACGAAGCATTCCGGCGCGTTCGACCTCTACCCGGACACCCGGAGCCAGATGTACCTGGGCGTCGACCACGAGAAGCCGTCGACGAACGCGGCGGTCGACGCGACCGCCGGCAAGGTCGTCCTCTACAACGGGCAGGTCGCGAAGACGTACTTCTACTCGACGTCCGGCGGACGCACCGCATCGTCGGCGGACGTCTGGGGAGCCGCCATCCCGTACCTCGTCTCCGTCTCCGACCCCTACGACACGATTTCGCCGTACCACACATGGGGGCCGTACTCGTTCGGCGGCGCGGAGCTCGGGAAGCTTCTCCGCGCCGGCGGCGCCGTCCAAGACGTGCACACCGCGCTCAACTCGTCAGGGCGCGTGACGACGCTCACCGCGCTGACGGCGACTGCGCAGCGCACGTTCGACGCGACCGCGCTGCGGAAGCTGCTCGGGCTGCGATCAACGTGGTTCAGCGTCGGCGTGATGTCGTTGAGCGCGCCCGGAAG
>VAXB01000036.1:16604-18082 GCA_005883995.1 Actinomycetota bacterium
CCGTCAGACCGACGGCCACGACGGACTATCGGCTCGTAAGCGGAAAGGTCGACGGCGCAACCGCACACGTCGTCGTCGCACCGCTCGTTCGCCTCGTCCCGCCGCGCACGCAACAGGAACTGCGCGGGACCGCTCGACCGGCGATCGCGGGCGCCGCGGTCACGGTCCAGCGGCTTCAGGGCGCCTCGTGGACGACGGTCGCACGGACGACACTCGAAGCAAACGGCGCCTTCGCAGCACAGCTGCAACTGACGGCGGGCACGTATCGTGCGCGCGTCGCACCTGGGCACGGTCTCGTGCCGGGCACCTCACGGGTGCTCCAGGTCTCCACGTCGTGAGGCGGGCGTTCGCCGCGACGGCGATCGCAGCGCTCGCATTTCCTCTCGCCGCCGCGGGACGGGTCCACTTCGAGCCGACCGATCCGCTCGCGTCGAAGCAGTACTACCTGACGCAGGATCACGCGTTCGACGCATTCCCGGATGTCCTGCCGCCGCTCAGTCCGATCCGAGTGGCGATCATCGACTCGGGTCTGGACGGCACACATCCCGAGTTTCCGACCCGCAGGCTCTGGCCGGGCGGCGCGCGCAGCTTCGTCGGCGGGAGCGCGCTGACCGACGAGGAGGGCCACGGCACGTTCATCGCCGGCGAGATCGGAGCCGCCGTCGGCAACAACGAGGGGATCGCCGGGATCGCGTTCCCGACCCAGTTGATCATCGCGAAGATCGCACGCGCCGACCAGCCGATCGCGATCCACGACGAAGCCGCCGCGATTCGCTGGGCGGTCAATGCCGGCGCGCGTGTGATCAATCTCTCGCTCGGCGGCACGCGCGACCCGCGCAACCTCCGCAACGACACGTACTCGCCGGAAGAGGCAGCGGCGATCGCGTACGCGGTGCGTCACGGGGTAGTGCTCGTCGCTGCGGTCGGGAACTCCGACAGCGCCCCGCAAACGCCGTGGCCGTGGGCGAGCTACCCGGCGGCCCTCCCCCATGTGATCGGCGTCAGCGCGCTGGCACAGAGCGGGAACGTCCCCGCGTTCTCCGACCGCGACCCGATCTACAACGACATCTCGGCGCCGGGTACGGACATCTACTCGACGCTTCCGCTCGCGCTGACGAAGCAGCGCCCGTCATGCCTGGACCAGGGGTACTCCGACTGCGGACCCGACGAGTTCCG
This sequence comes from Actinomycetota bacterium, assembly GCA_005883995.1. GTDB lineage: Bacteria > Actinomycetota > Thermoleophilia > Gaiellales > Gaiellaceae > 3-1-20CM-4-69-9. The sequence continues at coordinate 17,781 of VAXB01000036.1, forward strand.
CCACGCGTCCGGTACGTCATTCGCAGCGCCGCAGGTCACGGCGGGAGCGGCGCTTCTGCTGGCACTCCGCCCGACCCTCAAGCCCGACCAGGTCTCGAACATCCTGGAGCGCTCTGCGGTCGACGTGAATGCATCCAACGGGTGCGCGAACTGCCGGCTGCTACGCGACGAGCGGTCCGGCTGGGGGCGCCTCGACATCTTCAAGGCGATCGCCGCCCTGAACGGGCCGCTGCCGCCGCCGGATCGGCTCGAGCCGAACGACGACGCAGGGTTCTCCGCGCCCGTCCTCCCGGCGCGCGTCC
>VAXB01000164.1 GCA_005883995.1 Actinomycetota bacterium
CGTAGGCGTGGGCCGTTGGCGGAGAGGTCGATGTGTTCGTTGATGTTGGCGCCGTTGAACTGCATCGTGTCGCGTAGGCGTGGGCCGTTGGCGGAGAGGTCGATGTGTTCGTTGATGTTGGCGCCGTTGAACTGCATCGTGTCGGTTCCGGCTTCGCCTTCGACGGTGTCGCTGCCGTCGCCGGGGTTCCAGGTGAAGCTGTCGTCGCCGGCGCCGAGGAACGCGACGTCGTTGCCGCGACCGCCGTTGACGGAATCGTTCCCGTCACCACCGCGCAGGATGTCCGCGCCGTCGCCACCGGTGATCGCGTCGTTGCCGTCGCCGCCGTCGATCGTCAGCGCGGTGAGTGTCGCGAGCCCGTTGCCGGCGGTGATCGTGTCGTCACCTGAAGCGCCGTCGACCTCCAGGTTCTCCGTCTGCGCATCGACGGCGCCTGACGCGCCGAGAACGGAGACCCGTGTGAACGCTCCGTTCGCTGCGATGCCGATCGTGTCGTTGCCGGGCGTACCGGTCGCGGTGGTGGTGTCCGCGCCGTCGCTGCCGATCAGCCGCTCGTCGAGCGGCGCGAGGCTGCCATCGACGTGGAACGCGTCGTCCCCGGCGAGACCGTCGACGGCCAGGATGTCCGTCGGCTCTTCGCCGGTGACAGCAACGTCCGCTGCGAGGCTCGAGACCGTGCCGCCGCCGATGCCGAAGCGATCGGGTCCGGCGGTGCCGTTGACGTTGACCTGGTCGGTTTGTCCGTCGTTGCTGCCGAGGTCGGTGTTGACGTTGGTGACGCTGGTGCCGCTGAGGTTGTTGACGGTGATCGTGTCGGCGCCGCCGCGGGCGGCGATGTTGACGTTTTCGATTCCGTCGGTGTCCATGGTGATGTTGGCGACGTCGCGGAACAGCCGTAGGCGTGGGCCGTTGGCGGAGAGGTCGATGTGTTCGTTGATGTTGGCGCCGTTGAACTGCATCGTGTCGGTTCCGGCTTCGCCTTCGACGGTGTCGCTGCCGTCGCCGGGGTTCCAGGTGAAGCTGTCGTCGCCGGCGCCGAGGAACGCGACGTCGTTGCCGCGACCGCCGTTGACGGAATCGTTCCCGTCACCCGTTCGATTCGTCGATCGTGATCTGGTCGTTGCCGTCGCCGCCGTCGACCGCGATCTGGTTCAGCGCGCTCAGCCTGAACGCGTCTGTCGCTTGACCGTCGACGATCAGCTCGAGGACGGACGGATCGCCGGCGCGCAACCGCAGCGCAAGCGCGTCGTCGTCCCTCGAGCCTGTCACCGTCAGCGCTCCACGGTGAACCTTGGCCTGAACCTTGTCTTTGGGTTTCGCACCTGCGGGCCCCGCCGCCGTTGCGGCCGCTACCAGCGCGGCTGCGGCGACGAGGGCGATCCGCAAGCGCGGTCGCTCGGTCGAGTTGGTCATGGTGAACAAGCTCCTCTCGGTGTCAGTGAAATGCATGCGTGTCAATGATCCGGTCCGCGGACGCGCGTTCGCACCGTGGCGGCCCCCCTGTCTTTCGTATGACTGTGCTTGCAGTCCCGCGCGACCGTGATCGCGCGTGCGGTGCGTGCCAGTCGCAAGGAACAAAAGACGTCGACGCGCGCGGCATACGTGCGTCCTCGATGTCGAACGGGATTGTTCGGCGCCGGTTCGTCGTTGTAACGCGCGGACGCGGATCTCTGCCGTCGAGGGACTGAGGGGAGGTGCCGGAAACGCTTCAAGCGCAGCGGGCAGGCCCGGCACGGGCGCGCGCACCCCGATCGGACGTCTTGCTTGACCGGACGGACGAGCTCGACCGCATCGACTCGGCGCTCGCCGACGCATGGCGGGGCAACGGAAGACTCGTCGTCGTCGAAGGCCCGTCGGGAATCGGCAAGACGGCGCTACTCGCGGCTGCGCGCCACGCGGCGGCCGGTCGCAGCATGCGCGTCGTGCACGCGCGCGGCTCGCAGCTCGAGAGCACGTTCGCGTACGGCGTGGTTCGGCAGCTGTTCGAGCCGGTCCTCGTCGACGCGGACGAGTTCGAACGTGCCGAGCTCCTGCACGGTGATGCAGCGATCGCGGCAGCGTTCCTCGGCCTCCCCGGCGCAATCGCTGCAGGCGACATACCGTCGCCGCGCGTCGATCCATCTTTCGCGGTCTTGCACGGTCTCCACTGGTTGCTCGTGAACGTCGCTGCCGTGACTCCGACGCTGGTCGTCATCGACGACGCGCAGTGGGCGGACGTGCCGTCGCTGCAATACCTGAGCTTCTTGCTCGCGCGCCTGCCGCAGCTCGATGTCGCGCTCGTCGTCGGCGCGCGCACCTGTGACGCCGGCACGGATCCGAAGCTGCTTGCAACCGTGACTGCAGACCCGTCCGCGACCGTCATCCGGCCACCCCGCCTGACGAGCGCCGCGGCTGCGGATCTCGTCGAGGCGACCTTCGGCCGAGCTCCTGACGCTGTGCTTGTCGAAGCGCTCATGCAGGCGACGCGAGGGACGCCGTTCCTGTTGCGCGATCTCGTCGACGCGCTGCACGACGAAGGCATCGCACCGACGGCGGAGGCGGTGGCGGACGTCGAGCGAATCGGTCCGCGCACGGTCGGGCGCTCGCTCCGCCGAAGGCTGGGGCGATTGCCCGCACCGGCGCTGCGGCTCGCGGAGGCGTTGTCCGTTCTCGGCGAGAGCGATCTTTCGACAGCTGCACGGCTTGCGAAGCTCGACGAGGACGTGGCTGCTGAGGCGGCGGAGCAGCTGGTGTCTGCCGCGGTCATACAGGCGGCGCCGTCGTCGCTGACGTTCGTGCACGCGATCGTCCGCGAAGGGATCTACTCGGAGCTGACCAGCATCGAGCTTGCGCACGCCCACCGCCGCGCGGCGCGGTTGGTCGCGCAGCAACCGAGCGCACACGAAGCCGTCGCGGAGCACTTGCTGCTCGCCGGGCCAACCGGGGACGAGTGGGTGGTCGAGACGCTCGTCGAGGCGGCGCGGCGCTCGATCTCCGCCGGCGCGCCCGAGCACGGGGCCGTCTTGCTCCGACGAGCGCTCGAGGAGCCCCCGCCGGTCGACGGACATTGGCAGTTGCTGCTCGAGCTCGGCTCGGCCGAGGCGAGCGCAGCGCTCGACGGCTGGTCAGACCATCTGCGCCGAGCGGTCGACACGGCGCCCGACGGCCCCTCGGCCGCTGAGGCGGCGCGCGTCCTTGCTCGCGGATTGAACCGTGCTCAGCGCTTCGATGAGGCCGTGGAGGTGCTCGATTCTGCGGCCGCCGCGCTGGACTCCCGGACGAGCCCGCTCGCGGTGAGGCTGGAAGCTGCTGCCGTCGTCGTCGGGATGAACGGCGCCGTTGCAGGGCCGACGATGGCGGCGCGCCGGATCGCATTGCGCGAGCGAGCGGCCGCCGACCCGGCGGCAGCGCCCGAGCTACTCGGCGTCGCGGCGTTCATCGCAGCGCTCACGAACGAACCGGCCGACGTGGCCGCGGATCTTGCGACGCGCGCGCTGTCTGCTGCGGAGCCCGCTGCGCCGAGCGTCGCGGGGCGTCCATGGGTATCGCGCGAAAGCTTGTTCGTGCGCACTACGCTCGCGCTCCTCGTCACCGAGCGCTACGACCAGGTGTCCCCGGTCGTCGACCGTTCGCTCGACCGCGCGCGGCGCGCGGGGGACAGCGGGATGGTTGCAGCGGGCCTGGCGATGCGAGGCTGGCTCGCACTCCGGCGCGGCGACCTCTGCGCCGCAGAGGCCGACGCGCGGACGGCGCTGAATGCGACGGACTTGCCGGCCCCTCGGATGTACCGCGCGCTGAACGGCGGCGTGCTCGTCAAGGCGCTTCACGACCAGGGCGACCTCGACGCCGCCGAGGCGGCGCTGGCAACGCTCGACCACCTGACCGAGACCGGTTCGATCACCGCGGCGGTGCTTCGTCTCAGCCGCGGCCGGTTGCGCGCTGCCCAGGGCGACGTGGCCGCCGCCCTCGCCGATTTCCTTGCGGTGGGCGAGCTGCTGAATCGAGTGCGCGTCACCTCTCCTGGTTATCTGCCATGGCGCTCGGAAGCCGCCCTCGCACACCTGAGGCTCGGCGAACGCGAGCCGGCGGTGCAGTTGGCCGAGGAGGAGCTCGCGCTCGCCGAGGCTTTCGGTGCGCCTCGGGCGCTCGGCGTCGCCAAGCGGGCCGCCGGTCTTGCCGGCGGCGGGACGCGCGGTATCAAGCTGATGGAAGAGGCGGTCGAGCTGTTCACGCGTTCCGATGCGGCCGTGGAGCGAGCGCGAGCGCTCGCCGATCTCGGTGCGATGCTCCGCCGGGGAAACCGGCGTGTCGAAGCGCGGGGCATCCTTCGCGAGGCGCTCGACCTCGCGCACCGGATGGGAGCGGATCGGCTGAGTGACGAGACGGAGACCGAGCTGCGTGCGACGGGCGCGAGGCCGCGACGCCTGCTCCTGTCCGGCATCGAATCGCTGACTGCGAGCGAGCGGCGAGTTGCGGACCTCGCGGAGCGCGGGCTGACCAACCGCGAAATCGCGCAGACGCTGTTCGTCACAGCGCGAACCGTGGAAGGGCACCTGACGAGTGTCTTCCGCAAGCTGCAGCTCGATTCGAGGGCGGGTCTGCGGGCCGCGCTCGCCGGTGACGAAGGCCTGACCGCCTAGAAGCCGGCGAGGCCGCGTTCCTCGTCCAGCGAGTCAGCGAGCCGGGCGAGCGCAGCGCGCGTTCGCGTCTTGACCGTTCCGATCGGGACTCCGAGGCGCGTCGCGATCTCGGATTGCGACAGGCCGCGCCAGTACGCGAGCTCGATCAGCGTTCCCAGTTCCTCCGGGAGACCGGCGACCGCCTGGTGGACGAGTCGGCTCGCCCATGCGGACTCGGCTCGCTCGCTCGGGCCGGCCTCCTCCGAGGCCGAATCCGGGAGCTCCGCCGGCGTCGGGACGCGACGGCGGGTCTGGTCGACGATGGCGTTCCGCGCGACGGCGAAGAGCCACGCACCGCCCGGGCCGCGCTCGGCGCGGTAGCTCGAGGCCGAACGCCAGACCGCCGTGAACGTCTCCTGCGTCGCTTCCTCGGCGCTGCCGCGATCACGCAGCCGCTGGAACGCCCAGCCGAAGATCCGTCCCGCGAACCGGTGGTAGAGCTGGTCGAACGCTAGCGAGTCGCCCTCGCCTGTCAATCGGATCAGCTCGCCGTCGGTCAGCTGAATCCGGGTGAGATCCGCTCGAGTAGCCATGACCTCATCCTGGACACGAGCGATCTCGTTCGCACCGTGGACGCCCCCCGGACTTTCCGGGCGCGAGTCGTGGGTCAGGCGGCTTCGAGCGGCTGCGGGTCGTCGTCTTCGCCGTCGTCGCCGAGCTCGAGCTCGTCGAGATCCGGCCACTCGTCGCCGACGTCGGCGAGGAGATCACGTGTTTCGTACCCGCCCATCGCGACGGTTGTCGGCCCCGCCGGGGAGGGGGAGAATCCCTCGTTCGGGGCCGACGAACCACGCCCGAGTGACGATCTGTCGCTCGGCTGAGTCGGGCGGGGCGTTAAGCCGCCCGCTCGAGACGCTCTTCGACGCGGGCTCGCGCGACGATGTGGTCGCGGTCGCCGAAGCGCAACACCGCCTTGGCGTTCCGCTCCTCGTTCCAGAGTGCCTCCAGGCGCTCGCTCAGACGTTTGAGCTCAGCGGCGACGGCTGGATCATGACCGTGTGAAAGGGCGTGCCACAGCTCGGTCCGCCGCTCGCTCGTCTGCTCGATCTCACGATGAATCTCTGTCAGGGTCATGTCTCTTCAAACGCTCCGTGGGGACGGCTCATTCCCTCGGGCCGATGAAGAAAACGACGATCACGATCGCTCCGACGACGGCCGCCACAGCCGTAACGACGTGCAGCGCCTGATCCATCAGCCGTAGCCGAGCTCGTCGAGGCGCGCCTCGTCGAGGCCGAAATAGTGGGCGAGCTCGTGGAGGACCGTGATGCGGATCTCCTCTTCGAGCGCGTTCGCATCGGACCCGTAGTCGGCGACGAGCGGCCGCCGGTAGACGGCGATCCGGGCTGGCAGGAACTCGTGCTCCTCGAACAGCCCATAGAGGTCGGGCTCCTCGGCGTTCTCCTCCTCGACGACGACGGCGACGTTCTCGACCTTGGCTGCGAGCTCGGGCGGCAGGGAATCGAGCGCCCGGCGGACATGCTCCTCGAACGTCACCAGCGCGGCCGGAGCGGCCGTCGTTTCGCGACGAGATACACGGTCAGCAGCCCGAATGCGAACCCGCCGATGTGCGCGAAGACAGCGACGCCGCCGGTCTGGTCGGGATGCGTGAGCCCGAGCCCGCCCTCCCAGATCTGGAGCGCGATCCAGACGCCCAGGAACCAGACCGCGGGGATCTCGCGCAGGAAGATCAGGCCGAAGAAGATGGCGGTCAACACGCGCGCCCGCGGGAGGAGGAGGAAGTACGCGCCGAGCACGCCGGCGATCGCGCCGCTGGCGCCGATGTTCGGGATGCTCGCGTCGCGGGCCGTCCCGAACGACACGGTCACGAATGTCTGGAGTGCCATCGCGGCGACGCCGGCCGTCAGGTACCAGAGGAGGAATCGCACCGGTCCGAGCGCGTCTTCGACGTTGTTGCCGAAGATCCACAGGAAGAGCATGTTGCCGAGGATGTGCTCCCAGCTTCCGTGCATGAACATCGACGTGAACGTGCCCTCCCACCACGGCAGGTGGTGCCGGAGGACGCTGCTGCCGACCCGGATCGCCTCGCACGGGCCGTGGAGTGTGCACGGGTAGTAGCCGTCTTTGGCGACGTGGTAATCGACGCCGCGACCCTTCAGCTCCCAGACCCAGACGATCGCGTTCGCAACGATCAGGCTGACCGTTGCGATGGGGAACTTCCTGGTCGGGACGTTGTCCTTGAGCGGGATCACCGGCGGCTTCTTACCGAATCGCGAGCGCATAAGCGCATGCGGCGCATCTCAGGACGAAAATCTCGGCGAGGGTGACTTGACACCCTCGTCAGGGTGACTTGACACGTAAGCACT
>VAXB01000165.1:0-19924 GCA_005883995.1 Actinomycetota bacterium
ATCGCGGAAGGCAGTTTGCGAGGCTGTCGTGAAGTCGGTCCAGCGCGTCCCGACACCGATCACGAGGTCAGCTTCTGCGGCGATGCGATTCGCGGCCGACGTCCCGCTCGCGCCGATCGCGCCAAGATTCGACGCGTGGCCGTACGCCATTGAGCCCTTGCCCGCCTGTGTCTCGGCAACCGGGATTCCCGTCGCGTCGACGAGCCGGAGCAACGACTCGCTCGCCTCGGAGTAGATGACGCCCCCGCCGGCGACGATCAGCGGCCGGCGCGCGCTGCGAATGCGCGCGGCCGCCTCGGCGAGAGCATCGCGATCGGGCAGCGGGCGCGGGATCCGCCAGACGCGAAGCTCGAGGAACTCGCGCGGGAAGTCGAAGGCCTCCGCCTGCACGTCCTGCGGCAGCGCCAGCGTCACGGCGCCCGTCTCGGCCTGGCTCGTCAGAACGCGCATCGATTCGAGCGCGGCCGGAATCAACTGCTCCGGGCGCTGCACCCGGTCCCAGTATCGGGAGACGGCCTGGAACGAGTCGTTGACGGTGACGTCGCCGCGCGTCGGCAGCTCGAGCTGCTGCAGCACGGGATCCGGAAGCCGCGATGCGAAGACGTCTCCTGGCAACAGCAGGACCGGTACACGGTTGATCGTCGCGCCGGCCGCGCCGGTGAGCATGTTCGTCGCTCCAGGGCCGATCGACGACGTGCACGCGAACGTTGCCAGCCGGTTCTTCATTCGCGCGTACGCAGCGGCGGTATGCACCATCGCCTGCTCGTTGCGCGGCTGGTAGTAGGTCAGGACGTCGGAGTGCTGGTGCAGCGCCTGCCCGATCCCCGCGACGTTGCCATGGCCGAAGATGCCGAAGCAGCCGGCGAAAAAGCGCTGCTGCACCCCGTCGCGCTCGACGTGCTGGGCGGCGAGGAACCGGACGAGCGCCTGCGCAGTTGTCAGCCGAACCGTTGCAGTGGAGGGCCGAGCCGTAGCTCCGCCCTCCACCGTGTCGCTTTCGCGAATCGCCACCCGCGAGACTCTAAGCGCCGAATACCTCGTTGAACGCGTCGATGTACGCCTGCTCGTTGCTCGAAGGCCCCTTCAGAACCATCGAGAGCGGCGTCTCCGGATGGTTGTAGAAGAACTTGTCCGCTCGCTCCTTGTGGCCCGTGTTCACGAGGATCTTGTACGCCTTCTCGTTGAAGAGCGGCCGTCCGTTGGCGAGGAAGTTCTTCGCGATCCAGGGAGCCTGTTCCATCGAGTTGATGAACTTCGGGAAAGCGTCCTTGTGCTTTGACCCCTTGAGCATCATCTCCGCGTCCATCCAGCCGCGCAGGCCCTCCTTGGGGATCGCCACCTTGATCAGCGGTCCCTTCGCATCGCGTACGCGGGCGTCTGTGCCGATGTTCTCCACCGTCAGCCATGCCGATTCGTCCGTCAGCGCACGGATCACTTCGGTGTTCTGCGACACGAGCTTGAGGACGTTCGGTTTCAGCGACTTGATCCACTGCTTCGCACGGGAGATCTCGCCGGTCGTCATGTTGTACGGCTGTTTCGCGCCCGTCGCGAGACCGCCCATCGCCATGATGTCCGTCGGCTGGTTCTCGAGAACGATCTTCTTCTTGTACTTCTTGTCGAGGAGCGCGTGATACGACGTCGGCTTCGTCTTCACGTGCTTCGGGTTGTAGTAGATCGGCAGGCTCGACCAGCCGAACGGATATCCCATCTGGTTGGAGCCGGCCTTCCAGAACGGGATGTGCAGCGCGACCGAATAGAGCTGCTTCGACACCGCAATCGACTTGATGTCGAAGGCCTCGATCAGCCCTTCCTTGTAGAACTTCGGCACCCACAGGGCATCCTCCGACGAGATGTCCCAGCCGGCGCCGCCGCGCTTCTGCAGCTGATTCGGGAAGTAATGATCAGACCACGTGAGCCAGTTCAGCGTGACCCCAGCCGTCTCCGCCGCAAGCGCCCTTTGCGCGAGCCGCCCTGCGGCGGTGAGGCCGAGCGCTCCGGCCGCACCGGTACGAAGGAGCCGCTCGCGGGTCATCGAGCGTTCGACGTTTTCCATCCGGTCCTCCTCTCTCACCCGCCCTTCCTGCGAAGGGCGGCACCCATCCCCGGCGCGCCGAACTTACCATCATGCGGACGCGCCGTCTACCATGCGGAACGCGCGGCGCCGGAACCTGCGAAAGTCGACCCGTGGCAGGGACAGAGCGCGTGCGAGTCGGTGTCGTCGGGTGCGGGATGGTCGCGCAGGCCGAGCACCTCCAGAACCTCCTGCATCTCTTCGACCGCTTCGAGATCGCGGCGCTCGCAGATCCGAGCCGGACGGTGCGCGAGGCGATGGCCGCCCGTTACGCAGTGCGTTCCGTCTACGACGACTACCGCTCGCTGCTCGACGCCGGCGGTGTCGACGCCGTCCTTGTCTCGGCGCCGGCCGCGGTGCATGTCGAAGTGGCGCTCGCCGCCCTCGACGCCGGCGTGCACGTCTTCGTCGAGAAGCCACTCTGCATAACGCTCGCGGACGCCGACCGCATCGTGGCGGCGCGCGACCGCGCCGGAAAGGTCGTGCAGGTCGGCTACATGAAGCGCTACGACCCGGCGTGGGAGCGCATGCTCGCGGAACTGCCGAAGTCCGCGGCGGAGCTTCGGTACCTCCGCGTCATGTGCCACGACCCGGAATGGGTCCCGTTCTTCACCGAGGCCGAAATCATCAAGGGGACGGACGTCCCGGACGACGTGATCACCGCGACGCGGCAGGCCGAGGCGCAGCAGGTCGAGGAAGCGGTCGGCGACGGGTCACGAGAGGCGGTTTTCGCATTCTCGGACGCGTATCTCGGCAGCATGGTCCACGACGTCAACGTGGTGCACGGCCTGCTCGAGCGGCTGGGTGAGCCGCTCCCGGTGCAGGTCGCCGACGCGGCGTGGTGGAACGAGGGCCGCGCGATCACGGGGTCGCTCGAGCTTGCGAACGGCGCGCGCTGGGACAATGCATGGATCCAGCTGCTCGACGTTCGCGAGTACCAGGAACAGGTGACGCTCTACTTCCGCGACTCGCTCCGGCAGCTGACGTTCCCGTCGCCCTGGCTTCGGCAGGCGCCGACGCGGTACGAGCGCAGCGAAGCCGACGAGCTCGACCGCTCGGTCCGCGTCTTCGAGTCGCACCGCGAGGCATTCGTGCGGGAGCTCGAGCACTTCCACGACTGCGTGACGACGGGCGCGACATGCCGGACGCCGCCCGAGCAGGCGCGTGTCGACATCGACGTCTTGACGAAGATGTTCCGCGCGGCGCAGCGCGAGGACAGCTAGCGCACGAGCGGAACGCGCGGATCCGTCGGCATCCCGCCCCACGAGTCGCGCACCCACGCGAGCGCCGGGTCGTCGGCAGCGGCCATGGAGCGCCGGTCGCCTGCGAGACCATTCAGGTAGTACAGGTCGTAGCCGTGTGCCGCGCAGGTCGTGTGGTAGCCGAACGGCACGAGCATCACGTCGCCATGCCGCACCGTCGCGGTGACGTCGAGGTCGTGCGCAGGGCTGTAAAGCCGCTGCACCGCGAATGCCTCGGGCTTTGCCGTCCGGTAGTAGTAGACCTCCTCGAGCACCACTTCCCCCGGCGGATGGTCCTCGTCGTGCTTGTGCGGCGGATAGCTCGACCAGTTGCCGGCGGGAGTGAACACCTCGACGACGAGGATGCGCTCGGCCGGAAACTCCGGCTTGACGATGTGATTGATCTGGCGCGTCGCGTTCCCGGCGCCACGCACCTCGACCTCGACGTCCTCCGGCCGGATCAGCACCGGTTCCCGCCGCGTCTCGCAACGCGCGCCGCACACCGCGACCTCTCCCTCGACGTCGGCCTCGAAAGCGGTTCCGAGCGGCAGGTAGAGCGCCGAAGGCATCCCCGCGAAGACGCTCGCGCGGCCGCCGAACTCCCACGTCTGCCCGTCCGCGGTCACACGACACCCGCCGCGGAGCGGAATGATCACCGACTCGGCGTCGTCGTTCGAGAACGAGAACGACTGCGCGAACACCTCGAAGAAGAGGTAGCGCCAGCCGGCGTACGCCGGCGTCACGCGCTCCCACTTCCCCGCCTCGAGCAGGTACCGGCTCATACGAGCGCCGCGTCCAACTCGTCGAGCTTCGGCATCGCTTCGGAACATGCGACGCGCGTCGCGACGATCGCGCCGGCGATGTTGCCGAGGCGGACTCCCTCGCCGAGCGACAGCCCGCGCACGATCGCGTAGCCGAGCGCCGCCGCGAACGCATCGCCGGCGCCGAGGCCGTTGACGACCTCGACTGGGACGCCCGGCACGTCGCTGCGGTCCCCGTTCTCGTACAGCGTCGCCCCGTCCGCCCCGCGCTTCACGACGAGCGCCCTCACGCCCAGCTCCTGGAGCGCGTCGAGCCCGCCGGCCGCGTCGACCTCCTCCTCGTTCCCGACGACCACATCGGCCGCCGACGCCGCCTCGCGTGCAAATCGTTCGAACGACGCGCTGTCGTCCCACAGCGCCGGGCGCCAGTCGATGTCGAACACCGAGGTCCCCGAATGGGCGCGGAGCAGCGCAAGCGTCGTCTCGCGGCTCGGCGACTGCGCGAGGCCGGTTCCCGTTGCGAACAGGACAGGGCTCCGCGCCACCTCGTCCGCATCGACGTAGTCGAGCGAGAGCTGCCAGTCGGGCGCCGTCGGCCGACGGTAGAAGAGGATCGGGAAATCGTCCGGCGGCCAGATCTCGCAGAACGTGGGCGGAGTCGGCCATTCGCGATCGACGCCTAGGAACCGCGTGTCGACTCCTTCCGCGGCGAGGAAGTCGCGGACGAACTCGCCGTGGCCGTCGTCGCCGACGCGCGACACGATCGCCGCGCGGACGCCGAGCCGTGCGAGGCCGGTGGCGACGTTGCCTGCGAAGCCACCGACGAAGCGCGTGTAGGTCCTGACTTCGCGCAGCGGCGTTTGCAGTTGGTTCGGATAGAGGTCGATCCCGACCCGACCGACGACGACGGCCTCGATCATCCGAGCCACTCCCGCACGCGCTGCAGGTTCCGCTCCTCGACCGCCCGCACCGACGGCAGGTCGTCGACCGTCACGGCCATTCGATCCTGCTCGAGCACCGCGTAGCCGTCGAGCTGCCGCACCGCCGGCTCGGCGAGAAACTCGCGCAGCGCGACGACGCCCTCTCCGAACGGGCAGAAGATCCCCTCCGCCCACGCCTCGTTCATGTCGATCGCGCCCGCGCGCAGCCGCTCGAGCACGTTTCCGTCGACGTCCTTGAGGTGGATGTGCGTCAATCGGTGGCCGTGCCGGCGCACGAGGTCGACCGGGTCGCCGCCGCCGACGACGGTGTGGCCCGTGTCGATGCAGAGCCGAATGTCCGTGCGGTCGAGAATCGCCTCCACCTCCTCCGGCGACTCTAGGTACGTCGCCGCGTGCGGGTGCAGAGCAGCACCGAGACCGCGCTCGATGCAACGCGCAGCTGCGCGGTCCAGCCGCTCCGCCGCCCGGTCGAGCTGGTCCTCGGACAGCCCGTTCGCCGTGATCTTGGCCGGCTGGCCCGAGATGGCCGCGCGCCCCGGGCGCTCGGCGTCCGCGAGCAAAACGAGGCCGCCGCCGGTCGCCGCCAGCACTTCCGTCGTGCGGTCGAGTGCGCGGAGATCGTCGTCGAAGTCGTCTTCGTCGTCGAGACGCAGCGGCAGGAACGTCGCGACGAGCTCGACGTCGAACGGCTCGATCAGCCGCACCGCGGCGGCGCCGTCCGGCGCGAGGTAGCCCGGCGGGCCCGTTTCGAGCGCGTCGTAGCCCATGGCCGTCACGGTCTCGAGCAGCGGCTGCGGCGGGACGAGATCCGGCCGCTCGATCGTCTGCTCCCAGATCCCCCACGAGACGGGAGCCGTCGCCAGCCGGATGCCGCTCACGCGGCTGCCTTCGCCGTGCGACTCCGACCGCCGAACCGGACTGCGCGTCTCGAAGCGCGCACCATTCGCGGCAGCGCGAGCGCGAGCGCGAGCGCCAACAGCGACGCGGCCAGCAACATCGACGCCAGCGCGTTCACCTCCGGCGTGATCCCGAACTTGATCTGCGTGTAGATGTAGATCGGCAGCGTGATCTGTGTACCGATCAAGAAGTACGTGATGATGAACTCGTCGATCGAGAGCGTGAATGCGAGCAGCGCCGCGGCGACGATCGCCGGAAAAATCAGCGGCAGGACGACGAGGCGCAGGCGGTTGAACGTGTTGGCGCCGAGATCGGCGGCCGCCCGGTCGAGCGCACGGTCGAATCCCTGCAGGCGCGCCGCCAGGAGCAGGATCACGAACGGCGTCGTGTAGACGGCCTGGCCGATCACGGCGGTCTGCGGCGACAACTGCCAGTGGAGCGTCCCTGTGAAGAGCACGAGCAGGCTGACGCCGATCAGCAGGCCCGGGATCATGATCGGCAGCACGAAGCCGATTCGGATCCCGTCGCGGAACCGCAGCCGGGAACGGACGAGCGGAAACGCGGCGCACGTCCCGACGACGACGCTGACGACGGTGACCTCTGCAGCAACCTTCAGCGTGGTCATGAGCGCGTCATGGATCTGGTAGTTGCCGATCGCGGTGCGGTACCACTTCAGGGTCCATGCGGTGATCGGAAATGTCCCGTACCGGTTCGCGTTGAAGCTGAAGAGCACGAGCAGCGCGATCGGCCCGAAGAGGAAGAGGTAGATCAGCACGCCATAGCCGGCCAGGAACCAGCGCATGACGCGTCCGCGGCGCGACAGGACTTGCAGATCAGCCGCCATAGGCCTCCGGCGACGCAAGCGAACGGCGGAAGACGACGAGCAGCAAGAGGATGAACGCCGCAATCAGGAGCGACACCGCGGCGCCGCGCGTGTACTCCGCGGCCGTGAAGAAGTTCACGACGAGGTTGCCGATCATCACGCCCCCGGTTCCACCGACGATCTGCGGCGTGAGGTACTCCCCGAGAATCGGGATGAAGACGAAGATCACCGCCGTCACGAGCCCCGGCCGGATCTGGGGGATCAGGATGCGCCGGATCGCGCCGAGCGGCGTGGCGCCGAGGTCCATCGCCGCGCGCAGCTGATCCCAGTCGAACCGATCGATCGACGAGTACAACGTCAGCGCCGCGAACGGGAAGTAGAGGTAGACGAGCACGAGAATCACGGCGGGCCGGTCGTAGAGGAACGCGCCGACCGGGTGATGCGTGATCCCGAGCCACTGCAGGAACCGGTTCAGCAGGCCCTTCTCGCCGAGGATCGTCAGCCACGAGTAGACGCGGAGCAGATAGCTCGTCCAGAACGGCACGACGACGAGCACGAGCAACAACGGACGCAGCCTGCGCGGCACGTACCGCGACAACCAGTACGCGAATGGAAAGGCGAGTCCGAGCGCGATTGCAGTCGCCGCGACCGCTACCCACACCGTCGCCCACATCGTGTGGATGTAGGCGCCGACGCTGAAGAAGTAGTGGTAGTTGTCGAGCGTCCAGTGGTGAACGACGTTGTAGTCGATCACCTGCCAGAAGCTGTAACAGACGATGATCCCGAGCGGGACGAGGAAGAAGCCGCCGAGCAACAGGACGGCGGGCAGGAACGGCGAGTACGACGCAGCGGCGGGGCCTACCTTCCGCGTGCGCTCCCGCGGCTGAGCGCCGACGGCTGTCTCAGTCATCGCCGCCGGCTGCGTCGAGCAGGATCGCGTCGTCGGCAGACCACGTCACGACGACGTCCGCTTCGTCGGCGGGAACGGCCGACGGGTCCTCGCCGCGAACCGAGATCATCAGCGGCGCCGGGGCAGCCGCCGTCTCCACGGCGACGCGGACACGCGTCCCGAGGAACGAGGACTTCAGCACGCGGCCGCGGACTGCCGTGCGCTCGCCACCGTCGGTCGTGAGCCCGAGCGCCTCCGGCCGGATCATCAGGGTCGCCGCGCCGCGGCGCGACGTGCGCTGACACGGCACACGCGTTCCGTCGGTCAGCGTTGCCACGTCGCCGTCGACGTCGACGTCGAGGAAGTTCGCGTCGCCGATGAAGTCCGCGACGAAGCGCGATGACGGTCGGCGAGACGAACGTCGTGCCGACCTCGCGATGGATCTGCGACAGCTCGACCTGCAACCGCTGGCGCAGCTTCAGGTCGAGCGCACCGAGCGGCTCGTCGAGCAGGAGGACGGCGGGCCGCTTGACGAGCGCCCGCGCCACCGCCACGCGTTGCTGCTGGCCCCCGGACAGCTGCGCCGGCGTGCGGTCGCCGAATTCCTCCAGGCCGACGAGCGCGAGCGCCTCGTCGACGCGGCGCGCGGCCTCGGGGCGCTTCACGTGGTCCATCTTCAAGCCGAACGCGACATTGCCGCGAACGGACATGTGGGGGAAGAGCGCGTACGACTGGAACACGGTGTTCACCGGCCGCTTGTGCGGCGGGAGGTTGTCGATCCGCCGCCCCCTCAACCAGATCGTCCCTTCGCTCGGCCCGACGAATCCGCCGATCAGGTTGAGCGTCGTCGTCTTGCCGCACCCGGACGGGCCGAGGAGACAGAAGAACTCACCGTCGCGGATCTCGAGGTCGAGCGCGCGCAGCGCGACGTTGCTGCCGTACCGCTTCGAGACCTGCCGGAGCTCGATCCCCCGCCTCCCCACCGCGGCGTCGGACGCCTCCGAGGCCGGTGTCGCCGTCACCGCCATGGGTCCGGCGACCGTACCAACATGCGGACTAGCTGTCTAGGATGTGGAACCCGAGCGCGGAGGACGCGGTGACGCAGGCGGAAACCGCCCGTTCGAACAAGACGATCATCCGCGAGAACCCCGTCCGCTCGCTCGCGAAGGCCGTGCTGCTCCTCGAGGCGCTCGCCGACGAGCGCGAGGCGACGCCTCGGCGGCTGTCCGAGGTCTTGCACGAGCCGAGGACGACCGTCTACCGGCTGTTGACCGGGCTGCAGGCGCTCGACATGGTCGAGGCGGGCTCGCGCGCCGGCACGTACCGGCTCGGCTGGCGCCTCCTCCGGCTCGGCAGTGCCGTTATCGAGCGCCTCGACGAGCGGCAGGCTGCGCTGCCCGTGATGGAACGCATCCACGAGCGGACCGGCGAGACCGTCTTCCTTTGCGTCCGCCGCGGGGACGATGCCGTCTGCATCGAACGACTCGACGGCTTGCGCGTGCAGTCCCTCGCGCTGAGACTCGGCGGGTCGCTGCCGCTGCATCTCGGCGCGGGGCCGCGTGCCCTCCTTGCCTGGGAACCGCGCGAGGAGTGGGAGACGTACGTCGCCCGCGTTCCGCTCGAAGCGATGACCGAGAAGACGCCGGTGACGCGCGAGGCGTTGTTCGCGGAGCTGCAGGAGTCGGTGGACCACGGATACGCCGTCAGCGACGAGGACGTCACCGACGGGATCGCGTCGACATGCACGAGGAAGCCGTCGAGCTGCTCGTGACGGGCGCCCGCGAGATCTCCGAAGCGCTCGGCTACAGCGGCTAGCTCGTCGTCGTCGCGGGCGTCGGCTCGCCGGTCACCTCGTCGACGCGGACCCATCGTTCCTCTGCCGCGGCTCGCTCGAGCGCCTCGCACACCGCCTGGACCCGCGCGCCCTGCGCGAGGTCCGGTTCCCAGGGACCGTTCGGCCAACGCTCGAGCAGGTCGGCAGCCTGATTGACGAACGTCACGCCGTAACCGACGCCCTGACCGATCGGCCACCAGTCCCGCGCGTACGGGTGCGACTCGTGCTCCGCGCGGATTCTTCTGAATCCGTAGAGCTCGTCGTCGTCGCCGCGGTCACCGAACCAGAGCTCGTTCAGGTTCGGGTACTCGAAGCGCAGGGTGCCGCGCGTGCCGTTGACCTCGACGAAGAAGTCGCACGGGCGCCGCGCGCACACACGTGCCAGTTCGAGAGCGCCGCGCGCGCCCGTTGCGAAGCGGAGCAGCCCCGACGACGCCTCGTCGACGTCGACGGCGCGGCCGCTGCGTTCCCTCGTGAACGTCTCCGACTGCGCCGCGACGGTGTCGACCTCGCCGACCATCCAGAGCGCCAGGTCGACCAGGTGCGCGCCGAGGTCGGCGATCGTCGAAGCGCCCACCGCGCGCTCGAAGCGCCAGTCGAAGGGGATGTCCGGATCGAGGAACTCATCCGACAGCCAGACGCCGCGCCAGAGCAGGACGTCCCCGACGCGGCCTTCGTCGACGAGTTGCTTCATCAGCGCGAGCGCCGGCAGCCGACGGTAGTTGAAGCCGATCGCATTCGGCACGCCTGCTGCCGCTGCCGCGTTCGCCGCCGCTACGGCCGACGAATGATCCACCGCGAGCGGCTTCTCGCAAAGCACCGCCTTGCCGGCTGCGACCGAGGCTTCGACGATCTCGGCGTGTGTGCCCGGCGGCGTGCAGACGTCGACGATGTCGACCTGCGGGTCGTTGACGACGTCGCGCCAGTCCGTCGTCGACCGCTCGACGCCGTAGGAGGAGGCGGCGCGCGCGACCGCGTCCGCGGTTCGCCCGCTGATCACGCGCAGCCGCGGCGTGCACGGAAGCGCGCGGATCCGCGGCGCGAGCGTGTAGCCGTACGCGTGCGCGCGGCCCATCATCCCGTACCCGACGATCCCGATTCCGACGTCGCGAGTCATCGCGCCGCCGCCACGAGCGACCGCGTCGCACGCTCGGCGGCCTCGATCGCCCGCACGGCGTCTTCGCCGGTCGCGCCCCGCTGCGGCGCACCGCGAACCGTGGCCGCAAACGCTTCGGCCTGTGCGACGAGCGCGTCTTCGAAGACGCGCTCGCCTGCGTCGCCCCACATGAACAGCTCGCGTGCGTGTCCTTCGGTCCCCATCAGCTCGACCCAGCAGCAGTCGCCGTGGGGGAACATCCGGCCGAGCGACACGAATCCCGCGGCACCGCCGTCGAGCTCGACGAGAGCGGCGACGCTGTCCGGGTCGTCACCGGTCGCCGGCGCACGGACTACAACGTCGGCAAGCTCGCGTCCGGTCAGCCACCGGATCTGGTCGAGCTCGTGGACGCCCATGTCGAGGAGAATGCCGCCGCTTCGCGCGCGAAACGCGTCCGACGGCGGCGCCGCATCCCACTGCCAGCACGAGACAAGGAGCGGCGTGCCGAATGCGCCGGCCATCAGCCGCTCGCGCAGCTCGCGCAGTGCCGGCACGAACCTCCGCCAGTAGCCGACCTGGAGCACGACCTGCGCCGCGGCGGCTGCCTCGACTGCCTGAACCGTCTCGTCCGGACGGAGGCCGCACGGCTTCTCGCAGAGGATCGGCAGGTGGGCCGCGGCGAGTTGCGTGACCAGCTCGAGGTGGAGATCGGTCGGCGCCGCGACCACGACGGCGTCGACATCCGGGAGACCGGCGAGCAACTCGTCGACGGCCGCGAACACGTGGAGGCCCGCCGCCTCGAGCTCGCTGCGGACTGCCGGAACCGGGTCGACGACGGCGGCGACCGTGACGCCGTCCGCACGCCTCAACGCCCGCAGATGGGCCCTGCCCATCCGCCCCGCCCCGACCACCGCGACACGCACCGGCTCGACCCGCGCCATCGCGTGAGCCTAACGCGTGTCGCCTCTCGTTCCACTATCTAGACAGCCCGTCCGCATGGTGGTACGTTTGCGCGCTGATGCGTTTCGGCGTGGTGCTCGAGGCGTTCCTGGATCGGACCCTCGACGACGCGCTCGACCTGCTGGCGGCGACCGCTCCCGCGGTGACCGATCTCGAGGTCGGCGTCGGCGGGTTCGCCCCGTCGCCGCATTGCGATGTCGAACGGCTGCTTCACGACCAGCGCGCGCGCACGGCGTGGCTCGACGGGATCGAAGCCCGCGGCTTCCGCGTCTCGGCGCTGAACGTCTCCGGCAATCCGCTCGACCCTGACCATGAGCTCCGCCGCCGACACGACACCGACCTCCGCAACGCCGTCCGTCTCGCCTCGCTGCTCGGCGTCGACCGCATCGTTGCGATGGCCGGCTGCCCGGGCGGCCTGCCCGGCGACCGCACCGTCCACTTCGACGCCGGCGGCTGGCTCCCGTACCTCGCGGGCATCCACGCGCGGCAATGGGACGACGCGGTGCTGCCGTACTGGACCGAGCTCGCGGCCGAGACGCAGCGCGAGCATCCGACCCTCCTGATCTGCGTCGAGCTCCACCCCGGCACCTGCGTCTACAACAGTGAGACGCTCGAGCGCTTCGCCGCGATTGCGCCGAATCTTGCAGCGAATCTCGATCCGAGCCACCTGTTCTGGCAGCGAATGGATCCGCTTGTGGTCGCCGCGACACTGGCCCGCGTGGGCCACGCGCACGCCAAGGACGTCGTCTTCAACGAGCGGCCGCTCGCGCTCAACGGGCTGCTCGACCACCGCTGGTCGCCGACCGATCCGGACGCGCCGTGGACCTTCGCCACGGTCGGGCGCGGTCATGGGGCCGAGTGGTGGTCGTCGTTCACGGCCGTGCTCGCCGAGCGCGGGGTAGAGTCGATTGCGATCGAGCACGAGGATCCACGCGTCGACGCAGCGCACGGCGTGGCCGAAGCCGCGGCATTCCTTGCGGAGGCGACGGCCGCCCCGCGCGTGCGGGAGCCCGCGGGATGAGCGTCGCGCCCGCGCCCCTCCACGACGCGGTCGACGAGGCGCGCCGCGTGCTTGCCGCCGCCGCCGGGCTGCGGATCCGACTACTCGGCGGACTCGCGATCGCGGTCTCGCTCCCACACGACCCGCTCCTGCCGCGGACGTACAACGACATCGACTTCATCACCGCTCGCGGCGAAGGCCCCAAGGCGGTCAAGCTCTTCGACGACCTCGGCTACGTCGGCGACCACCAGTTCAATGGGCTCAACGGCCACCGCCGCCTCCTCTTCTACGACACCCACAACGATCGGCGCGTCGACGTGTTCGTCGGCCGGTTCGAGATGTCCCATGCGTGGCCGCTTGAGAACCGGCTGACGGTGACCGAGGGGACGATTCCGCTCTCGGACCTTCTGCTGACGAAGCTCCAGATCTTCGCGCTGAACGAAAAGGACCAGCGCGACATCGTCAACCTGCTGCACGGCCACAAGCTCGCGGAGGAGGACGCCGGCGGTATCAACGTGCGCTACGTCGCGGAGCTCTGCGCCGGGGACTGGGGGCTGTGGCGCACCGCGACGGGGAACCTGGAGCGCGCTCGCGCAGCCCTGCCGCGTTTCGGTCTTGTGCAGCAAGACGAAGCGCTCGTGACGTCACGCCTCGACGACGTCCGCAAGCGGATCGACGCGGAGCCGAAGTCGCGGAAGTGGAAGCTGCGCGCCCGTGTCGGCGAGCGCGTGCAGTGGTACGAAGAGCCGGAGGAGGTCGGCTGATGCGACTCGGGCGCCGGCAGAAGACGGACGGCGGCGGCCGCCTACGCCTCTTCTACGCGTCGGACATCCACGGCTCGGATCTGCTCTGGCGCAAGTTCCTCGGGGCCGCGAAGTTCTATGACGCCGAAGCGGCCGTGATGGGCGGCGACCTGCTCGGCAAGGCGATCATCCCGATCGCACGGCGGCCGGACGGGACGTACACGGGCGAATTCCTCGGCGCGAAGCGAGTGGTGCACGAGGGACAGGAGCTCGACGAGCTCACCGCCGCGATCCGCTTCAACGGCTTCTACCCGTGGGTCGCCTCGCCCGACGAGATCGCCCGGCGCGGCGCCGACACGGACGCGTTGTTCGCCGACATCGCGCAGGACGAGATTCGGCACTGGCTCGAGCTCGCCGAGGCGAAGGCGGCGCCGAACGGATCCTCCGGCCTCTATGTGATGGCCGGCAACGACGATCCGCTGTACGTCGACCCGCTGCTCGCGGCTTCGCCGGCCGTCGTTTTCTGCGACGAGCGGATCGTGCGCGTCGGCGACCACGAGATGCTGTCGTCGTCGTACGCGAACCCGACGCCGTGGGACAGCCCGCGGGAGCTCGACGAAGACGCCCTTTACGAGCGGCTGAAGCGGCTCGCCGAGCAGCTCGAAGATCCGCAGCGCGCGATCTTCAACCTGCACGTCCCGCCGTACGACAGCAGGCTCGATCAGGCGCCCGACCTGAAACCGGACCTGACGCCGCGCTACAGCGGCGGCCAGCCGGTGATGAAGCCGGTGGGAAGCCACGCGGTTCGCCGGCTGATCGAGGAAGTGCAGCCTCTGCTGGCACTGCACGGACACATCCACGAGTCGAAGGGTGAGACGCGAATCGGGCGGACGCTCGCGCTCAACTCCGGCTCCGAGTACAACACCGGCCGCCTCCACGGGGCCGTCGTCACGTTGGGAGACGACCGGGTCGTCTCCCACCAGTTCGTCGTGGGGTAACCGGAAGGAGGGAAGGTGGCATCAAGTGACGTGACAGGCGCGAGCGTCCCCGCCGAGTCGGGGATGTTCGTACGGAACTCCACCGGCCTCGTGCGGGAAGTGAAGCCGTGGCAGGCGATGGCGATCAACTGCTCGCGACGGTCCTGACGATCCCGCTCGCGCTCGGCGTCGTGTACGCGTTCGGGTTCATGAGCGCCGCGATGCCGCGCTCAGGCGGCGACTACGTGATCGTCAGCCGGACGCTTCACCCGGCGCTCGGGACGATCTCGGCGTCGTGCATCTCACTCTCGAGCTTCCTCTCGATCGCGTTCGAGGGAATCGCATTCGTTACGCTCGGCGTCGTCCCGGCGCTGATCATCGTCGGGCTCGTCGGTGGACACGCGCGGCTCGTCAGCTGGGGCCACACGGTCTCGACGAGCCACAACTGGCAATTCGCAATCGGTACGGCCGGGATCATCGTCGCGGGGCTCGCGGTCGGCGCCGGGTGGACGTGGGCGAAACGCTTCATGTTCACGCTGCTCGGCTTCTCAATGCTCGGTCTCATAGTCGCGACGTTGATCGCCATCGCCTGCCACGGCTTCACTTCCCGCACGAGGCCGGTGGAGTTCCGTACGAACATCCCCGACTCGGCGGGGACGCTCGCGCCTGTCACGTCACTTGATGCCACCTTCCCTCCTTCCGGTTACCCCACGACGAACTGGTGGGAGACGACCCGGTCGTCTCCCAACGTGACGACGGCCCCGTGGAGGCGGGGGCGCCGCGAGCATCGCGATCCTCCTCAGCGTGCTCGTCTTCGCGGCGATCTTCTTCTCGAGCTTCGGCAAGCCGTTCCTGACAGCGGCGAACGGCGGCGGCCTTCCGACCGAGCTCGGGTCATCGGCGGCGTACTTCTTCCTCTCGGCTGCGTACGTGAACAACACGGCCTTCGCCATCTTCATGGTGCTGACGTTCGTGCTGTTCTGGCCCGTGATCATCGCCGAGACAATGCTGCAGCCGCCCCGGACGATGTTCGCCTGGTCGTTCGACGGGATCATGCCGAAGAGCGTCGCGAAGGTGACACGTCGCGGCGTGCCGCTGATCGCGACCGTGATCACGATTGCGGGTGCGATCGCCGCCTACGCGTGGGCGGTGTACATCGCCAAGAACTTCTTCCAGGTGATCGTGTACGCGACGCTGGCACAGCTGATCACGCACGTCCTGATCGGCACGTCGGCGATCTCGTTCCCCTATCGGCGGCGCGCGCTGTACCAAGCGTCGGTCTCGAACAAGGAGATCGTCGGGGTCCCGCTCGTCGTCTTCGCCGGCATCGGCGCGATCCTGACGTCGGTGTTCCTGTACTGGGCGTTCTTCCACTATCCGTTCTTCGGGCTGCAGGCCAAGCAGAACATCATCTACTGGGTCGGTGGAGCGATCCTCTTCGGGCTGCTGTGGTACTTCGGTGCCCGAATGATCCGGCGCCAGGCCGGCGTCGACATCGATCGCGTCTACGCCGAGATCCCTCCCGAGTAGCCATATCTGCACGGGGCGGGCATTCGAGCCCGCCCCGTGTTCCTACACGTCCTGCGGGTCGACGTCGACGACCGCCGCGAGCCCGGCCCGCCGCATCGCCGGCGCGGCCGCCGACAGCAGCCGCGCCGCCTGCGAGGCGATCGCGCGCGGATGCTCGGTCTTCGCGACCAGCTGCGCGCGGTAACGGCCGCGAAGGCGCAGCAGCGGCGCCGGCCCGAGAACGTCGCCGCCCGATAGTCCCGCACGGAGTTCCGTCAGCGCCGTCAGCGGCGTGTCCGGCTCCGGTCCGGCGACGACGATGCGGACTAGATGGCGGAACGGCGGATAGCCGAGCTCGCGCCGGCGCTGCAGCTCACCGTCGAGAAACCGCGTCACATCGTGGTTCGCGGCGAGGGCAATCGCGCGTGAATCCGGCTGGAACGTCTGCACGATCACGCGGCCCGGTGCGTCGCGTCCGCTGCGGCCGGCGAGCTGCGTGACGAGCTGGAACGTCCGCTCCTCGGCGCGGAAGTCGGGCATGCCGAGACCGGTGTCCGCGTCGACGACCGCAGCGAGCGCGACTCCCGAGAAGTGGTGGCCCTTGGCGACCATCTGCGTGCCCACGAGGACACTGCGATCGGTTTTGGCAAAGCGGCGCAGGGCCGCGGTGAGCGCCCCCGGCTTGTCGACGGCATCTGCGTCGAGCCGGATCCGCTCGAGCTCCGGGAGCGATCGCTCGAGCTCCCGTTCGAGCCGTTGCGTGCCTGCGCCGATGCGCGCGAGCTCGGCCGAGCCGCAGGCGGGGCACGTTTGCGGCTCGGACTCGGCGTGACCGCAGTGGTGGCAGCGCAGTGTCCCGTCACGGTGGAGGACGAGCGCGACGTCGCAGTTTTCACAGCGCACAGTCAGGCCGCACGCGCGGCAATGCAGCGCCGGCGCGACGCCCCGGCGGTTCAGGAGCAGGATCGCCTTGCCGCCGCGCTCGGCGATCGCGCCAAGCTCGGCGAGGAGCGGTGCCGACAACGGGTACCCGGCCTCGCGGCGCAGGTCGACGACGCGCACGGGCGGCAAGCGGCCGGCGAGACGGCCGCCGAGCTCGAGCCGCTCGAGGCTGCCCCAGCTCTCCGGACGCGGTGTCGCGCTGCCGAAGACCGCGACGGCGTGCTCGAGCAACGCGCGCTTCGCGGCGACGGTACGTGCGTCGTACCGCGGATCGGACTCCTGCTTGTACGACGGATCGTGCTCCTCGTCGACGCAGATGACGCCGAGACCGCGGACCGGCGCGAAGACCGCGGACCGCGCGCCGACGACGATCCGCGCGTCGCCCCGTGCGATTCGTTCACGCTCGTCACGCCGCTCGGCCTCGCTCAGCGCCGAGTGGAGGATCGCGATCCGATCGCCGAAGCGCGTGGTGAAGCGGCCGACCGTCTGCGGCGTCAGCGCAATCTCCGGGACGAGCACGATCGCGCCGAGGCCGCGCTCGAGCGCGGCGGCACAGGCCTGAAGGTAGACCTCCGTCTTGCCGCTGCCGGTTGCGCCGTACAACAGGAAGTTCCCGCCGGCCCCCGCTTCGATCGCGCCGACGACGCGGTCGAGCGCGGCGCGCTGCGATTCACTCAGCGCGGCGGGCGGTGCTTCGCCGTCGAGCGCGTCGCGCTCCGAGGGATGGGCGCGCTCGCCGCGCGGCTTCCGCTTCAGCGGCGCAACCAGCGCGAGCGCTCGCCCCGGCGTCGAGCCGTAGTAGTCGGCCATCCAGAGCGCGAGCTCGACGAGCGCCGGCGGGAGCTCCTCGACGACCCGTTCGACGGGCGCGGTGTCGATCCCGTCCGGAGCGTCGACATCGACCGCCGTGACGACGCCGCGGCGCTTCGCGTTGCCGAACCGAACCTCCACCACCGTGCCGGGCGCAACGCCGTCCGGGACCTCGTACGTGAACTCGCGCGCGAGCGCGCGCGCGGTCACGAGCGGATAGACGGTCGCCAGGCGGGCCACCGGGCCAGCGTAGTCGCGGCCATGGTCGGTGCCAGCTTCGGCGCGTTAGACGCCGGCGGCGACGAGGATGAAGTCGGTCGCGAACCCGAGGAACAGCCCGAAGAGGACGCCCCAGGTGACCATCGTCTTCGACGACAGCGCGCGACCGACGTTCAGCAGCTCGATCACGACGTAGAGGATCGAGCCCGCTGCGAGTGCGAGGAACAGGATCGACACGCTCTCGTTGACCCACGCCTGGCCGAGCAGCGTGCCGAGGAACGTCGGGCCGCCGCCGATCAGGCCGAGCAGGCCGAGGAACGCCCAGGAGGGACGATCCGACTCGCCGGCGAGTGGTGCGCAGATGCCGAGGCCCTCGGTCGCGTTGTGCAGTCCGAAGCCGATGATCAGCACGACGGCGAGGCTGACCTCGCCCTTCGCCGAGGACTGGCCGATCGCAAGCCCCTCCGAGAAGTTGTGCAGGCCGATCCCCGTCGCGATGAAGACCGCAAGCCAGCGCGCCGGCGACATCCCCGTGAAGTACGGGTGCCGCTCGAACTCCGCCGTCGACGCCGCGCCCGGTCCGAGGAACGCGCGACGGCGCCGCCGCTTCATCCACGCGTCGTAGTCTTCAGGGCGGTCTCGACGGGATCGACCGCACCCGAGAGCACGTCCCAGAACAGGAAGATGAGAATGCCGGTCGCCGTCGACGACAGGAACGCCTTGACGTTCGGCGAGACGTTCTGCATGCGACCGAGCGGCAGGCCGAGGAAGATCGTCAGCCCGGCGACCGCGCCGAGCCCGAGCGTCTGGGCGGTGCTCATGTAAGGGTCACCTTACACACGCCCGAATATGATGGCTGCATGGCCCAGGGCCACTCCGTCGACGAGTACCTCGAGACGATCTACTTCCTCGCCTTCCCGATCGGGGAGTACACGCCGGGGACGGGATCGCCGGCGACGCTCGCGTCACGCGTGGCGGAGATGCTCGGCGTCTCGCGCGCGTCGGCCGGTGAGATGCTCAAGCGCCTCGAGGTCGAGGGCCTCGTCGAACGCGGCGAGCACAAGGAGGCGCTGCTGACGCCGACCGGCCGCAAGCGCGCCGAGAAGGTCGTCCGAAAGCATCGGATCATCGAGCGGCTGCTCACCGACTTCATGGGGTACACGCCCGGCGAGGCGCACGTGCAGGCGGACGAGCTCGGCGACACGTTCACCGACGACATGATCGAGCGGATCGACGTGCGCCTCGGCCATCCCGACCGCTGCCCGCACGGTTGGCCCGTCGATCCGGATTTCGAGCAGTCGGAGAACCGAGAGCTGGCGCCGCTCTCCGACCTCGCGCCGGGAGCGCGCGCGACGATCGTCCGACTCGCGGAGCACGACGGCGAGCTCCTCCACTGGTTCTACGACGAAGGCCTCGTGCCCGGCCGCGAGCTCGAGGTTCGCGCCGCACCGGCGGCCGGGCCGGTGCGCGTGAAGCTGAACGGCGGCGAGCGAGCGATCGGCGAGAAGGCGGCCGCCGGGCTCTTCGTCCGACCAGCGTAAGAACGGGCCTCAAGTGAGGGATCGGCACGTCCGATACCACGACCGTGGCGGCGATGCCGGAGCCTGTGGCGGTACTCGGATCGATCATCCCCCGCGCGGAGGCCGCGCGACCCGGGGTGACGTTCATCGTGCCTGTCCACAACGAGGCGCCGACGATCGAGGAAGTGCTCGAGCGCGTCGAACGACTCGACCTCGATGCGCAGATCATCGTCGTTGACGACGGCTCGACGGACGCGACGCCGCTGATCCTCCAGCGCTGGCAGACGGGCCGCCCGTACGTGACCGTCCTGCGCCAGGCCAACGCCGGAAAGGGCTCCGCGATCCGCGCTGCGGCTCCGCATGTACGACGGGAGATCGTCGTGATCCAGGACGCGGACCTCGAGTACGACCCGGCTGACGTCCCTGGTCTGATCGAGCCGATCGTCAGAGGGGACGCTGACGTCGTCTTCGGGTCCCGCCTGAGCGGCGGACGGCCGCAGCGCGCGTACATGTTTTGGCACCTGGTCGGCAACCGCTTTCTCTCGCTGCTGACGAACGTCCTGTTCAACACCACGCTCTCGGACATGGAGACGGGCTACAAGGCGTTCCGCGCAGACGTCTTCTGCGCGCTCGACCTCCGGCAGGACGATTTCGCGGTCGAGCCCGAGATCACCGCGAAGGTCTGCCGGCG
>VAXB01000165.1:19970-20536 GCA_005883995.1 Actinomycetota bacterium
TGGTCGCGGAGCGCGTCCGCGCCTGACGGCGGGGCCCTCCGTGCCGCTCTTCATCGTCTCGCTCGCGCTCGTCGCCGCCACAGGCCTGACGGTCGCAGCGTCGTTGCGCGTCTCGTTCGTCGGGACGCTGCTCGCGGCGTACCTGATCGCGTCCGCCGAGATCGTCGGGGTCGCAGAGGTGTTGTCGCCACCACACGCGATCCGGCGCGGCCCATATTTCGCGGCGATCCTCGTGCTGGCAGCTGTTTCGGCGTGCTGGTGGAACCGCGCCGGCCGGCCGCGACCGCCACGGCCGACGATTCAGGTGCGCGCGGTGGTCCGCCATCCGGTTGTTGCCGCACTGCTCGTCGCGGTCGTCGTAGGGATCGCGTTCGAGGCATTCCTCGTCCTGCACACCGTCCCGAACAACTACGACTCGATGACCTACCACCTCTCGCGAGCGGCTGCCTGGTTCCAGCAGCACTCGCTCGGCTACGTGTCGGCGCACACGCAGCGCCAGAACGCCGACCCAGGCAACGCCGAGCTGCAGATCCTGTACACGTTCGTCTTTCTCTCGCGCGACACGG
>VAXB01000037.1 GCA_005883995.1 Actinomycetota bacterium
GACGACGCGCAGGTGCCAGTCAGCCATCGTGTAGCCGAGGAACAGGAAGTGGCTGCGCCGCAGCTTCGCGGCGAGCGACACGGGGACCGCGTTCGCGAGGTCGGTCTGCGCGAGGTAGTCGATGTAATCGTCTTCCGTGACGACGAAGCACTCCCACCGCCGCTCGTCGCTGCGGTCGACTTGGCCGTTCAGCTTCAGGATCACGGTCCGCACGTCGAGCGAGAGCTCCGTCACGTACGTGTTCGGAACCTCGATCACACGCCCCTCGCCGTCGGGAGCGAGGTGGCAGAACTTTCCGCGGTTTCGACCGGCGGCGAGGTAGGTCACGACATCGAACTCCTCGCCGGCCTCGCGGAATGCCTGCTCGAGCGCCGTGTCGTAGCTCGTCGTCACGAGCAGCTGATGCGGCGCGCCGCGGTCGCGGAGTAACGCCGGCAAGGACGCGAAGAACCGGTGCACGTACGTCGGCGGCGCGTCCGCGGCGAGCACCTCGTGCAGCTCGTCGTACAGCGGCCCAGAGCCCTTCATCACGGCGACGTACTGCGCGACGCGGGGAAGGCCCGTGTCGGCTACCGGATACTCGAACCTGTGAGCGAGCCGGTGCGCGAACTCGGCGACTTCCGAGCCAAGGACCGGAACGACGCGTCCCGCAAGCAGCGTGTCGACCACGTCGCGGAGGTGGTCGTCTGCTGGGCCGCGCCGGCGCACCGTCTCGAGACCCGCTTCCTGCCGAAGGATCGCGCCGTGGAGCTCCTGGAGGCCCGGCCCCGGGTCAATCCCGAGCTCGTCGACGAGCCGTCGGCGAGCGTCCTGGTAGACGTCGAGCGCTTCGGCCTGACGCCCCGATCGGTAGAGCGCGAGCATCAGCTGGAACCGGAGTCGCTCGCGGAGCGGATGCTGCTCGACCAGCAACTCCAGCTCGCCGACGAGCGCTGCCTCGCCCCCCAGCTCGAGCTGCGCGTCGATCCGCTGCTCGAGGACGGCCAGCCGCAGCTCCTCCAGCCGCTCGGCTTCGTTCTGGGCCCACGCGTCGAACCGAAAGTCGGCGAGCGCATCGCCCCGCCAGAGCGCTAGTGCGTCGGTCAGCGCGGCCACGCGGCCCTCCGGCGCCAGTCCCCGCGCCTCCGCCACGCGCCGCTGGAACTGCGCGAGGTCGACCTGATCGGGCCGCGCGCTCAGGACGTATCCGGGCGCGCGCGTCTCGACCATGTCGGCACCGAGGTCCTTGCGGAGCTGCGAGATGAAGTTGTGAAGCGACGTCGCCGCCGTGCGCGGAGGCTGCTCACCCCACAGGACGTCGACCAGGCGGTCGGTGGAGACGACGCGTCCGGCTTCGAGCAGAAGCGAAGCGAGCACGGCCCGCTGCTTGTGACCCCCGAGCAGGACAGGGCCCGTTTCGCCGACGACCTCGAGCGGGCCGAGCAGGCGGAATTCGAGCATGTGCTCTTTGTAACACCCGCAGCACACCCGCGAAATCCCGGATTAGCCGCAGGTTAGCGAGCCGTTGGGGCGGCCTTTGGGCCGCTTTCGACGGTCGGCGCATGACTACTACCTCACATAGCTCCCTCGGCGCCCTGCGCCGCCACTGCATCACCGCCGTCGCGTGCCTCGCTGCCGTCGCGGCGTTCGTCGCCCGTGAACCGGCCGCGCCGGCCCACCGCGTTGCAACAACCGTGAACGCGTCCGTGTCAAATGCGGACGTCCTCGCCCGGGCCGCAGCGCCGAAGGCACCGCGCACCTTCTCGTACGGCTGGCCGGTCCGGCCGTTCGATCGCCAGCACCCCGTCCGTGGCTCCTTCGCCGATCCTCGCTCGATCTTCCTCGGCGCGCCGACGCGCCACGGGCTGCTGACGAGCGCCTGCGCATGCTCCTACCACCAGGGAATCGACATCTCCGCACCCGACGGGACGCCCGTCTACCCCGTGCGCTCGGGCACGGTGCGAATCGTCACGTCGGAGTGGGTCGAGGTCGATTCGAACGCGGGGTCAGCGTTCCAGTACTGGCACATCGCGCCGCTCGTTCGCGTCGGCGACCACGTGGAGGAACGCCGGACCGTCCTCGGCCACATCCTGAAGGCTTCGAACCACGTCCACCTCACGCAGCTCCAGGACGGCCGCGCGGTCAATCCGCTCGCCGCCGGCAACATCGGGCCGTACGCCGACGCGACGACTCCGCACGTCAACCGGATCGAGTTCCGCGCGTCCGACGCCGCGTCGCCCCTCCTGCCGGAGTTCCTGCACGGGCGCGTCGAGCTGGTCGCGGACGCCTCGGACGAACCGGCCATTCCGGTCCCGGGCCGCTGGAACGGGCTCCCCGTGACACCGGCGAAGATCACATTCCGGGTCGAGCACCTCCCCGACCACCGCGTCGCGATCGCCGAGACCGTCGCGGCCGACGTCACGCGGTCGCTTCCCGCGACGCCGGACATGTGGCACACGTACGCGCGCGGCACGCACATGAACATGGTCAAGATGGGTTCGCATCGGTACTGGTTCCAGCCGGGCGTTTACCTCTTCAAGCTCACCCCGGCGCCGTTCGATACCCACAGGCTGCCCGACGGCGCGTATGCGCTGATCGTCACTGCGTCCGACACCGCCGGCAACCACAGCTCGTCGACCCAGATCTTCAGCGTCCACAACCGCGCCTCGTGGCTCGGCGCCTGACCTCCGGACGTCGGGCAGCCCGGCTAACCTTGGCCGCGGCCTCCCCGTCTTACGACCTGTGCGCCTCCGCCTGATCCTCATCCTCGGCCTGACCGCGCTGTCGCTGCTTGCGACGACGGGCGCCGCCGCGTACCCCTGGCCGGTCAAGCCGTTCAACAAGCAGCACCCGATCCGCGCGAACTTCGGTGATCCGCGGACGATCTTCCAGCTCGGCCTGTTCCAGAACGGAATCGCCGGGCCCGGGACGTTCCTGTTCCACAACGGGATCGACATAGCCGCGAAGGACGGGACGAGCGTCTACCCGGTCATGTCCGGTGTCGTCAAGCTGCTCGACGCCGAGTCGCTGAGTATCACGACGACGAAGGGCCGGACGTTCCAGTACTTCCACCTCGTGCCGGTCGTGACCGACGGCGAGCACGTGGTCGCCCAGCGCACGCTGCTCGGCTACATCCGCAAGGGCGCCGGGCACGTGCATCTTTCCGAGCTCCGCGGCTTCCGGGTCTGGAACCCGCTCGCCGAGGGTGGAATCGCGCCCTACCGCGACAGGACCAAGCCGACGGTCGCCTCGATCCTGCTCCGCCGCTGGGACACCCTCAACGAGGTCGACTCGCTCGGTGTCTGCGGACGCATCTCGATCGCGTCAGAGGCATTCGATACGCCGCCGATGCGCGTCTCCGGCACGTTCGCGAACTTCCCCGTCTCCCCCGCCGCCGTCACGTGGTCGCTTCGGCGCGTCGGGACGGGGCTCGTGATCGCGCCGCCGTCGACGCCCGTCGACTTCCGCGGCACGCTTCCGCTCGCGCCCGATTTCTGGAACGTCTATGCGCGCGGGGCGTACCAGAACGCGCCGCGCTTCGGCCCGCGTCAGTTCTCGCTCATGCCCGGCCGTTTCCTCTACAACCTGACGCCGACCGCTGGGATCGACACGCGCACGCTCGTGAACGGCGTGTACCAGGTGACGGTTCGCGCGATCGACATCAAGGGCAACTCGCAGACGCTCAACAAGCGCTTCACGGTCGTCAACCAGCCAACCACGGAGACCGGCTGCCCGGCCTCGACCCCACCACCGCCGCCCCCACCACCGCCGCCGCCGCCCCCGCCGCCCACAACGACGACGACAACGACGCCGTAACGCCCTAGCGCTGCAAATCAGTGCCGTACGCGCGCCGGTAGATCGCTTTCACCTCCTCGACGCGCGTCACGTACGCACGCGTTTCCGCAAAACGGATCCCGCTGCCCTCGGCACGCCAACGGTCGACGTTGTCCTGGCCCGCGTTGTAGGCCGCAAGTGCCGTCCGTTCGTCGCCGTACTTGTCGATCAGATGGCGGAGGTACCACGCGCCGTAGCGCACGTTGATCTCCGGGTCGTAGAGGTCGGAGACGCGAAACTGCGTCCCGCCGGTGTGGACGGCGATCCCCTCCGCCGTCGACGGCAACAGCTGCATGAGCCCAACGGCGCCGGAAGCCGACCGCGCCGCGGCCCGGAACTTCGACTCCTGGTAGATCACAGCGGCGAGCAGGTCAGGATCTAGGTGGTAGTTGCGCGCGTGGCCGCGGACGATCTGCTCGTACTTGAGCGGGTACCAGAAACGCTCCCACCAGCCCGGCTTGGACGTCTGCAGCGAAATGACGAGGACGCCGCAGACGCCGGCCAGGACGGCCGCCACCAGGAGCCGCCGGGTCATGAACCAAGCTGCTCGACGACGTTCCCGACGAACGCGTCCAGCTCCTCCAGCGTCCCGTCGTTGACGTAGCCGAAATCGGCGCGGCGAAGCTTCTCTTCGTCGGGCAGCAGCCGTTGCTCGCGCGCGTCTCGCCGCACCTTCGTCCGCTCCTCGCGAACGTCGGGCGGCGCGGTGACGACGACCACCCGGTCGAAGCGGGCGTCGCCGCCCGTCTCGTAGAGGAGCGGGACCTCGGTGACGACGATCGGGGCGTCCTGCTCGGCCTGCCACGCGGTGTATTCCCGCACGACCTTCGGATGGAGCAGCGACTCGAGCCACTCGAGCTCGGCCGGATCCTCGAACACGATCGCCGCGATCGCCGCGCGGTCGGCGCCCTCGTCGCCGACCACGCCGTCCCCCCACCGCTCGCGGAGCGCGTCCACGACCTCCGGATCGCCCCGCAACAGCCCGTGCACGATCGCGTCCGACGACGACGTCGCGGCGCCGTGGCGGGCGAATGCCTTCAGAGCCTCGCTCTTACCGGCCCCGATGCCTCCTGTGATCGCGACCCGGATCAGCCGTCGGTGGCTTGGGTCGCCACCTCGTCGTCGGCGGCGGCCGGACCGGCCTCGTCGCCGGCGCTCGCGGCTTCGCTCTCGACACTCACTGCTTCGCTCTCGGCACTGTCGGCGTCGAGCGGGGGCGCCTCGGGAGCCGACTCGGCATCGGTGAAGACATCCGCCGAGAGGTCGAGATGCGGCGTTCCCTCGATCGGCTCGTCGGCCGGCGCGACACGCGCCCCGCCGTCGACGCGCTTCAGCGACAGCGACAGCCGCCGTCGCTCCGCGTCGACCTCGAGGATCTGGACGCGCACGGAGTCGCCCTGCGAGACGACCTCGCGCGGGTTCTCGACGTGGTGGTGCGCAAGCTCGGAGATATGGACGAGGCCCTCGACGCCCGGAAGGATCTCGACGAATGCACCGAACGTGACCACCTTCGTCACCTTCCCCTCGACCGTCTCCCCCTCCTGGTACTGCTCGAGCACCTGCTGCCACGGGTCGGTCTGCGTCTGCTTCAGCCCGAGCGAGATGCGCTGGCGGTCACGGTCGATGTCGAGCACCTTGACCTTCACCTGCTGGCCGATCTCGAGCACCTCCGACGGATGGTTGACGTGCGACCACGAAAGCTCGCTGATGTGGATGAGGCCGTCCATCCCTTCGAGATCGACGAACGCGCCGAAGTCGACGATGTTCGAAATCGTCCCGTCGACGACGTCGCCGGGGTTCAAGCGGTCGAGGATCGCCTGGCGCATCTCCTTCCGCTCGTCCTCGAGGACGGCGCGGCGCGACAGCACGACGTTGTTCCGCGACCGGTTGAGCTCGATCACCTTGCAGCGGAGCTCCTGGCCCATGAATTCGTCGAGATCCTGAACCCGGCGGATGTCGACGAGCGACGCCGGCAGGAACCCGCGGACGCCCAGGTCGAGGATGAGCCCACCCTTGACGACCTCGATCACGCGGCCGTTGACCGGCTCGCCGGACTCGGCAGCGCGCTCGATCGCCTTCCAGGCCATCTCGAAGCGCGCCCGCTTCTTCGACAGGATCAGCCGCCCCTCGGCGTCCTCCTTCGTCAGCACGAGTGCGTCGATCTCGTCGCCGAGCGAGACCTCGTCGGCGGGGTTCACCGAGCGCCGGATCGAGAGCTCGGCGACCGGGATTACGCCTTCCGACTTGTAGCCGATGTCGACCAGGACCTCGTCCTTGTCGACCCGGACGACCGTCCCGTGGACGACCTCGCCCTCGTTGATCGTGGGGAACGTCGATTCGTAGTCCGGAATCAGCTCGCCGTCGGGCCCGGTCGTCCAGACCCCGTCGCCGGCGGTCCTCGTCTCGGTTTGCTCCATCGTCAAAGCGCCGGTCATAGTACCGAGGGCCGTCGAGACCCGTCAGAAAGGGTCACCCCGGCCAGTCGCCGGCCAGAATCGCGTCGATCCGCTGCCCACCGTGGAGGAGCGGCTCGGCGAGGTCGCCGTTGCGCTCGACACGTTCGAGGACGGTCGTCATCGTGAACGCGCACGGATCGAGGTCCGGCGTCAGCTCGTCCCAGCGCAGGGGCGCAGACACCGGCGCGCCCGGCAGCGGCCGCACGGAATAGACGGACACGATCTGCTGACCGTGGCCGTTCATCTTCGTGTCGACGTAGACGCCGTGGCGCTTCGCCGCGGTCCGCTCCCCGGTGACGAGCCCGCCGGAGGCGCGGACCAGTGCGCCGGCGACCAACTCGGCGAATCGCCTGGTCTCCGCGTGGGTGTAGCGCCGTTCGACCGGGACGTGGACGTGCAGGCCGTCGCCGCCCGTCGTCCGGACGACGGACCGGAGCCGCATCGCGTCGAGCGCCTCACGCAGCAGGAGCGCGGCGCGCACGACGTCGGCGAACGGGACGCCGCTCGGATCGAGGTCGAACAACACGTACGTCGGCCGATCCGCCCGGTCGGCGCGCGACGGCCAGACGTGGAGGTCGACGCAGCCGTACTCGACCATCCACAGCAGCGCCGCCGGCTCATTCACGAGCGGGTAACGCACCAGCGCGCCGTGACGGGACTTCGCCGGCTGCGGCGATACCGGGATCCATGGCGGGAGCTCCGGCGGCGCATCCTTCTCCCACGCGAACGGCCCACGAGGGACCGTGTAGTGGCGCTTGATCGTGAACGGCCGGTTCCGGAGATGCGGCACGACAACGGGCGCGATCGCCGCGTAATAGTCGACGAGGTCGCGCTTCGTGAGGCCGCTCTCGGGCCAGAAGACACGTTCCAGGTGCGTCAGTCGGACGGCCGATTTCCGCATGCGACGAGGTGTGTGTGTGTGTGCTCGCGGCGGCCGGCTTCGCGGGGTGCCGCCCTAGCCGCTTAGTCCTTGGCTTCGCGCCAGTCGTCGCCGGCGCCGATGTCGACGGCGAGCGGCGGATCGAGCGGATAGGCGTGTGTCATCTCCTCGCGCACGAGCTCCTTCACCGGGCCGATCTCGACGTCGGGAACTTCGAGCAGCAGCTCGTCGTGCACCTGCAGGACGAGTCGGGCGCTCCTCCCCTCCTCCCGCAGCCGGCGATGGATCTTGATCATCGCGACCTTGATGATGTCGGCGTTCGACCCCTGCATCACGAAGTTGACGGCGAGCCGCTCGCCGAGCGAGCGCGTCTGCCGGTTGGACGCGCGGATCTCGGGGACAGGACGCCTGCGGCCGAGCAGCGACGTGACGTAGCCGTCGCGCTTCGCCTGCTCGATCGTCCGCTGGATGAAGTCCTGCACGAGCGGGAACCGCGCGAGGTACGCGTCGATGTAGTCCTGCGCCTGCTCGCGCGGGATCTCGAGGTTCTCCGACAATCCGTATGCGGAGATCCCGTAGACGATTCCGAAGTTGATCATCTTGGCGACGGAGCGGTCGCCGCTCGTCAGCGCAGACGGCTCCTTCCCGAGCACTTCCACCGCCGTCGCGGTGTGGATGTCGTCGCCACGTGCGAAGGCCTCGCGGAGCTTCGGCTCGCCGCTGACGTGGGCGAGGATGCGCAGCTCGATCTGCGAATAGTCGGCGGACAGCAGGCGCGCGCCCTGCTCGGCGACGAACGCGGAGCGGATCTCCTTGCCGATCTCCGTGCGGATCGGGATCGCCTGCAGGTTCGGGCTTGTCGTCGAGAGGCGCCCGGTCGAGGCGACCGTCTGGTTGAACGTCGTGTGCAGACGGCCGTCGGCGTCCGAGATCAGCGTCGGCAGCGGCTCGAGATATGTGTTGAGCAGCTTCGAATACTCGCGCCACTCCTCGATCACCTCGACGATCGGGTGCTCCTGCCGGATCGACCGCAGGACACGCGTGTCCGTCGAATACCCGGTCTTGCCCTTGCGCCCGGGTGTCAGCTCGAGCTTCTCGAACAGGATCCGCGCGACCTGTTGCGTCGACCCGAGCATGAACTCCTCGCCGGCGAGCTCGTACGCCTTGGCCTGCAGCTCCTCGACGCGGTCGGCCAGACGCGCGGTGATCTCGCCCATCCGATACGTCTCGATCTTGACGCCGGCGTCCTCCATCGCTGCAAGGACTGCCGTCAGCGGCAGCTCGATCTCGCGGTACAGATGCTCGCCGCCGCGCTCGCGCACGCGGTCGAGCAACGTCGGCGCGAGGCGGCGCGGGATCTCCGCATGGCGCACGAGTGCCGCCGTCTCGTCGTCGGTCGCCGGTGTCGGAATCGGCTCGACGCCGTACTCGCGCGCGAGGTCGTCGAGCTCGTACGACGCCCGGCCGGGCTCGATCAGATAGGCGAGGATCATCGTGTCCTCGGCCGGCTGCATCGTGAGCCGCGGCAGCGCCTTGAAGTCGTGCGCGATCAGGACGCCGTCGGGGATCCTCGCCGCTGCCGCAGGCTCCCACGTCCCGACGACGACGGCGTCGTCGGCCGCGAGCGCGAAGCGGTCGTCGCGAATCGCCAGCGCGGCGCGCGACCGCACGTCCGGCAGCGGCCCTTCGCGCCACTCCACTTCGGTGCCCGGCGAGCGCATCGGCGCAGCGGGAACAGCCTCGTCGAGCTGGTCGACCCGGCTGAGCAGGCCGCGGAACTCGAACCGGCGGAACATCTCCCGCAGCTGTGAGCGGTCCGGCGGCGCGAGCACGAGCTGCGCCGGGTCGCAGTCGAGCTCGAGGTCACGGCGCATCGTCGCGAGCTGCTTCGACTGACGTGCCTGGTCCGCGTGCTCCGTCAGGTTCTTGCGGCGCGCCGGCGACAGCTCCTCGGTGTGCGCCAGCACCTCCTCGAGCGAGCCGTACTGCGCGACCAGCTGGCCCGCCGTCTTGTCACCGATCCCCGGGACACCGGGGATGTTGTCGGAGGTGTCGCCCTTCAGCCCGATGAAATCGGGAACCTGGTCGGGCCGCACGCCGTAGCGTGCTTCGACGCGCTCCGGCGTGTAGACGTGGACGTCCGCTACGCCGCGGGGCGTCATCATCAGGCAGACGTTCTCGGTCACGAGCTGGAATGCGTCGCGGTCGGTCGAAACGACGCACGTCTTGATCCCGGCCTCGTCCGCGAGGGTCGCCAGCGTCGCGATCACGTCGTCCGCCTCCCAGCCCTGGAACTCGAGGTTGCGATAGCCGAACGCCTCGACGATCGGGCGGAAGTACGGGAACTGCTCGCCGAGCAGGTCGGGCATCGGCCGGCGCTCGGACTTGTAGTCCTCGGAGATCTCGTGCCGGTGGACGGCGCGCGTGTCCCACGCGACGGCGACGCCCTTCGGCCGGTAATCCGACAGGAGCTTGAACAGCATGTTCGTGAAGCCGAGCAGTGCGTTCGTCGGGAACCCCTCGGTCGTCGCGAGCTCCTCAGGGAGCGCGAAGAACGCGCGGTACGCGAGGTTGTTGCCGTCGACGAGGAAGAGCTCGGCGTCGCGCGCGGGACCGTCGTCGAGCTGGAGCTCCGCGCCGGTGAGGGTCTTCGGCATCGGGGCGAGTTTACGCGGAGGCCTGGCGACCTTCGGCGGCTGGATCGAGCGTG
Organism: Actinomycetota bacterium; assembly: GCA_005883995.1. Classification (GTDB taxonomy): domain Bacteria; phylum Actinomycetota; class Thermoleophilia; order Gaiellales; family Gaiellaceae; genus 3-1-20CM-4-69-9. The sequence continues at coordinate 9,860 of VAXB01000037.1, forward strand.
GCGTGCTCTATCGTCGGGCGCCGATGTTGAGGGTTCCCATGCTCGCCGGGTCGCGGCTCGTCGTCGTCACCGCGGACGAGGACGAGCTGGTGCTGCGCCCACCGCCTCCTGCCGCGGGCGTCGCGGACGTGCGCGCCGCGGTACGCGACGCGCTCCGCTTTCCGCTTGCCGGCGAGCCGCTCGAGGCGCTCGTCCCGCGGCGCGGCGGCAGGGCGACGATCGTCGTCGAGCCGCCGTCGCTCCCGCTTCCCGGCACCGATCGGGATCCGCGGCAGGATGCGATTGCCGCCGCGGTCGACGAGCTCGAGCGGCTCGGAATCTCGAGCGGCTATCAGACGCTGCTCGTCGCCGGCGGGCTCGCACGGCGCCCCGGTCACGACGTGGTGGCGAATCTCGTGTCGCCCGATTTCGGCCGTCGCTTCCACGGCCACGTCGAGGTGCACGACGTGGAGCGCGACGACCTCGTCGAGGTCGTCGGCGGCGGCTTCCCGCTCCGCGTTCATCCCTCGCTCGTTCGCGCCGACGTCGTGGTCGTCGTGACGGCGGCCGAGACGGTTCTGCACGGTGGGCCGGCCGCCCTCGTCGGCGCCGCGAACCGTGAGGCGCTGCGCTCGGCCGGCGCGTGGTCGCTGCTCGAGACGACCGCGTCGCAGGGGTGGCGGACCGCGCTCGCGCTCGAGCGCGCGCTCGTCGGCCGCGTGCCGCTGATCGGTGCGTCTCTGGTGCTCAATCACCCGCGCGCCACTGGAGCGGCGCGCGGATACCCGTACGACGACGAGGCACTGGAGCGGATCGTCGACTCGCCGTTCCGACGCGTGTTCGGCCTTCTTCCTGGCAGCGTCCGTGCGACGATCCTGCGCTCGCTGCCGCTGGAGCGCTCGGTCGCGGCCGCGTTCGCCGGTCCTCCCTCCGTTGCCCACGCCGAAGCGCTCATCCGCGGCGTCGAGTTGCGCGGCGCCACGATCGACGGCGAGCTCGATGCGATCTGCATCGGCGTCCCGCGGACGACACCGTCGCTCCCGCGCGAGCGACCGAACCCGCTGCTCGTCGCACAGCTCGGCCTCGGGCTCGCGCTTCGTCTGTGGCGGGACGCGTTTCCCGTCCGCGAAGGGGGGACGGCGATCCTGCTCAGCCGGTTCCAGCGGCGCTTCGCGCACCCGACGCAGCAGCCGTACCGCGCGTTCTTCGCGGCGGCGCGCAACGGGCCGGACCCCGAGGCGCTCGGCCGCGGCGAGCAGCAGGCGGTCGACGCGCGCGCCGTCGAGGCCTACCGCGCCGGGCGCACGGTCCACCCGTTGCAGCCCTTCGTGGACTGGAACAGTTGTGCCCCGGCGCTCTCGAGCCTGGGCCAGGTGCTGGTCGCCGGCTGTCGCGACGCGGCGGCGGCGCGGAGCCTCGGGTTCGTCCCGACACACGGCCTCGGCGCCGCGCTGACGATGACGCGTGGGTGGACCGACCGACCGCCGCGAATCGGGTTCCTGCTCTCGCCGCCGTACTTCCCGTTACGCGTCTCGACGCCCAGCCGTTAAGGGGTCAGTCGACGCCGAGGTACGTCTTCTGGACCTGCTCGTTCTGCTTGAGCTTCTTCGCGTCGTCGGCGAGCGCGACGGAGCCCGTCTCGAGCACGTAGCCGCGGTTCGCGATGTCGAGCGCCATCAGCGCGTTCTGCTCGACGAGCAGGATCGGCGTGCCCTGGGAGTTGATCTCGCCGATGATCTCGAAGATCCGCTCGACGAAGATCGGCGCGAGGCCCATCGACGGCTCGTCGAGCAGCAGCAGCTTCGGATGCGCCATCAGGGCCCTGCCGATCGCGACCATCTGCTGCTCCCCGCCCGACAGCGTTCCTGCCTTCTGCTGCTTGCGCTCGCTCAGCCGCGGGAAGAGCGAATAGACACGGTCGAGGTCGGCGTTCACGGCCTTGCGGTTGTTGCGATCCTCGCGCTGGAACGTCCCCATCAGCAGGTTCTCGAGCACGCTCATCCTCGGGAAGAGACGTCGGCCCTCCGGCGACTGCGCGATCCCACGCTTGACGACGTCGTGTGCCGACGAGCGCGTGATGTCGCGGCCCTGGAAGCGAATCCGCCCGCGGCGGGGGTTGTTGAGGCCGTTGATCGAGCGCAGCGTCGTCGACTTACCCGCGCCGTTGGCCCCGATCAACGTCACGATCTCGCCCTGGCGAACGTTGATCGAGATGCCCTTGAGCGCCTCGATCGACCCGTAGAACGTGTGGACGTCCTCGAGCTCGAGGATGTTTTCGGACGCGGCGGCGGTCGCGGTCACTGCGAAGCCTCGACGGCCTGCTTGCCGAGATACGCCTCGATGACGCGCGTGTCGCGCTGCACTTCCTGCGGCGTCCCTTCCGCGATCTTCTCGCCGTAGTCGAGCACGGTGACACGGTCGGAACAGTTCATCACGACGCGCATGTCGTGCTCGATCAGCAGCACGGTCAGGCCTTCCTCGCTGCGGAGCTTCTCGACGAACGCGGTGAAGTCGCCCGTTTCCTGCGGGTTCATCCCCGCGGTCGGCTCGTCGAGCAGCAGCAGCTTCGGCTTCGTCGCGAGCGCGCGGGCGACCTCGAGCCGGCGCTGGTCACCGTACGAGAGATTCCGTGAGACCTCGTCGTCCGTGTTGCGCAACCCGCAGTACCGGAGGAGCTCGCGTCCCCGTACACGCGCTTCCTCTTCCTCGGTCTTGATCCGCGGCGTCCGCAGGATCGAGCCGATGATTCCGCCACGGAGGCGCGCGTGCATGCCGACCAGCACGTTTTCGAGCGCCGTCATGTTCTGGAAGAGACGGATGTTCTGAAAGGTCCGGCCGATACCGCGTTCGGTGATGAAGTGCGGCGGCTTGCCGGTCACGTCGAGGCCGTCGAACGTGATCCGGCCCGCGGTCGGCTTGTACACGCCGGTGAGCATGTTGAAGAACGTCGTCTTGCCGGCGCCGTTCGGCCCGATCAGCGACACGACCGACCCTCGCGGGATCGTGAAGTCGACGTCGTTCGACGCGACCAGGCCGCCGAACTCCTTGCGGATGTTCTCCGCGACGAGGATGTCGTCGCCGTTTTTCGGGACGTCACTCATGCTGGGCGTCGTAGAGCGGCGCGTCGTGCACGCCCTCGTGGAACTCGGCTTTGCGTCTCGCGCTCGGGATGAGGCCTTCCGGCCGCAACAGCATCGTCGCCACGATGATCAGCCCGTAGATCCCGAACTGGTACTTCGGAACGTCCAGGTTCGTCCCGAACGTGTGGTTGAACGAATGCCCGATGTCGGAGAGACCTTGCTGGTTGAGGAACGAGAGGAAGCACGCGCCGAAGACGACCCCCCAGACGTTGCCCATCCCCCCGAGGATCACCATCGAGAGGATGAAGGCAGAGATGTTGAACGAGAAGTCACCCGGGAACGTCGACTGCTTGAAGCTCGCGAAGTACGCGCCGGCGACGCCGCCGAAGAACGCACCCGTCGCGTAGGCCCAGGTCTTCGTCCGCATCAACGGCACGCCCATCGCAGCCGCAGCGGTCTCGTCCTCGCGGATCGCGATCCACGCCCTGCCGAGGCGCGAGTCGCGCAGGCGCAGCGAGCAGAAGATGGTGATTGCAACGAGCACGAGCACGGCCCAGAAGAAGAGGCGCTCGCTCGTCCAGAAGGTCCCCGAGCCGGTGAGGAAGTTCAGGCGGCCGAAGCCCGGCGGGTCGATCGGCGTGATCCCGTTCGGGCCGTTGGTGAGATTGAAGCCGGCGAGGCTGTCGCCGTTCCGCGCGATCTGCGGCAGGATCTCGCCGAACCCGAGCGTCACGATCGCGAGGTAGTCGCCGCGCAGCCGTAGCGTCGGGAGGCCGATCATGATCCCGATGAACGCCGTGAAGATGCCGGCGATCGCGAGCAACGCCCAGATCGAGATGTGGATCCCCGGCGTGCTCCCGGCGACGCCCGACGCACCGAGATGGACGCTTCGATGCGCGAACTGCACCGAGGCAAACCACGCGACCGTGTACGCGCCCATCGCGTAGAACGCGACGTAGCCGAGGTCGAGCAGCCCCGCGTAGCCGACGACGATGTTGAGCCCGACCGCCATCATCGAGAAGACGCCCATGATCGTCATCGTCCCGAGCGTCGGGTAATCGCCGAGCAGGCTCATCGTCCCGAGGTTCCCGAGGTAGAACGGGTACGTCAGCACGACCAAGAGGACGATCAGCGGGATCGCGAAGCGCCCGTACCGTCGGTACGGCGGCGGCAGGTACCCGACCGCGAACTGCGCCGTGAACAACGCCGCGACGAGCAGCGCGACCGGCCACCCGATGAAGAAGAGCAGGATGACGATCGCGACGCGGAGGATGATTCCGACCTGCCGCTGCTGCCGGTCGTCGAGACCGCGGTAGCGTCGCCGCCACTCGCCGAAGAATCCGCCCCAGCGGTGGTACCACGGATCGCGAATCTCGTCGACGACCTTGCCCGTCTCGGCCATCAGCCTCCCTCCGGCGTTCGCTCACCGAGGAGCCCCTCGGGCCGGAACACGAGAATCAGGATCAGGATCGCGAACACGATCGACTGTGTCCAATCGCTGCCGGGCGCGTGCCACGACAGCCCTTCGTTGAACTGCTGGATCAGCCCGATGATGATCGCGCCGAGGACGGCGCCGGGCAGATTGCCGATGCCGCCGAGGACGGCGGCCGTGAACGCGATCAGGCCGAGAGTGAAGCCCTGGTCGAACTGAATGTTGGTCGAATAGAGCGCGTACAGCAGACCGGCGACTCCGGCGAGCGCGCCGGCGATCAGGAACGTGAACGAGATCGTCGCGTTGACGTTGATCCCCATCATCGCTGCGGCTTCCTGGTCCTGGGCGACGGCCCGCATCGCGCGGCCCTGCCGCGTTCGCTGCACGAGCCAGACGAGCAGCCCAAGAACGGGAAGAGCGGTCAACGCGACGATCAGATGATCCCAGGTGTAGTTGTTGCCGCCGATCGAGAAGACCGTCGACGTCGGCAGGATGTTCGGTAGTGAGACCGGCGCCGGGCCGAGTTGGTGCAGGCCGACGTCCTGGAGGATGAACGACGCGCCGATCGCGGTGATCAGTGGCGCAAGCCTCGGCGCGTTCCGCAACGGCCGGTAAGCGATGCGCTCGACTGCTGCATTGAGCAGCGCGCAAAAGGCCGCTGCACAGACCAGCGTCAGCGCGAGGCCCCAGATGATCTTGCCGGTCGACGAGCTGTCGGTGAGACCGATCTGCTGGACGCCGATGTACAACGTCATCCAGCTTCCGAGCATGAACACGTCGCCGTGCGCGAAGTTGATCAGCTCGAGGATGCCGTACACGAGCGAGTACCCGAGCGCGATCAGCCCGTAGACGAGGCCGAGGGTGACTCCCTCGACGAGCAGGATCCCGAAGTCGGCCGGGGTCTTGACGAGGTTGACGCCGAGCCAGACGAAGAGGAGCAGGACGAGGAGGCGTCCCACCCACGGCACGACCCCCGCTGCGTAGAAGCCGCGGAGCCTGGAAACCGGTTGCTGTCGAGACGCCTCGGTAGCCACGGTCGGTGTCGACGGGGGAGGGCGCGCGCGCCCTCCCCCACCCTTTCCTTCTTTCCTACGCCTTGCTGACGAGCGACTGCGGCGGCGTGATCGTCTTGAACGTCGTTTGCTTGCCGCCCTTGATCAGGTACTGCGTCACGGGGTTCGAGCTCGTGTCTCCGTTGGAGTTGATCGTGAAGGTGCCGAGAATGCCGTTGGTCACCTTCGTCTTCAGCAGCTGGTCGGTGACACCGGCCCGCGTGCCGTCGGAGTTCGCGATCGCCGTCAGCAGCACGTCCGCCGCCTGCGCCGCGTACGACGAGTACGGATCGACGTTGCCGCCGCTCTGCGTCGCGCCGAAGTCCTTCACGAACGACTTCCCGGTTGCGCCGAGGGCCTCGTTCGGCTGCCCGGCGACGCTGACGTACATCCCCTCGGACGCCCCGCCCGCTCCCTGGACCACCGCCGAGATCGGCGTGAACCCGTCAGGCGCGAGGAGCGTCACGTTCTTGCCGAGCACCGAACGGAGGTCCTTCACGACCTTGCCGCCGTTCTCGCACACGAGGCCGCCGACGAAGACGCCCTGCGCACCCGATGCCTTGACCTTGACGGCGAGCGCCTCGTACGACGACGCCTTCCCGTCCCACGCCGTGAAGCCGACGACCTTCAGGCCGAGCTTCACCGCAGCGTTCTTGAAGTTCGTCGCCACGCCGAGGCCGTAGGCCTCCTTGTCGTTCAGGATGAAGACCTTCTTCACCCCGAGGTACTTGTTCGGCTCTCCCGCGGCCGTTCCCGGGCCGCTGTGCGTCAGGCCGACGTACGTGTTCGCCGGGCTGACCATCGCGACCGGTCCACCGGGCGCGCGATTCAGCACCGGGATGATGATCTCGGCGCAGCCGGAGTTGAACGTCCCGATCACGCCGACGACGCTCTTGTTCTGCGCGTAGGCGTTCGCGTTCGCCGAGCATTTCTCCGACGCCCACTTCCCGGCCTGGGCGGTCGAATCGTCGCACGACTGGAAGCCGACCTTGTACTTGCCGGCCTTGAAGCCCTTCTGCTTGAGGATGAACTTGATCGCTTCGGTCATCTGCACCGTCTGCGTGCGGCCTGACCCCTGCAGCGGCAGGTCGGACGCGATCAGGTAGTCCGGCTTCCCGCTTCCCTGGTAGTAGATGTCCGAACACGAGGACGACGGCAGCGCGCTGACGTTCCCGCCACTGCCCGACCCTCCCCCGCCCCCGCCGCACCCAGCGGCCAGGAGCGCCAGCGCGGCGGTGCTCGCGATCAGCGCCGCCCGCGAAAACCCTCTGTTCACACTTCCTCCTTGGTCGCCCGTACACCCAATGCCGACCGCCGCGCGCGTCGGCGCCGCGGGGTGGCCAAGTATCGGGCCTGCGCGACGCGGATTGCAAGGAGGAACAGCGTGAGCGGGGCTACAGTGCCAGCCGGGCCGAAGTGGCGGAACTGGCAGACGCGCCGGACTCAAAATCCGGTTCCCCTCGGGGAGTGTGGGTTCGAGTCCCACCTTCGGCACTGAAACGAGCCCTAGAGGTGGCCGACGACGACCTTGAGCGCCATCAGGATCACGCCGAGCCCGACGTTCACCGTCACGACGACGATCGTCGCCAGCACGCCCAGCCGCTCGATCCGGGCGAACAGGATTCCCGCCGCGGCGAGCACGACGAGGCCGAGCCCGAGCGCCGCCCAGTAGGCCGTGGTCGCGCCGAACAGCCCGAGCTCGCCGAGCACGAGGACCGCGACGGGAGGCACGGCTGCACCGACGATCGCGGCCTCACGGCGAGCAATGCTTCGCACCTCGCCGAGCGAAAGATGCTCGTTGGTCGCGACGCTGTGCGCGAGCGAGAACGAGTACACGTGCGCCATCCAGAAGACGACCGTCGTGACGGCCACGAGCACCGCGACGTGCCCGGTGCTGGCCGGGTAGGCCTTCGCGCCCGCGACGACGACGGAAAGCGCCACGATCGTGCCGTAGATGAACCCTGCGAGGCGCTCGCCGCGTGCCCGCCCGTCGACGCGCGTGCCCGCGCGGGGATGCTCGGCGCCGGCCACGTTGCGCATCATGCTACGGCGGCCGTCAGCTCGCGCTCGTCCGAGGCGCCGTTCTAGACTCCCTGCTTGCCGCCCGCCCCAGCGGCTTCGTCGATGACAAGCCAGGGGAGCGCACACGGCCGGTTCACTCGCGCGATCAAGACCCGCAACCTGTTCGTCGCGGAGCTTGCGATGCGGGAGCTGGGCACGCTCTCGTTGCTCGACGCGCTCGACTACCTCACGCTCCTGGCAGACGTGAAGCCGGAGAAGCTCGAACGCGCTGCGATCCGGTGGCACGCGCGGCTCGAGATCGAGGCGAGGACGTTGACCCTCGGTGAGTCACAGTTGGCGCTCGCCGCACTCGCGAGCCTCTGTGCGGGCGAGCGCGACGCGGTACCGATCCTGCGGGCGCTCGTGCGGCGAACGCGTCCGACACTGCTCCCGCGCGCCGGCTAGTGCCGCGCGCCGCGGGACGGCGCGCCCGTCACCGGCTGAGGCGGCCGGGGTGCGTCCCGGCGTGGCGGAGGAGGCTCCGCATCCGCAGGCGGTAATACGTGTAGCCGGAGGCGACACCGACCAGCACCGCGACGGCGACTCCGCCGATGCCCGTCACGATCCCGGCGAGCAGGGCGAGGAAGCCGACGACGATCAGAGGGATACCGATGATCGCCCCGATCACGGTGAGGCTGATGAGGACGCCGATGACGATCGCCGCGATGCCGAAGACGATGAGGACGCCGCTCGCCCAATGCGCGAGCAGCGCCGCTGCGATCCCCACCAGCACGCCCGCGATCATCGAATCGCGCCTGGCATCTCTCCAGTCGTCCATCAGCGCGAATTGTAGATTCGCGCATACGATCGCCGCGTGCGTGTAGGCGTCCTCACCGGTGGCGGCGACTGTCCCGGCCTGAACGCGGTGATCCGCGCCGTCGGCCGCCGCGTGATGACGCACGGGCACGAGTTCGTCGGCATCCGCGAGGGCTGGCACGGGCTCGTCGAAGGGATCTTCGAACCGCTCGGCCCCCGTGAGATCTCGGGTCTTCTTCCGCGCGGCGGGACGATCATCGGCACGACGCGGACGAATCCGTACAAGCTCGACGGCGGCGTCGACAAGGTGCAGCAGAACTTCTCCGGCGCCGGTCTGGATGCGCTGGTCGCGATCGGCGGCGAGGACACGCTCGGCGTCGCGGCGCGTCTCTTCGAAGAGCGCCAGTTCCCGGTCGTCGGTGTGCCGAAGACGATCGACAACGACCTCTCGGCGACGGACTACACGTTCGGATTCGACACGGCGGTGTGGATCGCGACCGAGGCGATCGACCGGCTGCACACGACCGCCGAATCGCACAACCGCGTGATGGTGGTCGAGGTGATGGGCCGCCATACCGGCTGGATCGCGGTGATGAGCGGGATCGCCGGCGGTGCGGACATGATCTTGATCCCCGAGCAGCCGATCCCGATCGAGCAGGCGCGCGACCAGCTCCGCCGGAGGCACGAGCGCGGCAAGGATTTCTCGATCGTCGTGGTGTCGGAGGGATACGAGCTCGACGGCGCGGGCGACGCCGGCGAGCTCGACCAGTTCGGCCACGTGCGGTTGTCGCAGCGCGGCGTCGGCGACGCACTCGCGCGCGAGATCGAGCAGCGCACTGGCTACGAGACGCGCGTGACGGTCCTCGGCCATGTGCAGCGCGGCGGCTCGCCGACACCGCGCGACCGCGTGCTCGCGACGCGGTTCGGCCTGAAGGCGGCGGATCTGGTCGAGAGCGGGAGCTTCGGCCGCATGGCCGCGCTGCGCGGCGACGCGATCGTCGACGTCTCGCTCGCCGAGGCGACGTCCGAGCTGAAGACCGTGCCGTCCAGCTGGTACGACGTCGCCCGCGCTTTTTTCGGCTAACGCGGGCCTGAAGTGCGCCGCGCCGCGATCACGGCCGCCGTCGTCGGCGTCGTCAGCACCTCCACGGCGAGGAGCCGTGGGTCCCGGAAGAGCAGCTCGCGCACCGCGTCGCCGTCGACGGCTCGGACCGGCGTGAGGTCGTCCTTCACGAGCAGGCCGCCGGGAGCAAGCAGGTCGATCGCGTCGGGGAACTCGGCGAGCCGGCCGGCGTCGAAGAAGAGAAGCTCGAACGGGCCGCGCTGCGGGAGGAGCTCGCGCCAGTCTCCGACGAGCAGCTCGACGTTGCTCGCCTGACGGAGCCGCTCACGCGCAACGGCGGCGCGCTCGGGATCGCTCTCCACCGTCACGAGCGAAGCCGCGGTCGACGCGATTGCGAGGGCTCCTTCGCCGAACGCGCTCCCCGTCTCGGCGCAACGCTTCCCCGCCGCGAGCACGGCGAGAAGCCGCTGCATCTCGGGCAGCGACGAGCCGCCGCCCGTCACAGCTCGGCGAGCGGAAACGAGCGGTGTGCGCGAGGCGGAACGAGGAAGTTCTGACGGTGCGTCGTACGCAGGACGGAGTTGAACCCCTGGCCTCGCGCCCGGGCCGGCAACGGCAGGCGCGTGCCGTCGGGCAGGACCCCGTCCATCGCCAGCCGGTTCCGGTGGAAGTCGTCACTCGTCGGGTTGAACACGACGAAATGCACGCCGGCTGACGGCGCTGCCTGCAGCGAGTCGCGCGCAGGCTCGCTACTCCAGGCGAACGGGTTGTCGAGCGTGTCGAAGTCGGCGCGCTGCGGGATCGCCGTTCCCCGCCTGTAGAGCGTGCCGTCGTGCCCGACCACGTCGCGTTGCAGGCGCGACGACGTCTGGATCGCGGCGCTGTGCCCGATCCGACCGGTGTCGCGGAAGTCCCGCTTCACCTCGCCCCCGCTCGCGACCTGGTGCCGCCCCTGCGGAACGGTCTGTGCGTCCTCCTTCACACGCATCCCGGGCTTGAACGCCGTGTCCACACGTTCCTGGAAGTCGAAGTTGAGGTACCACGCTTCGATGTCCTCGAAGAGGTGCGACACGTGCAT
>VAXB01000166.1:0-692 GCA_005883995.1 Actinomycetota bacterium
GACGAGTTGCGGGCGCAGGAGCGCCGGCCGCGACCAGCCAACCTCGCCGCGGAGAGGCTCCATGCCGTCGACCCGCCCCCCGAGCGGGCAGAAATGGTCGACGCTCTCTGGCGCGCGATCGACCGCCTCGACCTCGACCTCAAGCTCGCAATTCTGCTGCGCGACGTCGCCGGGTTCTCGTACAGCGAGATCGGCGAGATCCTCGAGATCACGTTGCCGACCGTCAAGTGGCGAATCTACAAGGCGCGCGAAGGCGTCCAGCTCGCGCTCGCGCGGCAGGGTCTCACTCCCGCGACCGACGACGAGCAGGCGGCCGCGACCGGCTGAGGCGGGTACTGACGCGACGTGCGGGACGACGCACACTCGCGGCATGCCGCTCGAAGCGTTCTTCGGCGCCGATCTCGAGCGTGCGCTCACCCACGTCAGCATCCCGGCGTATGTGATCGACACCGCCGGCGTGATCCGCTGGATCAACGACGCCGGTCTGCGCATCGTCGGCGACGTCCGCGGCCGACAGTTCACGTCACTCGTGACGCCGGCGGAGAGCCGCCACGTCCGCGAGATCTTCGCCAAGAAGGTTGTGGGTACGTCGACGGTCACGGACTTCGAATCGGTGATCGTCCAGACGGCGGGCGATCCGCTCGGCGTCGAGATCAGCTCCGTCCCGTTGGTCAGCGGGGACCGTGTCGTCG
>VAXB01000166.1:831-7164 GCA_005883995.1 Actinomycetota bacterium
CGCGCGGAGCTAGAGCCGCGCCTCCGCGCGCCGCCGCACGCGTCGGAGCACGATCCAGCCGGCGATGACCACGACGATCAATGCGCCTACCGAATACAGGCCGTACCGTTGGATCGCATCGGCGGCCGCTTGCCCCGAGTAGTACGCGATCAGCCCGATGGTCGTCGCCCACGCGACCGCGCCGGCCGCATTCCAGAACAGGAACCTCCACCAGTTCATCCGCGACAGGCCGGCGATCCACGCGACGGTGTAGCGGAGAACGGCGACGAAGCGGCCGAAGAAGACCGTCTTGCCACCGTGGCGTTTCATCACCGCCTCGGCGCGCGGAAGCACCCGATCTGCGTACCGGTTCAGCCAGCGCCAACGTTCGAACAGCGCGCGCCCGCCGAGGCGGCCGATCAACCAGTAGCCTGCGTTGTCGCCGAGCATTGCGGCTATTGCAGTGACCGCGATGACCGTAGCGATGCTGTAGTGCCCCTGCGACGCGAGCACGCCAAATGCAATCAGCGCCGTCTCGCCTGGTAGGGGGATGCCGAACGACTCGACCATCACCACGAGGAAGAGCAGCGGGAGGCCGTGATGCGTGATGAAGTGCGTCAGGGTCGCGCCCTTCGCGTTTCGTCCGCCCAGCGCGCGACGAGGATTGCCGCGGGCAGGGCCTCCGCCAGTTCGTATGCCTGACCTGCCCAGAGGTTGATTCCTCCACCGTCGCCGACAGCGCGTGCCGCTGCGCGAATCGGCGACGTCACGTGGTGGACGTACGGGTAGCCGCGCGGCGCCGCGGCGTCATGCTCCAGCATGAAACGGTTGACGATCCCGCGCGCGCGACGGCCGGTGAAGGCGCGCGTCAGCGCGGTCGGCGCATCGCCGGCGAGAGCTTCCCGGTGCGCACTGCTGGTTCCGGCCTCCGGTGTCAGCATCAGGCCCGTACCGATCTGCGCAGCGAAAGCACCCGCCGCGATTGCTCCGGCCACTCCGCGCCCATTCGCTATGCCTCCCGCGGCGACGAGCGGGAGTTCCGTAACTCTGCGGACGAGTTGCAGCAGGGCGAGCAGGCCGATCGGCGCCGCGTCTGTATCGTCGAACGACGCCTGGTGCCCGCCGGCCTCCGCGCCCTGGACGACGATTGCATCAGCACCGGCCGCAGCCGCGAGCTTCGCCTCCGTAGGACGCGTGACTGTGCACCACACGCCGATTCCGACGTCGCGCAGACGCGCGACGACCGATGCATCAGGGCAGCCGAAGGTGAACGACACGACGGACGGTCGCTCGCGCTCGACGAGCGCGAGCTTTCGTTCCCATTCATCGTCGTTCCAGTGCGGGCGCCCGGGTTCGACGCCGTAACGCTCGGCCTCGCCGGCGAGGCTCTCCCGGTACGCGGCGAGGGCTGCGTCGTCTGCTGCCGCTCGTGTCGGGACGAAGAGGTTCACGCCGAACGGCCGTAGTGTCCTACCGCGCACGTCTTCGACTTCGTCGCGGACGTCGTCCGCGGTCTTGTAGCCCGCGGCGATGAACCCGAAGCCGCCGGCTTCCGACACGGCTGCCGCGAGTTCCGGCGTCGACGGGCCGCCGGAGAGCGGTGCGCCGACGATCGGAGCTTCCATCAGTTCGTCGAAAGCCGCAGTCCTCATGGAGCGGATCGGTGCATCGCTGCACCAAGTGTCTCAGCCTGGCGGGACCCCGCGCTGCGACGGGCTTTCAGCCGACGCGATAGCGGATGTGCGTGGCAAAGGGCGATTCGATCACGGCGGTCCGCTCGAACGAGATGTCGGTCCTCGACATCCCGTCGAAGAGACGCTTGCCTCTGCCGAGCAAGACCGGTGCGACCGTGAGCGTGAGCGCATCGACGACGCCCGCGTCGAGATATTGACGAAGGAGGTCGGCCCCTCCCATCAAGATGACGTTCTTCGTTCCCGCCGCGCGACTGGCGCGCGCGAGGGCTGCGTCGATGCCGTCGGTGACGAAATCGAAGGTCGTGTTGCCCTTGACGACCGTCTCGTGGGGCCGGTGCGTGACGACGAACACCGGCACGCCGAAGCCAGGGTCGTCGCCCCAACCGTCGACGACGTCGTGCATCGTGCGGCCGACGAGCCACGCCCCGCCCGAGCCGAAGACGTCTTCCATGTACTCCCGATCGGCTGGCGCGGCTTCTCGGTCGCGCGGCCGGCCGTAGCTCCACGGGCCGCCGAAGACCCAGTAGTGGAGCCGCTCGCCGCCCTCGCCGAGCCCGGCGCCGGGACGGTCGTCCGGCCCGGTGATGTAGCCGTCGAGCGACATCGTGATTCCCGCGAGCACCTTCGGCATGTCGTCTCCCTTCCCGTTGTCGTCCCTTCTTGTGTCGTAGGACGGAGGTGCGTTCGAAAACTCATCGGCGTAGGCTCGCCTCGTGAGATCGCGCATCCTCGTTCTGGGCGCGGGCTTCGGCGGCCTCGAGCTCGCGACGATCCTGTCCGACGCGCTCGGTGAGCATGCGGGGGTGACGCTGATCAACGACAGCGACGCCTTCGTGTTCGGCTACTCGAAGCTCGACGTGATGTTCGGTCGCGTGACCGCTGACGAGGTCCGACTCCCGTACGCCGCGATCGAGAAACCGGGCGTGCGGTTCCTGCGCGAGACCGTCACCGCCATCGATCCTGAAGCGCGGATGGTCACGACCGATCAGGGCAGTCACGAGGCAGAGATTCTCGTAGTCGCGCTCGGCGCCGACTACGACCTGGACGCGACTCCCGGCCTCGCAACCGTAGGAAGCGAGTTCTACTCGTTTGCGGGCGCGCAACGGCTGCGGGACGTGCTACCTACGTTCACCAGCGGGCACGCGATCGTCGGTGTCTGCGGCGCGCCGTTCAAATGTCCGCCGGCGCCGAGCGAGGCGGCGCTCCTCCTGCACGATTACCTGTCGGAGCGAGGCGTTCGCGACGATTGTTCGATCTCGCTCGTGATCCCGTTCCAGACGCCGGTTCCTCCGTCGCCGGATACCTCGGCGGCGCTGCTCGAGGCATTTTCCGACCGCGGAATCGAATTCGTCGCCGGCCGCCGCGTGGCGTCACTCGATCCGGCCCGTAACGTCGCGGTGCTCGACGACGGCACCGAGTTGCCGTACGACCTGTTCCTCGGTGTTCCCAAGCACCGCGCGCCGGCGGTTGTGCTCGAAAGCGGGATGGCTGTCGACGGCTACGTCCCCGTCGACTCCCGAACGCTCGAGACGGGGTTCCCGAATGTGTATGCAGTCGGGGACGTCGCGACGGTCGGGGTCCCGAAGGCAGGCGTGTTCTCCGAAGGCGCCGCCCGTGTCGTCGCGAACGCGCTGCTCGCGCGGGCTGAGCAACGTGGGCAGCCGGATTCCTACGACGGGCGCGGTTCCTGCTACGTCGAGTTCGGGGGAGGAGAGATCGGCCGGGTCGACGTCGATTTCCTGTCCGGACCGAAACCAACCGGCACGTTCCAGGAGCCGTCGGCGGAGCTCGTGGCCGAAACGCGTCACTTCGGCGCGAGCCGGCGGGCGCGCTGGTTCGGCCGCTGACGGACCGTCTACGGCTTGGGCGCCGGCGGTGCCATGGCGCAACGCGGGAGATGCTCCGCCGCCAGGCGGGCGAGGAGCGTGTGTAGCTGCGCTCGCTCCTTCTGAGTCAACGGCGAAAGGAAATCGTTTTCGAGCTCTGACGAGAGGCGGCGCGCACGCTCGAGCGCTTTCCGGCCGGCGGCCGTCATCTGGACGATGTGGCGGCGCCGGTCGGCCTGGTCGCGCGTTCTGACGATGAGGCCGCCGTCCTCGAGCTCGTCCAGCAGACCGACGAGCTGACCCTTGTCATAGCCGAGTGCGTCGGCGATCGCGCCTTGCGTCTCCTGCGATCCCTCGTCGAGGACGGCGAGGATGGCGTGGTGGTACGGGTGGAGGCCGGCCTCTTCGTACGCACCGAAGGATTGCTCTTTCGCCTTCATACCGAGCCGCTTGAGCAGGAAGAGCGCCGACGACACCAGCTCCTTCGGCACACGCTGGCCGACCATCGGTGGCTGCTGCGGTGGTGCGGTCGTGTTCATGGAACGGATTGTAGCGGGGATACCGTTCGTTGTGTAAACTGTTGAAAATCTCAACGATCTTGGAGGTCAATTGATCGCTCGCACTACGAACGGTGGTACCCGGCGCTGGGGCGCGCTGGCGTTGATCGTCACGGCCCAGTTCATGGTCATCCTCGACGTCGCGATCGTCAACGTCGCGCTGCCGTCGATCAAGACGGACCTGGGCTTCTCGCAGACGAGCCTGCAATGGGTCGTCTCCGCGTACGCAATCTTCTTCGGCGGCGCCCTCCTGCTCGGCGGCCGGCTCGCCGACCTGTTCGGCCGACGGCGCCTGTTCATGGCGGGTCTGATCCTCTTTGCTGCGAGCTCGCTGCTCTGCGGCATCGCCTGGTCGGAAGGCTCGCTCATCGGTTTTCGCGCGCTGCAGGGCCTCGGCGGCGCGCTGCTCGCGCCGGCCGCGCTCTCCCTGCTGATGACGTCGTTCGCGGAGGGACGCGAGCGCAACCGCGCGCTCGGCATCTACGGCGCGGCGTCGGGAAGCGGCGCCGCCGCCGGCGTCCTCCTCGGCGGCGTCCTCACGAGCTACCTGAGCTGGCCGTGGATCTTCTTCATCAACGTCCCGGTCGGCGTGGGTGCGGCACTGCTCGCTCCGCTCGTCTTGCGCGAGAGCCGGCCAGACCTCGCTCACAGGCACTTCGACCTCGCCGGCGTAGCGACGGTCACCAGCGGCCTGATGCTCCTCGTGTACGCGCTGACGCGAGCGACGACGGACGGCTGGGGCTCGATCCCGACCCTTGCGCTGCTCGCAGGGTCGGCCGCGTTGATCGCCTCGTTCATCGTGATCGAGCATCGGTCGCCGTGGCCGCTGCTGCCGCTGCGGATCTTCCGCCTGCCGACGGTCGCGGGCGCGAACGTGGCGATGGCGATCGTCGGCGCCGTGGCGTTCTCGGAGTTCTTCATCCTGACCCTCTACCTGCAGGACGTGCTCCACTACAGCGCGGTTCAAAGCGGCGTCGCGTTCACAGGTTTCGCGCTCACCGTCGTCGTCGTTTCCAACGTCGCCCAACTCGTTGTCGGGCGGATCGGAGTGCGCGCCACGCTGACGGCGGGTCTCTTGATCTCGGCGCTTTCGGTCGCGCTGTTGACTCAGCTGCCCGTCGACGGGCACTACTTCTGGGATCTCTTCCCGGCCTTCGTGCTGGGCGGTGCCGGCATGGGCCTGTCGTTCGTGCCGGTCACGATCGCGAGCCTCGCCGGCGTCGAGCGCGCCGACGCGGGTGTGGCGTCCGGCCTCGTCAACACGAGCCGGCAGGTCGGCGGCGCGATCGGCATTGCGACCGTGAGCGCCGTCGCGGCGACGTCGAGCAGCCACTTCGCCGGGGCCGCGGCCGGGAGCGCGGCCGCGCTCGACCACGGTTTCCAGACCGCTCTCTACGCACTCACCGGCTTGCTGCTCGTCGGCGCGGTCGTCGCCGTCCGGCTTGTCAGGCCGGCGAGGATTGCGCCGGCAACCGTGTCGGCGACGGATCCGACCCTTCTGAAGGAGGCCGCATGACGACGATCGCCGCCGACCCCCTCCGCGCTCGCCGGCTTCATCAGCACGAGATCGACAAGCTCCTGAACGAGATCGATCTGCGGCGGCAGCAGCTCTACCGCCTCAGCGCCTGGGGTGTTCAGCGCGCAGGCATGCGTGACCTCAAGCACGAGCTGCGGGAGCTGCGACGGAACCTCGGTGACGCTGTCGCCGGATAGCTCGCCGCCTCGAGGGATGAGCGGAGATTTACGAGCTACACGCGCGCGCGAATAGCAAATCGCGACGAGCCCCGTCGCGGTAGGCGCGGCCGCAGAAGTCGACACGGCCGTGCCCGGGGTTCATAGTTGGCGGATGGCCGACGAGTGGATGATTCGCGGTGTCGAGTTCGTCAACTGCATCTGCGACTGGGGATGCCCGTGCCAGTTCGGCGCGCCGTCGACTCACGGGCGCTGCGAGGCGGTCGTGTCCGGGCACATCGACGATGGGTACTTCAACTCCACCTCGCTCGACGGGTTGAACTGGGTGCTGCTCCTGTCGTGGCCGGAAGAGATCGCCGCGGGCGACGGCAGACAGCAGGCGATCATCGACGAGCGGGCCGATCCCGATCAGCGGGACGCGTTGAATAAGATCCTCCACGGCGAGTCGACTCCCGGTACGACTCACTTCTTCATCTACAGCACGACGATGTCTTCGGTGCTCGAGACGCTGTATGCGCCGATCGACATCTCGATCGACGTCGACAGCCGAATGGCGGACGTCAAGATCCAGGACCTTGTCGAGGC
>VAXB01000167.1 GCA_005883995.1 Actinomycetota bacterium
TAGATGTACGTGAACAGGTCCTCCGGATCGATCGCGCTCGAGGCGTCGGAGAGCGCCCGCGGATGCTGCTCCATGTGGCCGCGGCCCTTGGCCCGAAGCTCGGGCAGGTCGCCGAACGTGAGCACGTGCTCGAGAGCAAGGCTCTCGACCTTCTGTCGCTGGCCGTCGTCCTCGCAGAGGATTCCGACCGCCTCGGAATGCTCGACGACGTAGGCACAGTCGCGCGGCGACGAGTTGGGGTAGATCGGGGCACCGATCGCGCCGATGAGGGCGAGCGCGAGGTCGAAGAGCGCCCATTCGAGCCGGGTCGATGCCAGGATCGCGAACGCGTCCCCCTTGCGCACGCCGAGCGCCAGCAGGCCGTTCGCGAGCTCGTCGACGGCGAGCGCCGCCTCCTGACCCGACACGGGCTCCCAGCCGTCGGAGGTCTCCGCGAGGTATGCGGGCGCCTCCCAGCCACGCGTGACGGCGTCCTGCCACAGTCGCGCGATCGTCCTGTCCGCCGCTATCCGCGTTGTCGTCTCGATCGCCACGCAGCCCGAATCGTAGGCGGAAGGGATCCGGCGCTGCGGGGCGAATTCGCCTGGTCCCTCTAGACTCTCACAGCGGCCGACAAACGACGTCGACGCCGGGCCGCCGCCCGGCACCGGAGGACGTATGCGGACCATCTGGAACGGCTCAATCAGCTTCGGCCTGGTCAACATCCCAGTCGGCCTGGCCCTCGCGACGACGCCCAAGGCGCGGCAGTCGGACGTGAGCTTCCGGACGCTCCATCGCGAGTGTCGGACACCGATCCGCCAGAAGCGCTGGTGCCCGACGCACGAGCGCGAGGTCGGCGCCGACGAGATCGTCAAGGGATGGGAGGTCGCGAAGGGCGAGTTCGTGATCGTCGACGACGCCGACCTCGAGGCGATCCAGCTGCAGGACGACTCGCGCTCGATCGAGATCACGCGGTTCGTCGACCTGGACGAGGTCGACCCGGTGTACCTCGACCGCACGTACTACCTCGCGCCCTCGCAGGCGCCTGCCGCGCGCCGCCCCTACGTCCTCCTGCTCGAGGCGATGAAGCAAGGGGGGATGGGAGCGGTCGGCCGGTTCGTCCTCCGCGGCGCGGAGTACTTCTGCCTGATCCGCCCGAAGGGGGAGGCCCTCGCGCTCGAGACGCTCTTCCTTGCCGAGGACGTCCGCTCGCAGGCCGAGATCGAGGAAGCGGTCTCCGGGACCGAGGTCAAGGACGCCGAGCTCGCGCTCGCGTCCCAGGTCATGCAGTCGCTCGTCGGCGAGTTCGACCCCGCCGAGCTCCACAGCGAGTACCGCCGCGACCTGCGGACGATGCTCGAGGCGAAGCTTTCAGGGCACGAGGTGGCGAAGCCGGAGCCGGTAGCCGAGACGCCGGTCGTCGACCTGATGGAGGCGCTGAAGCGGAGCGTCGCCGAGGCGCAGGACCGTAAGAAGGCGACGACGGCCGCGAAGAAGAAGCCTGCCGCGGCGAAGACCCAGCGCCCACGTCGGACCCCGGCGCGCAAGAGCGCGTAGCCGCAGTACTCCTCAAGGGGTCAGACCGCGAGGGTCTGACCCCTTGAGACGCTTGTTCAGTGCTGCTGGAGCGCTCCCATCGCTTTCAGTTGCGCTGCGAAGAGCGTCTTGTCGATCTTGCCCTGGTAGATTGGCACGCCTTCTTCGACGCACACGCGAATCACCTCTTGACGATCGATTCCGAGCTCCTTCGAAAGCTCCTCGGGCGTCAGATGGTTCGCCATTCAACTCCTCCCTCGTCGCACGAAAAAGCCCGCCGGCGCGACGCGCACTGACGGGCTAAAACGAGTCTCCAGATGTCTTTGCCGGGTTCAACGGGCCGGCCCTCCCAAAACACTCATCTCCCGAAGGATAATCGCTCGCGGTGACGGACGCCACGTTCGCGGAGCGGTCGCTGGAGGTGAAGGGGCGGCGCGTCCGCTACTTCGTCGGCGGCGACGGCCCGCCGATCGTCCTCGTTCACGGCCTCGGCGGGTCGGCGGCCAACTGGGACGAGCTCGCTCCCCTGCTCGCGCGCCGGCGGCGCGTCCTCGTCCCGGACCTGCCGGGGCACGGCGGCTCCGAACCGCTTGCCGCGGTCGCCGGTCTTGCTGCCTTCGCCGATCGCGTCGTGGCCGCGGCCGCGCATGAGCGCGCCGTGCCTGCGCCGGTCGTCGGCCACTCGCTCGGCGGCGTCGTCGCGGTTCGGATCGCCTTGCGCTACCCGGAGCTCGTCGACTCCCTCATCCTTGCGGCATCGGCCGGGCTGAGCATCGGCCGGCCGCTGTTGCGCGAGCTGCTGACGGCGTTCACCGTCGTGCGCCCCGGACGGCTCGCCGGCCGGTACCGGACGCTCGTCGCGCGGTCTCCTTTTCTGCGCCGGTTCGTGTTCGGGTTCGTTTCAGTCGCCGATCCGGTGAGCCTGACCGACCGCGCGGTCGAAGGCTTCCTCGCCGGCCAGGTCCTCCACACGGATACGGCGAGTGCGTGGCGGGCGCTGCGCGAGGACGATCCCAGGCAGGAGCTCGAACGGATCGACGTGCCGGCGCTCGTCCTCTGGGGCGCGGACGACGGGCAGCTCCCGCTCGACGATGGCTTCGAGTACGCGCGCCGGCTCCGAGCGCAGATGCGGACGATCGCCGGCTGCGGTCATCTCCTGATCGGCGAGCGCCCGGACGCGTGCGCGCACGCGATCGAGGATTTCATCGCGACAGCGGGCGCGCGCCCTTCGGCGCCGGCCTCGGCCGGCAGCTAGCGCGCCGCACCGGCGGCCTCGAACGGCACGACCTCGGCGCCCGTCGCTTCGCCGGGCGGTGACAGGAACTGCACGCTCCGCGCGACGACCTCGACCTGCCGACGCGTCTTGCCTTCCTGCTCCCAGGAGCTGCTTCGCAGCTGCCCCTCGAGTCCGACGCGTTTCCCTTTCGTCAGGTACCGGCCGCAGAGATCCGCTTGCCGGTCCCACACCGAAACGCGGAAGAAGTCCGCGCCGCCGTCCTTCGTGCGGCGGTCGACCGCGAGCAGGAAGTTGGCCACGCGCTTGTCGTCGCCGAGATCCTTGACGTCCACGTCGGTCGCGAGGTTCCCGATCAGCATCACCACGTTCATCCGTGCCTCCTCGTTGTCGATGTGGACAACGTAGGTGAAGGAATCACGCGCGTCTGTCGCGGAACCGTGCCGAAAGAGCAACGGGGGAACCAGAGTTCCCCCGGCCCACATCGGGGTGCCCAGATTCGAACTGGGGACCTCTCCGACCCGAACGGAGCGCGCTACCAGGCTGCGCCACACCCCGGGCGGGTCACAGATTAGCGGCTCGCGGAAAACCCGCCTTGCCGGCGAGCCTCGCGCCACTCAGGTTGCGGCGGCCTCCGTCATCGCTGCACGCCTGCGTCCGACCGTCTGCGTCACGAACGAGATCGCGGCGGCAACCACGACGACGCCGACGCCCCACCAGACGCCGCTGATGTTGTCGTCCCAACCGATCGCCCGGTCGATCGAGAAGCGGCCGGGGCCGGTCGCGGCGAGCGCCACCGCGACGGCGGCCAGCGTGAGCGGAAACTCGATCCCGCCGTTCCCGTTGAAGAAGCCGTTCTTGAGGTGGACCGTCCCGATCGCGTTCACCATCACGACCACGATCCCGAGGCACGCCAACGGCGTCAGGAAGCCGAAGGCGAGGAATGCCCCGCCGGCCTCGCTCATCCCTGCGAGGAGCGCCATCAGGAGCGGGATTCGGTACCCGAGCTGGCCGAAGAATCCGGCTGTCCCGCTCGGGCCGTGGCCGCCGAACCAGCCGAACAGCTTCTGTGCGCCGTGCGAGAACATCGTTCCTCCGACGACGACGCGTAGCAGCAAGAGCCCATATGACACAGGTGCCTCCCTTCGTCGACCGTGTGCCGGCGAATCAGGGGTTCCTGTGCAGCCATGCGCGTAAACGCGCGAACACACCCGGTCCGCGAGTCCGTGCGAGCGCCTCCTCGCGCGCGGTCGCGCGCCGCGCCCACGCGCGCTCGCGCGTCGAGCGCGTCGGCGAGCGCGGCTTCCAGTACACGGGCACGACCGAAAGCCTACGCCCGCGCTGCGGGACCGGAAGATCGACGCCGGTATCCTCCTAGCCGTGCCGGAGCGGATTCGAGTCGCGTGCGTGCAGATGACGAGTCGCGCCGACAAGCCCGCCAACCTCGAAACGGCGGAGCGGCTCGTCGCGCAGGCTGCTTCGACCGGCGCCGATGTCGTTGTTCTGCCCGAGAAGTGGAATGCGATCGGGACGACCGAGGAGCTCCACGCCGCGGCCGAGCCGCTCGACGGTGGCGAGTCGGTCGGAGCGATGGCGCGATGGGCGCGCAGCCACGGCGTCGCGCTCGTCGGCGGCTCGATCACCGAGCGCCGCGACGGACGCGAGAAGCTCTCGAACACGTCGCTCGTCTTCGACTCCGACGGCCACGTCGTCGCGACGTACCGCAAGATTCATCTCTTCGACGTCGAGGTCGGCGGCGTCACCTACCGGGAGTCGGAGGCCGAGGAGCCCGGAGAGGACGCCGTCGTCGCGCACGTCGAAGGCTGGTCGGTCGGGCTGTCGGTCTGCTACGACGTCCGCTTCCCCGAGCTGTACCGGATTCTCACGCTCGAAGGAGCGGAGCTGTTGACGGTTCCGGCGCACTTCACCACGCCGACCGGCAAGGATCACTGGCACGTGCTCCTGCGCGCTCGCGCGATCGAGAACCAGTCGTATGTCGCCGCGGCCGCACAGGTGGGCGAGACGCTTCCGGGCAAGCCCGCATACGGTCGCTCGCTGCTCGTCGATCCGTGGGGAACAGTCCTCGCGCAGGCTCCCGACGAGCAGACGGTGATCGTCGCGGAGCTCGACCGCAGCCGGCTGATGGACATCCGCGCGAAGCTCCCCTCACTGGCCAACCGCCAGCCCGATGCGTACCGCTGGCCGGCGCCGGCAGTGTGACGCTCCGCGCAGTCCTCTTCGACGTCGACTTCACGCTCTGCCGGCCGGGGCCCGAGCTTGCGCCCGAGCGATACGCGCGCGCCGCGGCACGCCATGGCGTCGAGCTCGATCTGTCGCGGCATGACGTCGCGCGCGAAGCGGCGGTGCAGAACCTGAAGCGTCATCCGGAGCTGCTGCACGACGACACGATCTGGCACGCGTTCACCGAGGAGATCTTCATCGGCATGGGCGGCCCGCGCGAGCTCGCATCGGAGTGCGCGACCGAGATCGAGCGCGGCTGGGAGGTTCCCGAGAACTTCGAGCTGTACGAGGACGTTCTGCCGGTACTCGACGACCTTCGGGCGCACGGGCTCAAGCTCGCGCTCGTCTCGAACGGCATCCGCGACCTGACCCGGTTCGTCGCTCACCACCGGCTCGACGTGGACGCGATCGTCGATTCACGCACGCACGGTTACGTGAAGCCGCACCCGACGATCTTCCGGGCGGCGCTGGAGCGGTTGGACGTCGCCGCGCGCGACGCGGCAATGGTCGGCGACTCGCCGGAGGAGGACATCGAAGGGGCGCACGCGCTCGGGATGCGCGCGATCCTGATCGATCGTGGCGACCGTCATCATGAGGTCGAGGAGCGGCTGACGGATCTCTACGGTCTGCCGGCGGCGCTCGGCCTTGCCCGCCCCGGTTGACCTACGATGAGCTCGACATGCCGGGTTGGGTGATCTGGGTGATCGCCGCTGTTGTACTTGCGGTCGGCGAGCTGTTCACTCCGGGTCTGTTCTTCCTCGGCCCCGTCGCACTCGCCGCCGTCACCGCGGCGGTCGCGGCGGCGATCGGAGTCGGAACGCTCGTGCAGCTCGTCGTCTTCATCGTCGCCGCGCTCGCGTCGCTTGCGCTGCTCCGGCCGATCGCCCGCGCGCATTTGCACATGCCTGCGCTCGTCAGGACGGGGACGGCGGCACTCGTCGGCGCGAAAGCAACCGTCGTGCAGCGCGTCGATGCGAACGGGGGCCGCGTGCGGATCGGCGGCGAGGAGTGGACGGCCCGGCCGTACGTCGACGACCTCGTCTTCGAGGCCGGCGCG
>VAXB01000168.1 GCA_005883995.1 Actinomycetota bacterium
CACCCGTCGCTGATCCGGATCGACGCGGACGAGGTGACGTACAACATGCACATCATCCTGCGCTTCGAGCTCGAGCAGGAGCTGATCGAGGGCCGCGTCGCGTTGAAGGACCTACCGCAGGAGTGGAACGCGCGGATGGACGAGTACCTCGGCATCGACGTGCCCGACGACGCGCGCGGCGTGCTCCAGGACATGCACTGGGCAGGCGGAAGCCTCGGCTATTTCCCGACCTACGCCCTCGGCAACGTCATCTCCGTCCAGATCTGGGACCGCCTCACAGCGGACATCGGCGACGTCGACGACCAGATGGAGCGCGGCGAGTTCGGCGAGATCCGTGAGTGGCTGCGGTCGCACCTGTACGTGCTCGGCCGGAAGTACACGCCGCAGGAGACGATCGAGCGTGTCACGGGCAGTCGCATCGATGCCGTCCCGTACGTCCGGTACCTGCGCGAGAAGCTCGCACCTCAGCCGGCTTGACCCTCGCCGTCGGGATGCGACCGCCGCTCGACCGCCTCCGGGCGCTCCTTGCGAACGTCGCCGACCTCGCTCACGCACAGCAGGTGCTCGAGTGGGACTCGCGCGTCTCGATGCCGCGGCGCGGGGCGCGCGCACGTGCCGATGCGTCCGCGACGCTGACACGCCTCGGGCATGACCTGCTCGTCTCCGACGAGATGGCGGAGCTGCTCGAGGAGCTCGCGCCCGTCGAGGAGCAGCTCGGCCGAGATTCCGTGGACGGCGCGCTGATCCGGCTGACCCGCCGTGGCTGGGAGCGCGAGCGGCGCGTTCCGGGCGACCTCGCCGCGGAGATGACCCGCGTGAGCAACATCGCCGTTGCCGCGTGGGACGAGGCGAAGGCGGCATCGGACTTCCACTCGTTCGTCCCGCACCTCGAGCGCCAGCTCGAGCTGAAGCGCGAGTACATCGCCTGCTTCCCCGCGACGGACGAGCCGTACGACGTCCTCCTCGACGACTACGAGGAGGGCATGACGACCTCACGCGTCACGGAGGTCTTCGACACGCTCAAGCGCACGCTCGTCCCGCTCGTCGCGGAGGTCGGCGGCCGCGGCCGGGACGACGCGCTCCTGGCTGGACCGTTCGCGATCGAAGGGCAGAAGCGAGCGTGCGCGAAGATCCTCGACGCGCTCGGGTTCGCAGCCGACGGGTGGCGGCTCGACGAGACGCCGCATCCGTTCGCCACAAATCCCGGGCTCGGCGACGTTCGGCTGACGACGGCGTTCAGCGAGCAGGACCTCCACTCACTCTTCTCGACGATGCACGAGTTCGGCCACGGAGTGTACGAATGGGGCGTCGACCCGGCGTTCGCGCGGACGCCGCTCCACCGGGGAACCTCGAGCGCCGTTCACGAATCGCAGAGCCGCACCTGGGAGAACCTGGTCGGCCGCAGCCCCGGCTTCTGGCGCTGGTTCTACCCCCAGCTTCAGTCGATCTTCCCGGACGCATTGGGTGATGTCGGTGAAGACGCGTTCGTCTCGGCGATCAACGCGGTGCGGCCGGGCTTGATCCGGATCGACGCCGACGAGGTCACGTACGGCCTGCACATCATCCTGCGCTTCGAGATCGAGCAAGAGCTGCTGGCCGGCACCCTCGCGATCCGCGATCTGCCCGAGGTCTGGAACGCGCGCGTGCACGACTATCTCGGGGTCGATGTTCCCGACGACGCGCACGGGGTGTTGCAGGACATGCACTGGGCGATCGGTCTCGTCGGCTACTTCCCGACGTATCAGCTCGGGAACGTCATGTCGGTGCAGATCTGGCGGCGGGCGCAGGACGAGCTGGGCGACCTCGAGGAGCAGTTCGCGCGCGGCGATTTCGCGCCGCTCCGCGAGTGGCTGCGGGAGCACGTCTATCAATCGGGCAGCATGTATCCGCCGCGCGAGCTCCTGCTGCGGGTGACGGGGTCCGATCTCGATCCGCAGCCGTACCTCGACTACCTGACGACAAAGTTCGGATGAGGACGTGCGTCGTCGGCGCGGGGGCGATCGGGAGCCTCTACGCCGCGCACCTCGCGCGCGTCGGCGAGTCACTGGTGCTGACCCGGCGCCCGGATCATGCCGCCGCGCTCAACGCGGAAGGACTCCAGGTCTCGGGACGTCACGAGTTCGTCGCGCGCGTGACGGCCGCCGCGGACGCGGCGGCGCTGCCTGAGCCGGAGCTCGTGATTGTCGCGACGAAGACGACGGGCCTCGAGGACGCCGCTGCGGCGATCGAGGGGCAATGGCCGGCGGCGATGGTGATGACGGTGCAGAACGGCCTTGGCGCGGAGGACGTCGTTCGGCGGCACGGCGGCTGGCAGCTCGTCTCCGGTGTGACGTTCATGAGCGGGACGAAGCATTCCGACACGCACGTCGAGTACATCCTCGACACGCCGACGTGGCTCGGCCCGTGGGACTCGACGCCGCCGGCGGAGGTGGAGAAGATCGCGTCGGTGCTCGTCCAGTCAGGCTTGAAGGCGGAGGCGCTTCCTGATCTGCGACCTGCGCAGTGGTCGAAGCTGATCTTCAACGCGACCGTCAACGCCGTCGCGGCACTCACCGGCTTGCCGCACGATTGGCACTTCGCGGCGGAGGACGGCCGCTCCGAGCTCGGCCATCTCGTCCACGACCTCGTCGACGAGGGGAAGCGCGTCGCCGCCGCGGCCGGCGTGGCGCTGCACGATGATCCGTGGGAGATGAACGTCCTGGCGACGAAGCGCGGAAGCGCGCACTACCCGTCGATGTTGGAGGACGTCGAGGCCCGCCGCGCGACGGAGATCGACCTGATCACGGGCGCGCTCGTGCGCGAAGCCGAGCGCCACGGTGTGGCCGCGCCGCTCCACACGGCCATGTACCGCCTGGTCAAGGCAAAAGAGGCCTCGTACACGTGACCCTTTCCGACACGTCCAGGGTCAGACCCCGGCCCTGTCCCGTTCGAGCAAGAAGCCGCATCGGCAGCGGCCGGGGTGCCGGACCGGCCGTGTCCTGCCGGCGCATGGCCGGGGTCAGACCCGGGACGTGGCGTAAATGAACAGGTGGACATGGCCGAAATGAGGGTGTGCATCGTTGGCTGCGGCGCCGTCGGGTCGCTCTTCGCGGCGAACCTCGCTCGGCTCGAGGGCGTCGAGGTCTGGGCGTATGACCTCGCGCGCGAGCACGTCGATGCGATCAACCGCGACGGGCTGCGGCTGAGCGGCGCCGGGGACGTCGTCGCGCGGCTACGGGCGACGAGTGACGCGCAGAAGCTGCCGCCGTGCGACTTCGGCATCGTCGCGACGAAGGCGATGCACACGGAGTCGGCGATCCGCGCGACAGCGCATGCGTTCGCGGGCGGCGCCGTCGCGACCGTGCAGAACGGGATCGGCAACGAGGAGGTGATCGCCGGGCATGTCGAACGCGTGATCCGCGGGACGACGTTCCCGGCCGGCAAGATTCTCGCGCCGGGGCACGTCCAGTGGGACGTCAAGGGCGATACGAGCCTCGGCCCGTTTGAGCCACAGCCGGCACCCTTCGCCGAGATCGAACGGCTAGCCGACGCGTGTACGCGCGGTGGCATGCCGACGACCGCGGTCGCCGACGCGCGCGGGCCGCAATGGCGGAAGGTGATCTTCAACGCCTCGACCAACCCCGTCGGCGCGCTCACGGGACTCACGCACGGGCGCGTCTGCGAGGACGCCGGCCTCCGCCGCTTCGTCAGCGGCCTCGTCGACGAAGGCAAGGCCGTCGCCGCGGCGCAGGGGATCGAGCTCGACGCCGATCCCGAGGAGCTGATCGACCACGCCGCGAAGCCGGAGGTCGCGTACGACCACAAGGCGTCGATGCTCCAGGACGTCGAGGCGCGGCGCGCCACCGAGATCGACTACCTGAACGGCGGGATCGTCCGCTTCGGTCGCGACCACAACGTGCCGACTCCTCTCAACACGGCGATCTGGGCGCTCGTGAAAGGGTTGGAACGATCGTGGGTGCAGACGCAATGACGAACGACGAGGCTGCGCGCCGCTACGTCCGCGTCCGCGACGCGATGGCGGACGCCGGTGTCGACGCCGTCGTCGTGGCCGGCTCCGAGTACACCGGCTTCGAAGGCGCGGTCACGTACCTCTCCGGCTTCCAGATCGTCCACCGCTACGCGTACGTCCTCCTGGGGCTCGAGGGCGAACCGTCGATCGTCTTCCCTGCAGAGGCGCGGTACGTCGGCGTGCACGGGACGTCGTGGATCGAGGACCAGGTCTTCGCCGACCGCCCTGGGGAATGGCTCGGCGATCGGCTCGCCGGAAAGCGCGTAGGCGTGTACGGCCTCGACTACGTGATGCCGGTCCGCGACTTCGTCGCGCTCGACGCCCGCGCCGACGTCGTGCCGTTCGACCTCGAGTTCGATCTCGCGCGCGCCGTCAAGAGCGACTCCGAGCTGGAGTCGGTGCGCGACTCGGTGCGGATCAACACCGACGGGTTCTGGGCGTTCCTCAGCGGCTACGCGCCGGGCCGGACCGCGGCCGAGGTGCTTGCGCCGGCCGAGGAGCTCTTCGTCGCCCGCGGTTGCGGGCGGTTGACGATGAACATGGTGCTCGTCGGGCCCGAGTTCGCGATCGCGCGCGGCGACATGCAGCTCGGCGGCTTCTGTATCCCGTCGCTCGAGATCGCCGGTCCCGGCGGCCACTGGGTCGAGGTGTCACGCGCGATCGGAGCGGCGAACGGCGAGGTCGGAAGAATGCTCGAGGCGTACGAGGAGTACTACGCGGCGGCGCGGCACGCGCTGCGCCCCGGTGCGACCGCCCATGACGCGCACCGGGCGGTCTCGAAAGGCTTCACGGACCGCGGCTACCACCTCGGCCACGTGACCGGCCATTCGATTGGCATGACGATGATCGAGCATCCGAAGATTGGCGAAGGGATCGAAACGGAGCTGCAGGCAAACATGGTCTTCTCGATGCATCCGCACGCGATCGCGGGCAACGGGCGGGACTGCCTGTACATGCAGGACACGTGGCTCGTGACGGAGGACGGCGGAGAGCCGCTCGCCGGCCTGCCGATGCAGATCTTCGGCGGTAGCGAGCGCCCCGGCTAGCGAGCGCTCAGGACGCGACCTCGGCGTGGATCCGCCCGTGCGAGCGCTTGAGCGATCCGCCGTCGCGCCCCGCGCGGACGGCCATGATCTCCGCGAGGATCGAAACCGCCGTCTCGCTCGGCGAGTGCGCACCGATGTCGAGGCCTGCCGGCCCGGACAGCCGCTCGAACGCGCTCTCGTCCACGCCGGCATCGAGCAGCCGCTCCCTGCGGCGTTCCTGGTTCCGCCGCGAGCCCAGCGCGCCGATGTAGTACGCATCGCCGGCGAGGGCGCCGACAAGCAGCGGGAGATCGAACTTGTCGTCGTGCGTGAGCACGACAATCGCCGTCGCGTGGTCAGGGCGTACATGCGCGAGCGCTTCCTCCGGCCACGCGACGAGCAGCTCGTCGGCGCTCGGAACGCGGTCCCGGGTCGCGAATCTCGCGCGCGCGTCCGCGACGATCGTCCGCCACCCGATCGAGCGCGCAGCGGCGGCGAGCGCCTCGGCCGTGTCGACGGCGCCGTAGACGAACAGCCGCGGCGGCGGCCCGAACACGTCGGCGAACACGCGCCGACTCTCGATCTCGGCGACGCGGCTGTGCCCACCGCGAATCAGCCGGTCGGCCTGCTCGTCGTCGCCCTCGCGCAGGACGCGCGTCGACCCGTTCTCCAGATCGGTGAGGACCACCGCGTGCGCGTCGTCGTTCGCGATGCGTTGCCACGCTGAGTGCGAGGTCGTCCGAGATGCCGAACGTCAGCAGGCGCGGTGGGTCGCCGCGCAGGATCTCCCGCGCCGCGTCGACCACCTCGCTCTCGACGCAGCCGCCCGAGACCGAGCCGGCGAGCTCGCCGCTCTCGGAGATCGCGAGTTTCGCGCCGACCGGCCGCGGGGCGGACCGCCGGGTCGCGACGACGCGCGCGAGCGCCACGCGCTCACCGCGCGCGCGCCAACGATCCAGGTCGTCCGACAGCTCCCGCACGGAGCCATCGTAGTCTCAGCAGGGCGGCCTCAGCCGGTGTGGCAGTCGCAGATCTGCTCGCCGAGCTTGCGCCGCTCGAGGTTGCGGCCGCAGCGAGCGCACGTGGGCGGAAGGATCTTCGCCGCCACGAGGAGCCCGCGCATCAGCGTCGCCCAGAGCACGACGTA
Organism: Actinomycetota bacterium; assembly: GCA_005883995.1. Classification (GTDB taxonomy): domain Bacteria; phylum Actinomycetota; class Thermoleophilia; order Gaiellales; family Gaiellaceae; genus 3-1-20CM-4-69-9. The sequence continues at coordinate 6,182 of VAXB01000168.1, forward strand.
GGGAACGATCAGCTGGGCGCTCATGCGGTCGTTATCGGCGTGTTGCCCCGAAAGATTTAGCGAACGCGAATGACCTGCGTCATCAGCGCGGGGTGGAGCGAGCAGAAGAGCCGGTACGTCCCGGGCCGCGTGAAGCGGTACGACCACGTGCCATGCGCGAGGCTCGGCGAGGCGAGGCCGACCGGTCCGTTCGCGAGCGTGACGTCGTGGGCGACCCGGCCGATGAACCGCCAGGTGAATCTCGTCCCGTGCTTGATCGTCACCCGCTGCGCGCCGAACGCGTAGTCGCCCACCCACGTGCTCGTGACGCGGCGCGACGGGCCGGCGGGTCGCTTCAGGAGTGCCACGGTGACGCGCTCGGGAGTCGTCGGCGCGGGCACGGGTGACGTGTGCGACGCGCACGACGAGACCGGGCGCGGCGCGAAGTACAGGATCGCAATCCCCATCGCCCGAACGTGCGGCCGCGAGTTGTCGTACGTCGCCGTGATCTGCAGGGTGTCGCCCGCACGCACGGGCCGGCCGGCGGGGTCGTCGAACGCGGTCATCGCGGTGGGCCCCGGCTCGTGCATCACGGGACGCGGCTCGATTCCGCCCCACGTCGGATACGAGGTGTAGAGCGAGCCGCAGCTCGTGTCCGCGACGTCGACCGAGATCCCGCCGCCGTGTAGATGCGCGCCGCCTGCGACGAGGACGCCGCTCGCCGGCGCGACCCACGAGGCACGTTGCCGATACCTCGAGCCGGGACCGCCTGTTCCGGGAACATTGAAGACGGGATCAGCGCGGCAATTCCGTACGTCGAGCCAGATCGGCGTCACGGGGGTCCGCGCTTCGCCGACCGCGTACCGCACCGTGTAACGAATCTCGACCACGGACGGCAGCGCGTGGTGGTTCATCAGCATGTAGAGCATCCCCCACGCGTCACCGGCCCGGTTCGGATAGCCGTAGGGATCGGGCAGGCCGAGCGTGAAGTGCTCCTCGCCCTCGGCCCAGAACCGCTGGGCCTGGAACGGGGCCATGCGGCCGCCGTAGTTCTCGATCCCGCTGCACGTCGTGTCGGGGACGCCGATCTTCGCGAAGACGATGTGGTGAAGCATCACGTCCGTCGGCGGAATGGGGTTGCCGAGCATGTCGACCACGTTCGCGCTCATGCCGACGACACTCCCGTCGATCTGCGGCGACGGGGCGAGCTGGGTTCCCTCGGCGACGGCGTGAGGGGCGATGTTGATCGGCGCCGAGGTGTAGACGAGCGTCCGGATCTCGGCGAACGCCCCGCCCGGAAATGCAAGCGCTACGAACGCGCCAAGTGCGAAAAGGCGCGTGAGCGTGCGCATCCGGGCGACTGTAACACCGGGGTACAATGCCGCCCGTGAGCTGGCTGATGATCGCGCTGCTCGCGCTTGCGGTAGCCGCCGTGGTCGGGGCCGAGTGGCCAAGCCTGACTGGACGCTACGGTGCCGAGGCGCGCGCCCGCCGCGAGCGCGCGAAGCGGAAAGCGGGCCTGAGCATCGTCCGGAGCGAAACGGAGGAGTTCGCCGCGAGCGTCGAGCGCGATCTCGCCGAGCTGCCGACGATCGAGGAGTCCGACCGCCGCAAGCGCTAGCCCTTGACGAACTGGAGCTGGAGCGTGCGCGTGTTCGGCAGCACCGGCCCGACATCCTCCATGTTCTTCGTCTCCTGGTAGTCGGCGACGCGCACGACGACGGTGTGGGTGCCCGCGCCGACGCCGGCGAGCGACACCGTCGCGATCCCGCGCGAGAACGCGACGCTGCGGCCGTGGCCGTCGACGCTTGCGTGGAACGACGTCGGGTCGACGCCCGCGCCGGAGTCATGGACTGCGAGCCGGAGCGCCGACGACGTCCGCGTGAGGACGCGCAGCGACGGCGGCGTCGTGTCCCCGATCCAGAACCGGAACGTGAAGGGACCGCGCGCGACGCCGCGCGCCGAATCGAAGACGATGCTGTACGTCCCGGGGCCGGGGACGACGGCGCCTGCGACCGGTCGCGGCGTGCCGTACACGGCGCGGTACGGATTGAGGTCGAGCGGAAGCGCGGTGTAGCCGGCGAGCCGGTTCTCGTCGTCGCCGCGGACGATCCGCGGCTGGACGCGACCGGAAGTCACGACGACGCCGAAGTTCGCCACGGGCCGCCGAAGCCGGAATCGATAGACGCGCTCCGCGCCCGGCAGTCGCGTCGGAAAGCCGGGGCTGACGCCTGCGAAGTCCGGATAGCGGTATGACGCGACGCGCGAAGGCGCGCCGATGGTCGTGCCGCGATATGGGCGGGGACGGACGAGGGGGAGGGAGCGGTCGAAACCGAGCTGCGGGCGTTCGACGTGGAACCAGTACGGGATGCGCCGCCTCTGGCCGTCGTGCGTCAGCACGACGAAAGCGGCGACGTCGCCGGTGGCGCGGCTACCGGCCGAAGCGGTGATCCGGAGCGTGCCGGGCACGGCGACTGTCCGTGCAGCCGACACGCCCGCGCCGTGGCTGACCGTCCAGTTCCCGGCTCCTCCGCCCGCGTCGCTCAACGCAACGACGCGCGATGCCTTCGCGTGCGGCCGCAGAAGCCCGAACGACAATGTCGCCGGCGCCGCGAAGACGAGCGGGCGGTCGGCGGGGACGAGGTTGATCCGTCCGCCGCCCTCGCGCATCGGCGACACCTCCTTCGTCCCGTTCGTCACCGGGGCACCGGTCAGGACGAGCGCGGACGTGATCTGCGCGACCGTCCACGTGGGGTGGCGCTGCCGCAGGAGTGCGGCTCCGCCGGCGACGTGGGGCGCGGCCATGCTCGTCCCACTGAACTCCGCCCACGTCCCCTCGCGCGTCGGGACCGAGGAGAGCACGCCCGATCCAGGGGCCACGACTTCGGGCTTCAACCGGAACGAGTATGGCGTCGGCGCGCCCGACGAGAAGTCGACGATCCGATCCGGGCGAGGCGAGCCGTGCGCGCCCGTCGAGGCGCCGACGGCGATCGCGCGCGGCGCGTTCGCGGGTGAACCGACCGACCCGTTGCCGAAGTCGCTGAAGTCGTTGCCGGCCGAGACCACGGGAACGACGCCCGCGGCTGCGGCGGCGTCGATCGCGCGTACGACGATGTCGCGGGTCGGATCGATCTCGACCTCGCCGAACGAGCAGTTGATCACGTCCATGCCGTCGCGGACGGCAGCCTCGACCGCAGCGACGATCTCGGGCGCGTTCCCGTCGAGGCCGAACTGCGGTGTCGGCACGGTGAGTGCCTTGTAGTTGCCGAGATAGGCGCGCGGCGCGATCCCGGAGATGACCGTGCCGGCCGCCGGCGTGCCGTGGTTGCCGGCCGCGATGCCCGCTACGTGGGTCCCGTGCTCCGACTCCTTCGGGTCGAACGGGAGCGAAGCGTTCGCGTACGTCGTGCCGGGCGGCGCGAAGGCCCGGGCGACGATGATCTTGGGGCTCGTGAAACGGGTGTCGCCCTTGGGGAATCCGGCCGGGTACGCGTAGCCGGCGGGCTTGAAGAACGGGTGGTCGGGCTGGATCCCCTCGTCGATGATCCCGATCTTCATGCCCTGGCCCGCGTCGGCGAGATCGGAGCCCCAGAGCTGCGTCGCGCCGATCAGGGGCGGCGTCCGGTCGAGCGTTGCGTGAAACGTGCGGTTCGGCCAGACGTGCGCGACGCCGGAAACGCGCGCGAGCGCCGCCACGCCATTGCGCGGGATGACGACGGCCATCCCGTCCGCGACGACCGAGTACCGCCAGCGCGTCTCGGCCGCCGGGATCGCGCGCCGGATCCGCGCCGCGACCGACGTCTGCGCCGCATCGAGCCGGCGTAGATACGCGACGCTCGCCGTCGACCGTACGTCGAGCCGGCGGCCGGTGCCGACCGCCGAAAGCGTGCGCCACGGCGCGAGCGCGAGCGGCGGCTGCGCGAGCGTGACGACCACCTCGACGCGAGCGGGCGACGAGCGGACGAGGCGCGCCGGAGCCGCCGCGGGGAGCGCGACGAGGAGGAAGGCCGCGGCTACAAGACCCCGTTTCAGGCGGTGAATGCTACGCACGGCCTCGCTCGCGCCGGTCGCGTCGCCGGCGAGGACTGCGAGCTAGGCCTTGACGACGATGACGTGCAGGCCCGTCCGCTGCGACGCCACCCGCGCGTAGTCGACGGCGTCCGAGGGGCTCGAGAAGCCGGCGATGTACGCCTGGTAGCCGCCGCACGGAGCGTGCTTCGTCTTGAGCCCGACGTAGCCGAAGCTGTTCGCGCGCTGGACGACGTCTCCGAGTTCGCCCAGCGTCGCACGGGTTCCGAAGATCGCCTGCGTCTGGCCGATCTCCTGCGCTAGCAGGCACTCGATCGTCGGCGCGTACTTGACCTTCCGCGCCTCGGCCTGCACTCCGACCGCCGAGTCGTACGAGTCGATCCCGCGCAGGACGGTCTTCCATACCGAGCACGACTCCTGCACGGTCTGCGTCTTCTGGAAGCCCGAATGCAGGACGGCCGCGGTCAGCTTGTCCGCCGCGGCCCGCGTCTTCGCGCGGCCGAACACGAGCTCGAGGCCATTCTGGTAGACGGGCGTCTCGCACTGCT
>VAXB01000192.1 GCA_005883995.1 Actinomycetota bacterium
AACGACGACAAGACCGTCTCGCGCCGCGCGGTTGCGATCACCTTCGCCGCGAACGAGCGACAGGAAGTGCTCGCACTCCAGCCGCAAAGGCTCCGCATTCGGGATCTTCGGGCTGTAGATGTCGCCCGTACGCGTCCGCCACTCGCCGTATGTCGTCGTCGGCTGCTCGGGTGCCTTGTCGTAGACCGTGATCTTTCGTTCGAGCTCCATGTCGTCGAAGACGACCATCTTGTCGCGGCCGACGACGGTGATGCGCCGGATCTTGTGCGGGTCCAGCCACGACAGGTGCATGTGCGCGATCTTCCCCGAGGGGAACCGCAGGTAGCAGAACACGACGTCCTCGACGCCGGGCGTGAGGAACGCATTGCCGTGCGCCCAGAGCTCCGATGGCTCCTCGTCGATCAGATACAGCAGCACGGACAGGTCGTGGACGCCGAGCGACCAGTGCGCGTTCTCGTGCAGCCGGATCGTCCCGACGTTCTGCCGGTTCCCGTAGACGCAGAGAACGTCCCCGAGCTCGCCGGAGTCGACCAGATCCTTCAGCTTCTGTACGCCGGGGTGGTAGAGGAGCAGGTGTCCCGGCATCAGGACGAGCTCACGCTCCTCGGCAAGCTCGCAGAGCTCCTCCATCTCCGCGCCGCGCATCGCCGGCGGCTTTTCGACGAACACGTGCTTCCCCGCCTCGAGCGCGCGCTTCGCGAGCTCGAAATGCGTCGGAACGGGCGTTGCGACGACCACTGCTTCGAGCGAGTCGTCGGCGAGCAGCTCGTCGAACTCAGTCGTCGTGCGCGCGTTCGGGTAACGCTCGCCAAACTCCCGAAGGCGCGCCTCGTCCGCGTCGCACAGCCATGTGAGATCGGCGATCCCGGCGAAGTTCCGAACGAGGTTCTTACCCCATTGCCCGAGACCGGCCTGACCGACCCGGATCCGCGGTACCGCGCTCACAGCTTCCAGACTTTCCCGTTCTGCACGCCGTTCCTGCCGGTCGCATTCCGGAGATCGACGACGAGTTGCGCATCGTCGACGACCTGCTCGTAATCGATCCCGCTGTGTGCGGTCACGATCGTGACGCAGTCATAGCCCGCCGGCTCGAGCGGCATGGAACGGTCGCCGTTCAGCTCAGGAACGTGCGGGTCGTGGTACGCGACGTCGGCCCCGGCGTTCCGGAGGAGCTCCATCAGCTTCAGCGCCGTGCCGTGGTTCAGCGCCTGCGAGACAACCGAACGGCAGTAGTAGGGCATGTTCTCGTTGACCTTGCCGGCGAGCTCGATGAACTCCGTATAGAAGCCGTACTCCCGCGCCTTCCAGGTGAGGTAGAACGGATCGATCGGGATGCAGTGGCCGCCGAGACCCGGCCCCGGCTTGAACGACATGAACCCGAACGGCTTCGTCGACGCAGCGTCGACGACCTCCCAGACGTCGATGCCCATCCGGTCGCACAACTGCGCAAGCTCGTTGACGAGCGCGATGTTCACCGACCGGAAGATGTTCTCGAGCAGCTTCGTGAGCTCGGCGGCGTCCGGTGACGACACCTCGTAGACCGTCTCGACCGCTGCCCCGTACAGGTCCGCGGCGCGACGCGTGCACTCCGCCGTGATGCCGCCGACGACCTTCGGCACGTTCTTCGTCGTCCAGTCGCCGCGGCCGGGGTCGACGCGCTCGGGCGAGAACGCGAGGAAGAAGTCTTTCCCGACCTCGAGCCCCGTCGCGGCCAGGATCGGCAGCACCGATTCACGCGTCGTACCCGGGTACGTGGTCGACTCGAGGACGACGAGATGCCCGCTGCGGAGTCGCCGGGCAACCTCTTCCATCGCGCCGAGGACGATCGAGAGATCCGGCTCGCGCTGCTTCGACAACGGCGTCGGCAGCGCGATCAGGACCGCGTCGGCGTCGGCGATCGCGTCGTACTCGGTGGTCGCCGCGATGAGACCCGCATCGACGTGCTGCTTCAGCTTCTCCGACGAAACGTCCCCGATATGGCTTTCGCCGCGGTTCAGCGCAGCGACCGTGCGCTCCTCGATGTCGACGAGGAGGACGTTCTTGCCGGCGTCCGCGAACACGTCGGCGAGCGGCACGCCGACGTAGCCCGCGCCGATGATCGCGATGTCGGGCTTCATGCCGGCGACAGGCTACCGAGGAGATGTCGAGCGATCCGCTCCGATGCGTGCCCGTCGCCGTAGAGCGGCGGCGCGTCGGGCGGGAATCGCACGGCTGCGAGCGCAGCGGAGATCGCTTCCGGCTCGGCCAGCACGTTCGCGCCGACTTCGACCGTGTCGATCCATTCGGTCGACGGCCTGACGGTCACGCACGGAATCCGGTGCCAGTACGCCTCCTTCTGCAGTCCGCCGGAATCGGTGACGATCGCAGCGGCCTGTGAGACGAGTGCGGTGAAGTCGAGGTACCCGAGCGGTTCGACGACACGGATGCGACCGCCGACCGGAAGACGCTCGCGATCGATGGTGTCGCGGGCCCGCGGATGCGCCGGAAAGACGACGGCGCGGCCGATCGCGGCCGCGCCGTCGAGGATCGCGCGCAACCTCGCGGGGACGACGTTCGCCTGGCGGTGGATGGTCAGCACGACGTAGTCGCCCGGCGCGACGGCGAGCCGGTCGACGATCGACGAGTGCCCGCGCGCGATCGGAGCGAACAGCCGTGCGGCGTCGGCCATCACGTCGCCGACGACCTCCCGACGGCCGCGGACGGTCTCGCGTTCGAGCTGCGCCGCCGAGCGCTCGTCGGGGCAGAAGAGCAGATCGGCGCGCCGGTCGACCGCGATCCGGTTGTGCTCCTCCGGCATCGAGAGGTCGAAGCTGCGCAGGCCGGCCTCGACGTGCGCAACTCGCGTCTCGCCGGCGGCCTCGGCACCCGCGAGCGTCGAGTTCGTGTCGCCGTAGACGAGCACCCAGTCCGGCCGCTCTCGCCCGAGCGCGGCCGCGATCTCGGGCCGCATCGCCTCGACATCGGCTGTTCGAAGCTCGAGCCGGTAGGCGGGCTCCCCGAGCCCGAGCTCGGCGAAGAAGACGTCCGACAGCACCGGGTCGTAGTGCTGCCCGGTGTGCAGCACGGTCTCGTCGATTCCGGCAGCCCGAAGAGCGAGCGAAAGCGGCGCCGACTTGATGAACTGCGGCCGGTTCCCGACCACGGAGAAGACCTTCACAGCCGGGCAACACTACGCCGCGCACCCGGGCCGTCAGCTCAGTTGGTAGAGCAGGGCTACACTGCACCGCCGTCGGGCCGTTAGCTCAGTTGGTAGAGCAGGGGTGGCGCGGCGAAGTCCGCCTCCGGCATGACGACTTCGCCGCGAGCGCTTTTCGGCGCAGAGGCCGTCCCGGGCCAAGCCCCGGCACGGCGGCCGAGGAAACAAAGCCAGGGCTACACTGCACCGCCGTCGGGCCGTTAGCTCAGTTGGTAGAGCAGGGGACTCTTAATCCCAAGGTCGAAGGTTCGAATCCTTCACGGCCCACTTCTCGAGTGCGTCCGACGAACGTCCTAGCTCGACACCTAAGAAGGGTCAGGCCCGGAGGGGATGACCCTTGTTTCAGTGCGGTGCAGGAGCCGACGCGGCCATCCACCCGAACAGGCTCG
>VAXB01000169.1 GCA_005883995.1 Actinomycetota bacterium
GCCGTGCACATCGCGGCGCTCCTCATGCTCGGCCCTTGGGTCGCTGCGCTGGTCGCCGCAGTCGGCGTCCTCGCCGGCGCCGCGTTCAGGCCGCGGGCGTACGGCGACGCGCTCCTCCGTGCTGGTGCCTCGGCCTCGGCAACCGTGGCTGCGGGCGTTGCGTTCGGCGTCGCCGGCGGGACGGTCGGCGAATTGAAGCTGCTCGAGGACCTTGTCCCGCTCGCGGCCGTCGGCCTCGCGTACCTGACGGTCCGTGCGCTCCTCCTCGACGTCCTGGTTCGTCGCGAAAGCTTCGATCCGCATTTCGCGTCGGCCCTCGGCGAGCTCGCACTCGGCGCTGCGACCGCCTTGCTTGCGCTGCTGCATCCGTGGGACGTCATCGTCGTGATTCCCGTCGCGTTCGTCGTCCACCAGGCGCAGGCGCGCGCTGTGCACGTGCAGCGGGAGACGCTTCGTGCGCTCGAGACGTTCGCGAACATCGTCGACGAACGCGATCCGTCGACCTACCGGCACTCGGTGCGCGTCGCGGCGTACGTGGATCAGCTTGCGCGCGCGTTGCGCCTGCCGTTCTCGGATATCGACCGGTTGCGATGGGCCGCGCGCCTCCACGACCTCGGCAAGGTCGCGGTCGACTCCACCGTCCTGCGCAAGCCGGATCGTCTCACGCGTGAAGAGTGGGCCGCCGTACGTCGCCATCCACGCCTGTCGGCGCGGCTCTTGCAACGATTCGAGTTCATCGCGACGCAGGCGCGCGCGGTGGAGCTCCACCACGAACGCGTCGACGGCCGCGGGTATTACGGCGTGGCCGCCGACGAGCTCCCGTTCGCCGCCCACTTCCTGATCGTCGCGGACTCATACGACGCGATGACGACTGACCGGCCGTATCGGCCGAGCGTCTCGACGGATGAAGCGCTGCGTGAGATCGAGCGGAACCTCGGGACGCAATTCCACCCGGTGATTGGCAAGGCGTTCGTCGCGGTGCAGCGAGGCCTCGACCCACAGACGGTCCTCGCGACGGACGAGCTTGCGCAGATCCACGGCGCGCACGAGTCGTACCGCACCGGAGCGACGCGTGGTCGGGCGCTCCACGAGCGGCCCGAGCCGCTCGCGGTGGCGGGCGTCGTTGCTGCGCTCGTCGCCGTCGCGTTCGGCGAGAACTGGCTCGCCGTTGCGGCGCTCGCCGTCGCCGCGGTCGGTGCGGTGCTCGGGCTCGCCGCGCGTGCACGCGCAGAGCGGTTGGCCGCCTCGCTTCGCGCCGCGCTCCACGCCGACAGCCGCGACGGCGTGTTCGACTCCGTCGTGAACCGCATCCGGCGCGTGTGGCCGCTGGAGTGGGCCGCATTGCTCGCGTGGGCCGACGACGGTCTCGGCGGCCGCATCGAACGGCATCACGGTCCGGCGCCGGACGAGACCGCGCTCGCCAGCTGGCTCGTTCGGGAGGCAGAGTCCGGCGCCGGTCCGATCGTGGCCTCGCCGGCGGACTTGTCGGGCGAGGGCGTGGCACTTGCGCTGCCGCTTCGTCGGGAGACGAGTCAGGTTGCCGGATTCATCGTCCTTGCCGGCGACCGCGGCCCGTCGCGGTCGGTCGAGCTCGCGCTCGAGGCGACGCTCGACGAGCTCGGGCTTGCCGTCGTCGACGGCCCCGCGTCAGACAGCCGCGACGGCCGCGATGCCGAGCCGGTCGAGACAGGCGCGGATCCGCGCGACCTCGTCGCCGGTCGCCTCGACCAGCGGTAGCCGCACGCCGCCGACGCGCTGGCCGACCAGGTTCAGCGCGGCTTTGATCGCGATCGGGTTCGTCTGCACCGTCAACAGCTCGAATGCCGGTGCAAGCTCGTCATCGATCCGCTGCGCTTCCGCGGCGTCGCCGACGCGGAACGCTTGGATCATCTCCTGCATCCGGTCGCCGACGATGTGCGCGGCGACGCTGATGACGCCGACGCCGCCGAGCTCGAGGAAGGGATGAATCAGGGGGTCGTCCCCGGCGTACAGGTCGAGGTCGGTCTCGGCGAGTATGCGCCGTGCCTGGTCGAGGTCGTCGTGCGCCTGCTTGACCGCGCGAACCGTCGGGATCTCCGCGAGCTCGCAGATCGTCTCCGGCTCGATGTTCACGACGACGCGGCTCGGGATGTTGTACACGACGATCGGCTTGTCGCTGACGTCGGCGACCGCCTTGAAGTGCGCGATGATCCCGCGCGCCGGCGGCTTGTTGTAGTACGGCGTGACGACGAGGAAGCCGTCCACGCCGACGTCGTGCGCCTGCTGCGTCAGGTGGACCGAGTGCGCCGTCGAGTACGTTCCCGTCCCGGCGACGACGGTGCCGCGGCCGTTCAGCGTGTCGACCGCGACGCGGAAGAGCTCGAGCCGTTCGTCGTCGGTGAGCGTCGGGCTTTCACCGGTCGTGCCCGCGACGACGATGCCATCGGAGCCGTTCTCGACCAGGTACTGCGCGAGCTCTCGAAACCGTTCGTAGTCGATCCCGCCCTCGCGGTCGAACGGCGTCACGATCGCGGTCAGAATGCCACCGAGCACGGAGCGATCTTACTCCCCCACCCCGTCGTCTCCTGCCGGCAGCGAATAGTCGAGCCACTCCTCCCGCTCTGCACCGACGCGCTCGTACACGGCCTGCGCACGATGGTTGTCGCGCGCCGTCTGCCAGGTGAGGCGCGCGGCGCCCCGGCTGCGGCACTCCGCGCGACACGCCGCGATCAGATCCTCGGCGAGCCCGCTGCCACGGGCTGCCGGGGCGACGAACAGATCGTGCATCACGCCGATCCGCTCCCCCAGCAGCGTGTCCCACGTCCAGTAGACGGTGGCAAAGCCGACCGCCGCGCCGGCTTCGTCGCGCGCGAGCAGCTGAACTCCCTCGTGGACAGGGTCGTCGATCAGCGTTCGCGCGAGCGCGTGCAGCGCTTCGTCGGCGGGCGATACGCGGTAGAAGTCGCAGTAGGAGCGGACGAGCGGAAGCAGCGCTTCGAGGTCGTGTTCCGTGACGCGCTCGATCCGCACGCCTAGAGCAACCGCTCGAGGCCGACCGTGAGCCCCGGCGGTAGCGTCGCGAGCTTCTCGAGCGCGAGTAAGACGCCGGGGACGAAGGCGTCACGCGAAAGGGTGTCATGCCGGATCGTCAAGAGCTCGCCGTCTCCCGCGAGCAGCACCTCCTGATGCGCGACGAGCCCGGGCAGGCGGACGGAGTGGATCGCAGGCTCGCCTCCCATCACCGCTGCGGTCGCGCGCGCCGTTCCGGAGGGAGCGTCGCGCTTCGCCTCGTTGTGGAGCTCGATGATCTCGGCACGCGGAAGGTAACCCGCCGCCTCGGCCGCGAACCGCATCATCAGCACCGCACCGAGCGCGAAGTTCGGGGCGTGGAAGCAGGCAACGCCGGCTTCGCGCGCGATCGCGTCGACGCGTTCGTGGTCGAAGCTCGTGGTCCCTACGACGGACGGGACACCGCGTGCGGCCGCCGCCTGGACGTTCCCGTCGACCGCGTCCGGCACGGTGAAATCGACCATCACCTCCGCCCCGTCAAGCGGGACGAGCTCGTGTCCCGACCGCTCGAGGGCGGGCGCGAGGACGCGGCCGACCTTGCCGCCGCGTCCGTTGAGCGCGACCCTCACGCCGCGCTTGCGAGGACTGACGGGTTCAGACGGCGGACGGCCGACCTGAACAGTCGCTCGTTGGAGCCGATCCCGGCGATCGAAAGCTTCTCCGGCGCGAGCAGCAGCCCGGCGAGCTCGGCGACCTCGTCGGCGTCCACCGCTTCGATCTCGGCGATGATCCGGTCGACCGAGAGGAGCTCGGTGTCGGTGATCAGAGACTTGCCGAGCCGGCTCATCCGGTTGGACGTCGACTCCATCGAGAGCATGATGCGGCCCTTCAGGTTCTCCTTGGCACGCAGCAGCTCCGCAGGCTTGAGGTTGCCGGCGGCGATGTCCGCCGCCTGCTCCGCCGCGATCTCGAGACACGGGCCGAGGTTCTCCTCGCGCGTCCCGAGGTAGATGCCGATGAGCCCCGTATCGGTGTACTGCGAAGCGAACGAGTAAACCGAGTACGCCATCCCGCGCTTCTCGCGGATCTCCTGGAACAGACGCGACGACGCGGAGCCGCCGAGGATTGCGTCCAGGAGCGACGCCGCGAAGCGACGGCGGTCGGAGCGCGAGATCCCGGGCGCGCCGATGCAGACGTGGTACTGCTCGGTCTCCTTGCGCGCGAACCGGAAGCCGGGCGGCGGCGCTTTGACCAGCGGCCGGCGGACCCGCGGCTTTCCCTTCGGCGGATGCTGATGTGACCGGGCGCGGCCGAGCATGCGCACGAGGCGGTTGTGCTCGATGTTCCCGGCGGCTGCAATCACGACGTTCCCGCCGACGTACATCTGACGGTGGTACGAGCCGAGCACGCGGCGCGTCACGCTCGAGATCACGCCGGCCGTTCCGATCACCGGCCGCCCGAGCGCGTGGCTCCCGAAGACCGCCTCGGAGAAAAGATCGTGGACGAGCTCCTGCGGCGTGTCGTCGTACATGGCGATTTCCTCGAGCACTACCTCACGTTCCGAGTCGAGATCCTCGAACGACGGCTCGAACACCATGTCGGTCATGACGTCGAGCGCCGTCTGCGCGTGCGCATCGGCGACACGTGCGTACACCATCGTGTGCTCCCGGGAAGTCGCGGCATTCAGCTCGCCGCCGAGCCCGTCGAAGATCTCGGCGATCTCCTGCGCCGTGTAACGCCGCGACCCCTTGAACAGCATGTGCTCGATGAAGTGCGACGCCCCCGCCTTCGCGTCGGTCTCGTCCCGTGAGCCGGCGCCGATCCAGATCCCGATCGCGACGGACCGGACGCTCGGCAGCTTCTCCGAGATCACGCGCTCGCCGGTGGCGAGCTCCGAGAGGACGTACTTCTGCACCCGGGCATTATCCTGGCCCGGCCCGATGGCCGCGGCGTACCGTTTCCTGACCACCTGGCTCTTCGACGCGCCCGAGAGGCGGTCTGGGACGTCGTCTACGATGCGGCGCACTGGCCGGAGTGGTGGCGCGGCGTCCAGCGGACCGAGATCGTCGACCCGGATCGAGACCGTCGAGCCCCCGACCCTGCTCGTCGGCCGGGCACGCGGCGAGCTGACGGGCACCGGGACGTGGCGCGTCTACGAGAGCGAGCTCGGGACCGCCTCGACCTGGGAGTGGCAGGTCGGGACGACGCGGGACTGGATGAACGCGGCCGGCCCGCTCGCGCGCCCGATCTTTGCGTGGAACCACCACCGGATCATGCGGTGGGGCGGCGAGGGCGCGGCGCGGCGAATCGGCTGTCGGTTGCTCGCGTCGAGCTGAGTCAGTCGACGCAGAACGGATTGCCTTCGGGGTCGCGCAGCACCGTCCACGTTCCTTCTTCGTCGCTCTTCGTCTCGACGAGGGTCGCGCCCGTAGCGGCGAGGCGCTCGACCTCGGTTGCGCAGTCGTCGGCCGTCAGGTCGAGATGCACGGGGTAGAGAGCGGCGCGCGACTTCTCGCTGCGTAGGAACAGGAGGGGAGGCCGACCGCAGCCCGCAGGCCGGATCGCGTGGTACGCGGTGAATTCCCCGGCGTCGAGGTGCGCGTCGCGGAGCCGCTGCAGCAACGCTTCGTCGTCTTGCTCGGACGGCCACGCGAGCGCCTCCGACCAGAAGGCCCCGAGCGACGGCGGATCGGCGCTCGCGAACGTGACGTTGCCGACGTACGGGTGCGGCTTCCGCGGGTCCGGCCCCTGGACGCAGAAGCCGTTCCCCTCGGGGTCGCGCATCACCGTGTAGGTCTCGACGAGGGTGCCGATCGTGCTCGTCTTCGTCGCAACGATGCCGCGTGCGCCGAGCTCGAGCAGCCGCTCCACCTCGGCCTCGCGGTCGGGGACGTTGACGTCGAGGTGGATCGGCACCTCGATCGTCGGCGACTTCGGCAT
>VAXB01000038.1 GCA_005883995.1 Actinomycetota bacterium
GCCTGCTTCGACTCGAAGTACAACGCGCTGGCCTGGCGGCCCTATTCGGCAATCAGGAACGCCGACCTCGACGGCAATCCGGCAACAACCGCCGACCCGGCCTGGACGCCACTGCTCTCCACGCCGAACCATCCCGAATACCCGGCAGCACACGGCTGCGTCACGTCAGCTCTGGCGGACGTGCTCGCAAACGCCCTCGGGACGCAGACGATCAATGCCACGGTCTGGGGTGCGACCGGCGGCGCCACGACCTTGACGACGACAGAGCATTTCGACACCGCGCAACAGCTCAAAGACGAGATCGTCAAGGCCCGTGTCTGGGCCGGACTGCACTGGCGCAGCTCGGTCGTCGCCGGCGAGAACCTCGGCGACTCCGTTGCGGGCTGGTCGCTCAGCCACTACTTCGGTTCGCTCGGCGACGGAGCCGACAGCAACGACTGACGTCGTCATTGGTGGGGCCCTGCGCACATGCGGGCCCCACCACACCGACGACCCCCCACGCGCGCGGCTCCGCGACCGGTACCTCGTCGAGCTGAAGTAGCTGTAACGAGCGGGCCCGACCGCCTCCGCCGATCCCGAACGCGTGATCGTGGAGCACGTATGGAGCAGAGCGCTCTAAAGCCCTGCGAATCGCGATTTCTTGTTGTCTGTGCTGGATCGCAGGTAACCAGGGGGTCAGCCGAGCGGCGGACCGGTGCAACTGAGCCCGCGTCTACGAACGCTCGAGATCTCATCACGTCGCCGGCTCGAGGCCGCCCTCGGCGTCCGGCGCCTACAAATCTTCGGGTCGAGGTTCGGGGCGCCTCCGACGCGACGGCGCGGCGCCGGGAGCAAGGTCGGTTCATGCAAACCGACCCGAGAGGAAAGGTGCCATGTCGCTACTCGAAGCGCCCGTGCGGGTGCGCACTGCGCACGCCGTCGTCGCCGCGTCAGGCCTCACCCGTCAATACGGCGAAGGCGACACAACGGTCCACGCACTTCGCAATGTCAGTATCGAGATCGAGGAGGCGCGTCTCACGGCGATCATGGGCCCGTCGGGCTCGGGCAAGTCGACGCTGATGCACATCCTCGCGGGTCTCGACGCGCCCACCGAGGGGAGCGTCACCATCGACGGCGTCGAGATCACCGGCATGAACGACAAGCAGCTGACCCGGCTTCGCCGCGAGCACATCGGCTTCGTCTTCCAGTTCTTCAACCTGCTGCCGATGCTCACCGCGGAGGAGAACATCCTCCTGCCGCTCTCGATCGCCGGCGAGAAGCCCGAGCGCGAATGGGTCGAGGAGCTGCTCGAGACGGTCGGGATCGCCGACCGGAGCACGCACCGCCCGTCGCAGCTGTCGGGAGGACAGCAGCAGCGTGTCTCGATCGCCCGCGCTCTGATCTCGAAGCCGTCGGTGCTGTTCGCCGACGAGCCGACCGGCAACCTCGACTCGACCACCAGCAAGGACGTCCTCGCCCTGCTCCGTCACTCGGTCGAGGAGCTCGGCCAGACGACCGTGATGGTCACCCACGACGCGAGCGCAGCCGCGCTCGCCGATCGGATCCTCTTCCTCGCAGACGGCCAGATCGTCAAGGAAGTCCGTGGCTCGACGGCAGCGGAAGTGCTCGCCGCCATGCAGGAGGTGAGCGGACGATGATCGCCGTCGCGCTCAAAGGACTGCTCGGCCGCAAGACCCGCGCCATCCTCACCGCGCTCGCGATCGTGCTCGGCACAGGGATGGTCAGCGCAACGTTGATCTTCACCGACACGCTCCACCGGGCCTTCAGCGGCGTCTTCTCGGCACCGTACGAGCAGGCATCCGTCGTCGTGTCGGGGAAGCAGATCGTGACCGGCGCAGCCAATACGCCGAGCGTGCCCGCCTCACTGGTCGCCCGCATCAAGAAGGTGCCCGGAGTCGAGGCCGCCTCCGGCGGCTTCCTCTTCACGACGGTCAAGCTCGTGAGAGCGAACGACAAGGCGATCGGCAAGGGCGGACCGCAGTTCGGGTTCGGCGTCGACCCGGCGGACAAGCGCTTCACCCCGCTCGCTCTGACCACCGGCCGCTGGCCCTCCGGGCCAGGGGAGATCGCGATCGGCGCCGTGACCGCAGCGAAGGAGCACTTCGCCGTCGGCGACACGATCGGCGCCAAGGGAACCGGACACGTCCACCACTACACGATCACCGGACTGGCCGAGATCCCCGGCGTGTCTTCCGGCAGCGCAACCCTCGCCGCGTTCGACGTAAGGACCGCGCAAGTGCTGCTCGACAAGCAGGGCCGCTACGACAGCATCGCGGTGGTCGGCAGCCCCGACGTTACGCCGCGTGCACTGGCAGCGCGGATCCGCCCGCTGCTCTCCGAGGCGGAGACGGTGCGGACGTCGGCGGCAGAGGCGGCATCCGTGAACAAGTCGGTGACGGGCGGGATCAGCGGGTTCAAATACATCCTGCTCGCGTTTGCCGGCATCGCGCTGTTCGTCGGGGCCTTCGTCATCTTCAACACCATCTCCATGACGGTGGCTCAGCGCACGCGTGAGCTCGCAACGCTCCGCACGCTCGGCGCGTCTCGCCGGCAGGTTCTGCGATCGGTGCTCCTGGAGAGCGCAGTGATCGGCGCACTGGCCTCCCTGTTCGGGCTCGTGCTCGGGCTCGGGCTGTTCAAGGCGCTCGAGACGCTGTTCACGGGCCTCCCACAAGCGGGGACGGTGTTCTCGGCGCAGACGGTCGTCGTCACGATCGTCCTCGGTACCGGCATCACGCTGCTCGCAGGCCTCTTCCCGGCACTTCGGGCAACGCGAGTCCCACCGATCGCCGCCGTGCGCGAAGGCGCCGAGCTTCCCGTCGGACGTTTCCACCGGTACAAGCCCTACGTCGCCGGCGCCGTAATCGCGGTCGCAGTTTTCGCAATCGCGGCCGGCGTCCTCTCCGGCGGCGGAGCGAAGTCGGTGCTCGTCCCTGCCGCAGGCGGGATGCTGTTGCTCTTCATCGGCGTGGCGATGATCTCCAGTAGCCTCGTCGCGCCGCTGATCCGCGTCGTCGGCGCGCCAGCTCGTCGGCTCGGCGGCTCCATGGGCCGACTGGCCTCGGCGAACTCCGGACGTAACCCAGCGAGGACCGCGGCTACGGCGGCGGCGTTGATGATCGGGCTCGCGCTCGTCACCTTCGTCGCGGTGCTCGCATCGGGCCTCGAGAGCTCCACCAAAGGCGACCTGACCCGTCAGGTCAAGAGCGACTACATCGTCGTGCCGGACACCAGCACGAGCGCGACGTACTTCGACGCGGCGACAGGTCCGGCGCTGGCGTCGGTCCGCGGCATCACGAGCGTCTCGGCGGTCCGGTCCGACAATGCTCGCGTGCTCGGTAGCACCATTTCCGTCAACGGCATCGACGGCGCCACGATCGCCGGCGCGTATCGCTTCGCTTGGAAGGACGGCTCGGACGCCGTGCTCACCGACCTCGGTAACGGCGCAATCGTCGACTCGAAGTGGGCAAAGACGCGCAAGCTGTCCGTCGGCAGCCCGTTCCAGGTGCAGGCGTCGAACGGCACCAAGCGCACGTTCGTCGTCCGTGCCACCTACCACCCGAAGTTCCAGGCGGTCTTCGGCGGGATCCTGGTCGATCGCTCGCACTTCGACCGGATGTTCCCGAACCCGCAGAACGGCTACGTGTTCGTCAACGTCGCTTCGGGCGCGAGCCCGGCCGCCACCGCTGCGCTCGCGAAGTCGCTGCGGCCGTTCAGTGACGTGACCGTCCAGAGCACGCCGGGCTGGATCAAGACGCAACTGAACGACATCCAGACGACGCTGGACGTCTTCTACGCGTTCCTCGCGCTATCCGTGATCGTGAGCCTGTTCGGGATGGTCAACACCCTCGTGCTCTCCGTGTTCGAACGAACACGCGAGATCGGGATGCTACGGGCAGTCGGTGTCAGCCGCCGCCAGCTGCGACGGATGATCCGCCACGAAAGCATCATCACCGCATTGATCGGAGCCGCGCTCGCCCTGCCGCTCGGCATCTTCCTCGCCGCGATCCTCACCAGAGCGATGTCGAGCCAAGGCCTCTCCTTCCACCTGCCTCTCACCCAACTCGTGTACTTCGCCTGGGTTGCCGTGGTCGCGGGTGTATGGGCGGCAGTCCTCCCCGCACGCCGTGCGGCACGCCTGAACGTCTTACAGGCACTCCAGTACGAGTGACAGGTCGACGGTCGTCCCTCTCGCGCCTCGAGAGGGACGGCCGCCTCCCGCCTCCTCAACGATCAAGAGAGGTCGGCATGACTCACCCATCCCCATCAACGGCCGCTGAAAGGAATTCCTCATGACGCGGGCACTGTCAACCACGATCGCCATCCTCACAGCCGTCGCCACGCTCCTCCTCGCGAACACGGCCTCCGCGACAAGGCCGACGACCGCGCAGATGCCGGGCGACTACAGCCAGAGCTTCAGCGGCGCCGACAGCCCCTGCGGCTTCGACATCACCTTCAGCGCTGCCGGCACCGTCACCGTCACCACCTACTACGACAACGCAGGCCTCCCGGTCCGCGAGAGCATCCACGGCTCGCTGGCCCACAGCGTCTCCAGCGCGTGGCACTCGCTCTCGTCCAAGGGCCCCGCGCCCGTGCACATCGACGTCACCGCCGGCCTCGCAGTCGACACGGGCAAAGAGTTCGCCTTCCACATCCCAGGTGCCGGCGTCGTCTGGGCCCAGAACGGTCGCTTCGTCTTCGGCGACGCGGGCCTCATCTCCTACACCGGACTGAACACCCTCGATACGGGCGCCCTCTGCGCCGCCCTCGCCCCGTGACGAACCGGAACCCGCGTAAGCAGAAGCCGCCCCGGTACATCAACGCCGCGGTGACGAGTGTTGGGGTGGGATTCGGGTTGTCCCTGACGCGATGCCGCTGCCCGAAGCGCACAGTGGCGCCATGGAAGCAACCGAACATAGGAGGAACCAAGTGATGACCCACGCCGCCTCCACCGGTACGATGGAAGAGCTCGACTACCGCGAGAGCAACGGCGTTGCCGTGTCGCTCCTCTGGCAGCCGCATAGCGACCGACTCAGCGTGGTCGTCACGGACAGCCAGCTGGACGAGCGATTCGCACTTCCGGCTCGGCCCGACAACGCCCGTGACGTGTTCCAGCATCCGTACGCATACGCGCAAACACGCGCGGCGGTAGGACGATGAGACGCCTCGCCGCCACAATGCTCGCACCGGCGCTCACGCTCGCGATACTGGTCGCCTCCGCGCCCGCCGCCGACCGCACGTCGGCCACGCCGACACAGGCACCGCTCGCGACACGACTCGACCGAACGCTGAACGAGTTCGCTCGTGCTCATCCCGCATTCCCCGGCGTCGCAGTGAGCGTCAGAGCGCCCGGGCTCGCGTGGAGCGGAGCGTCCGGCGTTGCCAATCGGACAACCCACGAAACGCTGACACCACAGGCCCCGTTTCGCATCGCCAGCGTCACCAAGACGTTCACCGCCGCCGCGATCCTGCGGCTGGTCGAGGACGGGAAGCTCGCGCTCGACGACCCGATTGCAACGCATCTGAGCTCGTCCACCGTCAGGCTCCTTCGCCGCGGCGGTTACGACGTCGGAGCGATCCGCATCAGAAACCTGCTCCAACACACGAGCGGCCTCTTCGACTACGCCGCCACTCCGGCCTACGAGACCTCTGTGGTCAGCCACCCACGCCATCGCTGGAGTCGCACGGAGCAGCTCCGCTTCGCCATGACCCATGGCAAGCCGCTCTTCCCGGCAGGTTCGAACTTCCGCTACTCGGACACGAACTACATCCTGCTCGGCGAAATTCTCGAGCGCCGAACGGGCCTTGGCCTCGCTTCGGCGTTGCGCACGCTCGTCGGCTTCAAGCGCCTCGGCCTCACGCACACGTATCTCGAGACGCTCGAGCCCGCACCGGCACGCGTGGGACAACGCGCCCACCAATACCTCGGGACCACCGATGCGACGGGCTTCGACCCGTCGTTCGACCTCTACGGCGGCGGCGGTCTCGTCTCAACCGTCGACGATCTCGCCCGCTTCTACCGCGCGCTCCTCGAGGGCGACGTCTACAGGAAGTCGGCCACGCTACGAACGATGCTCGGCAAGCCGTATTCCAGACGGCCGAGTGATCTCGGCATGGGCATCTTCAGCGATTCGATCGGGCACGAACGCTGCTGGCATCACGACGGCTTCTGGGGCACGTCCGTCCTGCATTGTCCTCGCGGCGCGGTGACGATCGCGATCACCGTCAACCAAGCGACCGATTTCGATGCCGCGGTCCAAGTGCTCGAGGCCAAGATCCTCCGGATGATTCCTCATCCGTGACGCGCGTGAGTAAGACGACCACTAATCCGCTCCGCCGGCTTCGGCGGCCGAGGCCTCCACGTAGCGAAGCGCGCGCTCGACGGAGAGTCGGCACCTGATCGCAAACGCGTAGATGACGAGACTGAAGAGCGCGACGGCAAGCATGTCCCAACCGAACGAGAGGTCATTGCGGGGGCCGTGCAGGCCGAGCAGCGGGATCGAGCTGGGCGTTCCCGTGTCGAACGAGCTGACGTAGGAGAGCGCACTCATCCCCAACAGGTACGGGGGCAACCAGACGGAGCTGCGCCAGTCGAGCGAAAAGCCGCGCACGCTCGATTCGGAGGCGCGCGAGACGAAAAGAAGCGCGAATCCGATCAGGATCGCGACGATCAGCTTCCAGACGACAGCCCAGCCGGTAAAGAGCAGGATCTCGCTGGCGACGATGAACGCAGCGGGCGCGAGCAACCAGGCGGCGGGGAGCCGGAAAGGACGTGGCCGGTCGGGGTCCTGGAGTCGGAGCGCGCCGAGCGCGAGCGGCGCGATCGCGTAGGAGACGACGGCCGCTGCCGAGACGAAACCGATCAGCTGCTGCCAGCCGGGAAAGGGAAGGAAGAGGAACATTCCGCACACAAAGGAGAACGCGATCGCCACCAGCGGTGTGCCTCTGGACGTGAGCCGCCCGAACGCCGACGGGATGTAGCCGTTCCGCGCCAGCGCGAAGGTCAAGCGACTACTGGCCCCGGTGTAGAGAAGGCCGGTGCCGGCGGGCGAGGCGATCGCGTCTGAATAGATCAGCACCGCGAGCCAACCGAGACCAAGTGCGGTTGCAAGTCCGGCGAAGGGGCCGTACAGCTGCGCCTTCCCGGAGAATGCGACCGCTCCCCAGCCGTTGGACAGGCTCGAGGGATCGAGCGCGGCGATGAAGGCGACCTGAAGCGCGACATAAAGAACCAGCGCGACGACGATCGCGCCGATCATCGCGAGCGGGATATTTCGTCGCGGCCTCCGGCTCTCGCCTCCGAGCTGGACCGCCTGCTCGAAGCCGGAACAGGCAAAGACGACTCCGCCGGCGGAGAGCGCGAGGAACACGCCTTTCCACCCGAACGGCATGAACCCTCCGGTTGCGCTGAAGTTACTGCGATGCGCGGAGGTGGCGAGTAGCGCGATCACGGTAAGGGCTGGGACCGCAATCTTCCACCAGACGATGACCTTGTTGGTCTCGGCGAGCCAACGCACGCCCAGCACGTTGATCGTGCAGAAGAGCAGCATCAACGCCGCAGCGACGAGGTAGCCGGAGGCCGTCAAGACGGCGCGACCACCCGAGAGGGTCGTCAGTCCATGGACGTAGTTCGAGGCGTACAGCAACGTCGCCTCGACCATGAGCGGAGCAACGGTGGCGGCGGCCAGGAACGTCACCCAACCCCCGGTGAAGCCGACCAGACTGCCAAAAGCGAAATGCGGAAATCGGGCGCTGCCGCCGCTGACCGGGTACATGGCTCCGAGCTCGGCGTGCGTCAGGGCGAGGAGCATGACGGCGCCGCCACCGAGCGCCCAGGAGATGATCGCCGCGGGCCCGGCAAGCTGCGAGGCGTAGAGCGCCCCGAACAGCCAGCCGGCGCCGATGATCGAGCCGAGCGACGCGAACAGCAGGCCGACGAGGCCGACGTCTCGGCGCAGCCTGTACGCTGCCGGCTCCGCCGCCGACATAGGTTGAGCTATCTCGGCCGTGCCCGCCCCCCTTGTCGTCCCGCCGCAAAGGTGGCGAGTACTCCACGATCTTCGTTCATCGCCTGTCCCGTAGCAACTCTCGGGAAGGCCTCCAAGATCCACCTTTCGCGCGGTTCTAGGATTGGGCGTGTCACGGTGACATCACCGATCCCCCAAGTCGCTGCGCCAGCGGACGGCGCTCCGAGGCCTCTTCTGGAGCGCGAGGCGGAGCTCGCCGCCACCGCGGCGCTCGTTGAGGCTGCCGGCGCAGGCACTGGACGCCTGCTCGCGTTCGAGGGCCGTGCGGGAATGGGCAAGTCTCGTCTGGTCGCGGCCACCCGCGAGGTAGCGGCGAACGCGGGTTTCGAGGTGATCTCCGCGCGCGGTGGAGAGCTCGAGCAGGACTTCGCATACGGGGTCGTCCGGCAATTGTTCGAGCCGCTGCTCGCCCGTTCGCCGAGCCGCGAGCGAGCGAAGCTGCTCGCCGGAGCAGCGGGCCTGGCGAAACCGCTCTTCGAGTCATCGCAGGTCGGGGCTGCGCCGACAGGAACGAGCGACATGTCGTTCCCGATCCTGCATGGGCTCTACTGGCTCGTGGCCAACATCGCCGCGCGGCGCCCGACGCTGCTGACGATCGACGATCTCCACTGGTGCGACCCCCCCACCCTGCGTTGGCTGGGGTATCTGTCGCGCCGGCTGGAAGGATTGCCGCTGCTCGTGACCGTCAGTCTGCGCCCGGCCGGCGAAGGTCACGAGGCGGCGCTTCTCACCGAGCTGGTCTCCGATCCGGCGGCCACAGTCGTGCACCCCGGAGGCCTCGGCCTAGGCTCGATTGCGGCCCTCGCCCGCGACGCGCTCGCCGCGGAACCCGATCACGAGTTCTGTGCCGCCTGTCGCGACGCAACCGACGGAAACCCGCTGTTCGTCGGGGCTCTCCTCGACACGCTCGCGCGAGAGGCGATCGCACCGCGCGCGGACGAGGCGAAGCGCGTCAGCGAACTCGGACCGGAAGCCATGTCCCACGCAATCTCACTCCGGCTTCTGCGGCTTTCGGCCGACGCGACCGCGCTCGTTCGTGCCGCTGCCATTCTCGGTGACGGCGCCGCGCTCGGACAAGCCGGCATGCTCGCCCACCTCGAGGCCACCGCGGCGGCGGAGGCGGCGCAGGAGCTCGTCCGCGCGGACCTGCTGCGCACGGACGGCCCGCTGGAGTTCACGCACCCGGTGCTCAGAACGTCCGTGTACGAGACGATGGGTGCCGGATCGAGGATCGCCGCGCACAAGAGGGCGGCCGTGCTGGTGCTCGAGGCTGGGTCTCTGCCTGAGCAGGCAGCGGCGCACCTGATGCTGACGGAGCCCGCAGGCGACGAATTCGTCGTCACTACGCTGAGTCAGGCGGCGGGCCGCGCGATCGCTGAAGGCGCGCCGGACGCGGCGGCGGCGTACCTGAGTCGGGCGCTTGCCGAGCCCCCGGCCGACCAACGAGGCACCGTGCTCAGCGGACTCGGAACCGCGGAGATGCATATCGACGAGCGCGCCGCCGTCGAGCACCTCAGGCTCGCGATCGAGTCGACCGACGACGTCGAGCAACGAGCCGAACGCGCTCTCGATTACGGCCAGGCCCTCATCTACCTGGGCCGGCAATCCGAGGCGGTCGAGCTGTACAGCAGCACGCTCGACCAACTGGGCCGTCGTCGCCCCGATCTCCGTCGGCTGCTCGAGGGGGAGCTGAACCTGGCCGCCTGGTGTGAGCCGAACCTCTGTCAGCTGGCGGCCGAGCGGCTGGCGGCCGTCCGCGAGGACGAGCTCGAGAGCGATCTCGGCAGCACGGCATTGCTCGCGGCGCTCGCGCTCTCCGAGCTCCGATCCGGGGCTTCCCGGGAGCGTGCCGTCGCACTCGCGGGGCGGGTGGTCCAGGACGATCTCGCGGCGCCGGCAGCCTACCTCGCCATCGACTACGCGATTCTCACGCTCACGGCCGCGGGCGAAGTCGACGCAGCAGAACAGGCGTCCGAGCGCGCGCTCGTGTCGGCGCAGTCGCGTGGCGACCGATTATCAGTCAACGATCTGCTCGTGATGCGTGCGTTCGTGCACGCTCAGCGAGGCAATCTCCAGCAGGTCGAATCCGACTTGGCCGCGATCGAGGACGGACCGCTGACGGTCGTCATGAGCTCCTACGCCTCCGGCTTCCTCGCAGACGTGCTCGTCGATCGCGGCACGCCGGACGAGGCGGCCGCCGCGACGAGCAGCGTGGATTTCACTCAGATCCCGCTCGGTCATCGGTTGCTGTTCATCTACGGCCGAGCCCGCGCCCGCCAAGCGAACGGTGCGACCGAGCAGGCGCTCGCCGACTTCCTGCAACTCGGCCAGCACATGCAGACGCTCGGCGTCCGCAATCCCGCGTTTGTACCCTGGCGATCGCAAGCAGCACTGGCACTCCACGCGCTCGGCCGCACAGTGGAGGCCTCCGAGCTGGGAGAGGAAGAGCTCGAGCTCGCGCGCCTTTGGGGAGCGTCCCGGGCGATCGGAATGTCATTGCGCGCCTTTGGGCTCGTCCAGGGCGGGCGAGCCGGGCAGCAGCTACTCGCGGACGCCGTCGCAACCCTCGCCGATTCACCCGCGCGGCTCGAGCACGCACGCGCGCTCATCGACCTCGGTGCGGCGCTGCGGCGTGGGAACAACCGCAGCAACGCCCGGGCGCTGCTCCGCGACGGAATCGATCTCGCGCAACGCTGCGGCGCGAGCGCACTCATCGCAAGGGCAAACGACGAGCTGGCCGCGACCGGCGCCCATCGCCGCACGGTCGTTCTCAGCGGCCTCGACGCGCTGACCGCGAGCGAGCGGCGTGTCGCGCACATGGCGGCGCAGGGTCTGACCAACAAGGAGATCGCCCAGGCCCTGTTCGTGACCGTGAAGACGGTCGAGGTGCATCTGAGCCGCGTCTACCGCAAGCTTGACGTCAGCTCACGGCGCGACCTGAGCGTCACCCTCGGTCCACCCGATGGCGCAGCCGTAGGCGGTTAAGCCCGGCCTGATTACCGCCAGCGGCTGGTCGAGCGAGGCAGGAGTTGATCTCGAGTTGACTCTGGAGGGTGGTCACCTGTCAGTGGCCACGCTCCGCATTGGCAAGCGAGAACGGCGCGACGACCCGGGCACGCTGCAGCAGGTGCAACTCACGCACCTCAGCGGCGACGCACAGGCCAACCCGCACTGGAATCCCGACAGCACCAGCTACCCCTTCTCGGTCCAGGCCGGTTCGGTGCTCGGCCGCGAGGTCGCCGACTACGACCTCGACCACGCCTTCCAACGAGGCGGCTAGAACCAGGACCCCGGGGCGCGCCCTCGAGGCGCGCCCCGGGTGCACCCACCCCGAATGTCGAGAGGCGGGCAGCAAACAGATGACTTCCTTCGCCTGGGCGGGCTGCGTCGTTCGAGGCGCCCGACGTCTCCGCCATGCAGGCCTACGAGGACGTGCTCGTCCCAAGGCTCTTCACGCCATGGGCGCGGTTGCTCCTCGACCGCCTCGATCTCCAGCCCGCCGAAGCCGTCCTCGACGTCGCATGCGGACCCGCGAGTTCATCCAGCGGGCATGAAGGGCTTGAAGCCTCATCGAGTCGTCGCCCTCGCGGACCAGCTCGGTCAGCCGCTCGACGAGGCGGACGCTCTTCGCCGGTCGAATCGACGACGCCATCGCCGCTGCCGACGAGGCGCGCGCGGTCTACCGCCCAGAGGCCCACCATCCGCTCTCCTTCCAGTACGGCAACCACGATCCGGGCGTCTGCGCACTAGCGCTCCAGGCCCTTGCCTTTGCCTTTCGAGGCGAGTCGGTAAAGGCGGTGACCCAGTTGCATGAGGCAATCGCCCTCAGCGAAGCCCTGGGGCATGCGGCGACCATCGCCCAGCCGCTGACCCAGCTCCCGTGGGCTCTGCAGATCAACGGCGATGCCGAGGCGGCGTTGCGTGAGTCGGACCGGGCACTCGCCCGCGAGGGCGAGATCGTTCATCCTCAGTTCTTCGGCATCGCGCAAGCGATGCGGGGCTGGGCGCTCTCGCGCATCGGGCGAGACGAAGAGGGCATCTCGGAGCTCGAGCGAGCATTCGCAGGCGAGCTCTAGGCGAGCGATATCTGGGCGGCCATGGTCGGGACGCTTCTCGCCGAGGTCCACCTGCGCCACCGGAGGCCGGAAGCGGCCCGAGCCCTCCTCCACCAGGTGCGGTCATTGACCCAGTCGATGCCGACCTACTTCTACGAGCCGGAGATCTTCCGCGTCGAGGCCGAGTTACTACGTCTCGACGGTCGCGAGGACGAGGGCCGTCGGCTCCTGCTCCGGGCGATCTCCACCGCGCAGGAGCACGGTTCGTGGGCTCTGGCGGTTCGGTCTGCGCTCGCACCCTCGCGTCTGCCGTCCGCGACGCGCGAGGCCGATCTGAGGCTGCTCGCTGACCTCGTCGAGCGCCTTCCTCCCGAGAACGACACCGACTACGGGCGCGACGCGAGGGCTCTCCTCGGCGAGGGGCGTCGCACCGACGGCCCATTAGAGAGCGACGAACTCTGCCGCGCTCCCGTTGGAGCTCGCCCGCGCCGGGGCCCCGCGACCGACGGTGCGTCGTCCCGGAGGGGGAGGCGATAGAGAGATTGAGCCCTGGTCGCCACGCGCAACCGCTCCGCCGCCCTGGTTCTGGCCGATTGCCGGGCCGACTACCTCTTCGTGCGCTCGTCTCCACCGTGCGTCGGCGAGCGCCGTGGGTGTTTGCACCTCGGCCGCCATCGGCGAGGCAACTCTGCGCCTATAACGCGAACGGCGCCTGCGAGGGCGCCGTTCGGTGGAGGAGGTGGGAGAGCGGTTAATACGCCTTCTTCGTCCGACATTTCTTTGCGGTCGCGGGCTTGCAGTTCTTCTTCATATAGCCCTCGGTCTGGTTCGCCTTGATCGCGAACGCGTTCGTGTAGGTCGAGTGAAGAGTGACGTTTCCGGTGATCTTCCCCGCGAGCTTCTCGACGTTGAAGACGGTCCTAGGACCGCTCGAGGGCATGATCCCATCCGCGAGGAACTGGTTCTTGTCCTTTGCGAGCGCGCTGATGTAATCCGCGCGCGTGGTCAACTGATTCGAGACGAAGTCGGCGGGCATGTGCGCCGCGATCTGCGCTGCACTGTGGGTGTGGATGTAGTGCATCGTCGCGACTAGGGCATTCACGACCTTCTGGACGCTCGCCTTGTGCGAGTCAGCCCAGCTCTTCTGGACGAGGACCGACGCGGTCGGCAGGTTTCCGCCGAGCCACCTCTTGACGCCCTTCTGGCTTGCCAGATCGATTGCGGAGTAGCCGATGCCCTGGTTCTCGATTGCATTGACGGTCGGCTGCGTCGTCATGCCGCAGGCGATCCGTCCATGCTGCAAGGCGCTGATGAACGTCGAGCCGGCGCCCACACCGAGGCGCGTGAACTGCTTCGAGGAGACATGCTGTCGTGCTGCGAGATACAGCGTCAGGTCGTCAGTTCCGGAACCGAGGTCGGTCACGCCGACCGTCTTGCCGACCCACTGCGCCGGTGAGGTGACTCCCGAGCCTTTCGCACACATTTCGCGCTCGCCGGGAGCTCCGGAAAGCTGGACGACGTCGATCACGTTCTTGCCGTGCTGCTGGAAGTCGATGGTGTGGACATACCAGGCGCCGGCCATGTTCACCTGGCCGGCGGCCAATGCGTCCTCGGCGCCGACGCCGCCCGCCGATTCGGTGCTCAGCTGCACGTTGACGCCGTACTTCTTGTAATACCCGAGTCCCTGCGCGAGCTGATAAGGCAGGTAGATCTGCTTGTCGATCCCGCCGACCATCAAGCTGACGGTCGGAGAAGTGCTGCGCTTGACGGCACCGAGACCGCTGCCTGCGACCAGGCCGACGGCGAGCGCGACGAGGCCCGCTGCGATGGCGTACCTCAACCATGTATTGCGCATCGGTTTCCCTCCTTGTTAGACGAACGGGGTTTCCGCCGGTGACGACGGTCGCCACGACAGCAACCGCCGCTCGAGCTGACTGATCAACGCCTCGGCGGTCAGCGCGATGATCGCGATGATCAGCATCGCGCCGAAGACGCCGTTGGGATCGAAGTTGCCCTGTGCGGTCGAGATGACGAGCCCGAGGCCGTGTTGTGCGCCGAGGAACTCGCCGACGATCGCGCCGATGATCGCGAAGCCGAATGCGACGTGAAGACTCGCGATGATCCACGTCAGCGCCGACGGCAGCACGACGTGACGCGTAACTGCGAGGCGTGAAGCGCCGAGAACGCGCGCATTCGCGATGAAGTTGCGGTCGACCTCTCTCACGCCTTGGAACGAGTTGAAGAAAACGACGAAGAAGACGAGGACGGCTGCGAGCGCGACCTTCGACGTTGTCCCGATCCCGAGCCAGATTAGGAAGATCGACCCCAGCACGATGCGCGGGATCGCGTTCATGATCTTGATGTACGGCCCGACGACATCGGCAAGAAAACGGATTTGTCCGAGCGCGATTCCGAAGATGATTCCGCCGGTGACCCCGAAGACGAAACCGAGCAGCGCCTCCTTCAAGGTCGTCCAGATCTGCAACCACAGGGAGCCGTACGCCGTTCCGTGCTCGACCCAATCGCGTAGCCGTGTGTACACGCCGGTGGGCCAACCGAAGAAGAATGGATCGACGATGTGCCAGGTCTTCGAGAACAGCTGCCAGCTGCCGAGCACGAGCACGGCCGTCAGCACACGCGCCGCGTAGACGAGGATGCGGCGCCGGCGCGCTCGCCGTCGTGCGCTGACGACCGCCGCATCCAGCGCCACAGCGGCCCCGTCTGCGGTGACGGTCGTCACGACGGCTGGTCCGTTCCGATCGACGCCGTCCGTGCGTACGCGCGCTCGACCTCCTCGCGCAACGACTCCCAGATCTGTCGGTGGAGCTCGAGGAAGCGCGGCTCGAACCGAATCTCCTGGACGGCGCCGCGCGGGCGCGGCAAGTCGATGTCGTAAATTCCCTTGACCGTCCCAGGACCGACGGTCATGACGACGACGCGGTCGGCGAGCGCGATCGCCTCCTCGAGGTCGTGCGTGACAAAGATGACGGCCGGCTTCGTCTGCTCCCACAGCGCGAGGAGCTCGTTCGACATGATCGCCTTTGTCTGCACGTCGAGCGCACCGAACGGCTCGTCCATCAACAGGATCGACGGCTCGTTCGTCAGCGCCGCGGCAAGCCCGGCGCGTTTGCGCATGCCGCCGGAGAGTTGATGGGGATGGTGATCTTCGAACCCACTCAGCCCGACGCGCCGAACCCAGTCGCGCGCGCGGTCCTCCGCCTCCTTCTTGCGCACGCCTCGGAACTTCGGCCCAAGCGCAACGTTGCCCAGAACCGTTTTCCACGGGAGCAACGCGTCGGCCTGGAAGACGAAGCTGATCCCTCTCGCGATCCCCTCGACGACCTTTCCGCCAACGCGGACCTCACCTGCACTTGGCCGGTCGAGTCCCGAGACGAGCGTTAGCGTCGTCGACTTTCCGCACCCTGTCGGACCGACGACCGCACAGAACTGCCCGGGCTCAACAACGAGGTTGACGTCGCGAATCGCGGTGAATGCCTCGCCGTTCGGCGTCAAGAACCGCTTCGTGACGTGGTCGAGCTCGAT
>VAXB01000170.1:0-11534 GCA_005883995.1 Actinomycetota bacterium
GTCCGGCTCTTCGACGTGCCCGAGGTGCTCCGGCTGCGCGAGGCGCCGGACGTGCTGCGGCCACGCGAAGTCCCGGACGTGCTCCGGCCCCGCGTCGTGCCCGACGAACTCCGCCCACGCGACGTGCCCGACGAGCTCCGACTTCCGGTCCCGGACGAGCTGCGTGACCGCGACGTTCCGGACGAGCTGCGTCCGCGCGACGACGTGCCTGACGAGCTGCCACGCGAGCTCCCCGACGAGCCGCGAGACCGCGACGTGCCGGACGAGCTTCGGCTCCGCGACGTGCCCGAGCCGCTGCTGCGTCCCGACGTGCCCGACGAGCGTCTGCCGGAAGCGCCGCTGCCTGAGCCGCATTGAGCCGCTGATCCGGCTTCGTCGCCCTCGCCTTCGTCGTCCGACTCCGAGTCCTCCGCGTCGCCCATCAGCTTCTTCGCAACGCCGACCGCAGCGGGGATCGCAACCCCGAGCGCCGCGCCTGCGACGACCTTCGCGGGTGTCGACATCCCTTCGTCGTCGCCGCCGTTCTCGTCTTCATTTGAAAGCGGTTCTTCAGCCACGGACATCACCTCCACCGTGTCGTTGGGCTTGGGGGCGGGATTCGCGACGGCGAATCCCGCCCTCCGTCACCCGCTGTCGTTTGCGTTGTTGAACGCCTGAATGAAGCGCGGGACGATCCGCTCGCGGACGACGTCGGGACCGTTGCTCGCGAGGTACTTCCCCGCCGCGTCCGCCACGTCCTCGGCGATGGGCATGAGCGCATCGCGCGCCGCGTCCCAACCGCCCGAAGCCACGGACGTCAGCAACGAACCGCCACCCGACCGCGACGTCTTCGACTCCTCGCCATCGCCGTCCGACGAGCCGTTCGACGACCCGTTCGAGTGCGACTGGTCACGCGAGAGCACCTTGCGAACCGCAACGGTCGCTGCACCGGTCGCTGCCGCCGCGGCGGCAGCCTTCGCCGCGGTGCTCATCCCGCCGCGCGCGCCCTCGTCGTTCCCACCGTTCGACTGCTCCTTTTGCTCCTGCTGTTCCTGCTCTTCAGCCATTTTCCATACCTCCCACCGTCCCCACGATGTTCAGGTCAGGCCGACGCTCCGGCCTTCTGGCGCTGTTGCGAACCGGAACCTGAGCCGGAACGACTCGACCCCGAACTCCTCCCGCCGCCCGTGAGCTCGCCGAGGCGGCTCATCAGTGCGTCATTGACGGTGTTGAACGTCTCGGCTGCGTTGTCGGCGTGCTCAGAGAGCTGGTCCGCTATCTGCACGAGCTTTTCGAAATCCGGCCCGTTCTTCAGCTCGCTTCGGAGCTGATCGACGAGCTCTGACAGATCATCTGCAAGCTTCTCGACATCCTTGATCGAAGCCATGCATACCTCCTTCAAGTTGTAGACCCGTATCGCGTATCCCCGACTACTGCGTTTTCACTCCTGCTCGCGCGAATCGAACGTCAGAGCAGGTCGCCGAGCGGCCCCAGGTTCAGGTTGAGATCCTCGTCGCGCAGGTCGAAGTGCTCTTTCAGTTCACCCATTCGCGCCTCGAGCTTCATAAACGTCTCGCCGAGCCGCTCGACCTGCTCATCCGTGAGCGTTCCCTGTTCCATGCGCCTTAACGCCTGTCGCTCCATCAACTGACGCAGCAACTCGATCAGCGTCAGCACGAGTTGCGCGAGGCCGCGTTCGACACGTTCGGGATCGGCGTTGATGCGCCTCGGAAAGGCGTCCCGCATCTGCTCGAGCTCTTCGGTGAAGAATTCGAGCTCCCCGGCGGCGCCAAGGATTCGATCGTCGCCGCTGCTTGTCACTTGCGGTCCTCCAGGGTCGCAAAGCTGTACGGCGGCCAGGGGCCCGAGCAGACCATCGCTAGCTCCGAATGCGTCGCGGCAAGCGCATCGAAAGCCGCCCTGAACCGGTCGACCGATCCGGTGGAAACGAGGTACGCAGCCGTCAGCTCGAGGCGTCCGCTCGTCATCAGCCGGCGGACGCTGTCGCGTGCGATCGCCGCCAACGGCTCGTGAATTCCCGCCGCGACGCGTTCGAGTTGCTGGACGTCCGCGAGTCGCGCTCGCATGTATGCCGTGGCGTTCGGCGGCTGCGCATCTGGGCGCGGAGCCTGCCGTTTGGGATCGGCTGCGCGAACGCCGAGCTCGACACAGCCGGCAACGTGCTCCAACGCCGCGCGAATTGCGGCTGCGCGTTCGCGTAGGGACGCGTCCAGCGCGGCCTCGTCGGGAAAGGCGCGTCCGTAGCGCGCCGGCAGAAGCGTTGCTCCCGCCGCTGCGACGGCATCGACCGCCGCCGCGTGCCGGACAAGCGCCGCCTCGTCGGCCGCGATCGCACGGTCGTGCCGGCTGATCACGAGTGTGAGGCCATCGAGGACATGCGCTTCGAGGGCGGCGTCGTCGACGCCCTCGACGGCGGGGATCTCCGGCGCGCCGTCGCAGATCGCATAGAGATGGATGGTCGGATCCACGTCAGGTGTCGTCACGCAGCTGCAGCTCCTCGAGCGTCCCGACGGACGCGAGCAGCACGCGCAGGCCGACATAGACGAGATCCACGTCCGCGACCGAGAGCGTGATGTCGCCGCTCAGCGAAACGCCCTTGTTCAGGACGCGGTCGACGAGCTCGAGCAGCGTGATCTGCTGCTGCAACGGCGACCGCCTCGACGACGAACTCACGCGAACTCCGACGGGACGAAGTTGTAGGGCGGCCACGGACCGGTCACGTCGAACGTCACCCCCGAACCACCGTATCGCTGCGCCAGCTCCTGCGCGACGTCGTTGATCGCCTCCACGGACTGCAGCAGATAAGCGCCGTTCAGGATCATCTCTTCAGAGCGTCCCGAGAGCTCGGCCGGCTGCGGTGGATTGACCGCGACGTCGTCCGCGACCGCGCTGAACGCTGCATGGGACTCTGCCGCACATTCCTGTTCGAACTGTTGCACGGCCTCGTCGAGCAACCGGTCCGCGCGGCGCCTGAGCATGTACGCGCGCCCCTCGGGCGCCGATGCGATCTCGGTCTCCAACTCGGCCACCGGGGCATCGGTGTCGCGCAGCGCCGCCGTGAGAACGTCGCGGTCGGCGAACACCTTGACGCCCATCTCGACGCGGCCGCTGAGCCGCTCGAGTGCAGTCGTCAACTCGTGTGCGTTGCTCCGCAGGAACGTGCGCACGGCGCGTTCGTCGCGATACACCGTGCCAAAACGAAAGGGCACGACGGGACCTCCCGGCAACGCTCGCTCGAGCACGTCCTGATGCGCGGTCGCGCGCGGGATCAGCCATCCGGGATCGTTCAGCAGGCCGGGGAGCCGCGCCTCGTCGAACTCCTCGAGGGAGACCTTTCCGGTGATGGCGGCAACCTCACCGTCGATGACGAGGAACGGACGCGGGAGTGCGCCGTCGAACGTCGTGTACGCGTCCCCGAGCTCTACGCCGGCGTGCGTCACGCCGTAGAGGTACCAGCCGTCGCTCACGCGCCCTTGCGGCGCCGGCCCGACCCTTCCTGCTTCGCCTCGTCACCGAGCCCCGCTGCCGACTCGAGCCGGCGCAGCCGGTCTTCGAGCGCACGGTCACCGTCCGAGCGCCCCGAAAGGAATGGATCTCCCTGCCACCAGTCGATCCCCATCTCTTTCGCCTTGTCAGCCGAAGCGATCAACAGGCGGATCTTGACCGTGAGCAACTCGATGTCGAGCAGGTTGATGCGGATGTCGCCGGCGATGACGATGCCCTTGTCGAGTACGCGCTCGAGCACGTCCGCGAGCTGCGCGGGGCCGCCGCCCCGGGTCGACCCGAGGTCGACGCGTCGTTGACCTGAACGCTCGGGATAGCTCATCGGCCGTCCTCCGAAGCCGCCTGGGACCGGTAGTAACGGCGCGTCCGCGAATAGGACACGAGATCGCCGTCGTTGTCTACCGTAACCTCGTACGTTGCGAGCACGTCGGTCGACGCCGGCACCCGCGAGACCTCCAGGACCTCGAGGCCGATCTTCCAGCCGCCCGGCGCCGGTTCGAACGAGGACACCGACTCGGCGTCGTGACCGGAGAGTGCATTCAGGTGGTCGCGCGCCTGCTGGACCGCGCGCTGCGCCGCACCGGCGCTCGCGGGTCGGCTTTCGGAGCGTTCGTCCGTTCCGCCGCCTGACGCGTCGTGACCCGACACCGGCCGCACGGGCTCGTCGCGGTGCTGCGATCCCTGCGCGTCGTCCTTGTCTTCGGCGCCGTCATCGACGTCCGGCTGCGTGTCTTCGTCCCTGGCAGTGGCGCCCGCGGCCTTGGGATGCGCTTCCGGCGTCGCATCGCTTTCGGGGGCAGCGCCGCCTTCATCGCCACCGTCGCCACCTTCATCTGCCTCTCCGTCATCGTGACCGGCAGTCATCGCGCGCGCGGCGCCGACCGCGGCGCCGACCGCGGCGGCAGCCGCGGCGACCTTCGCCGCCTGCTTCACCGTCTCGATCGGCTCGTCAGCGCCCTCGCGGTCGCCGCCGCTCGCCTCGCCCGCCGGGGCCTCGGCCTTCGGCTCGCCGGACGGTGCGCGGCGACGGCGCCGGGCGTCGTTCCGCTTCTGCTGGGCTTTCTCGCGTTCGCTCACTCGTGCCAATCCTGCTCGGCTTCCGCGTCTCGTAACCATTCCAGGCGCTCGAGCAGCAGGTCTTCGAGCTCCTCGAACTCCTCGAGCGACAGCGCGCCGGACTCGTAGCGAAGCTCGGCTGCCGCCAGCTCGCGCCTGATCGTCGTCTCGTCCCCTAGCTCGCGCTCGGCCTGCTCGAGCAGCTGCTCCGCGATCCAGATCGTCCCGCGGACCGGCGCGAGCGGAAGACTCAACAAGCCGCTAATCAATCCCATGTCGCCGGGTGATCATGCTCGTTCGGAGGACTCGATCGCAACGAACGTGTGCGGCGGAAGCGGACCGACGTATTTGAACTGCATTCGCCCGGCCTGGTCGCGGGCGAGTGCGTCCATTGCCGCGTCGATCGCGGCGACGCGTGTGCGATCGACGAGCAGCGCGGCTTTCACGACGAGATTCTCGACCTGCTGGTCGTCGACGACGATTGCATCGGAGAGCGGCTGGACGCGCGCGACGATCGCTTCGGCGTCCGCCGCGCGCCGCGACTCGAGCGCGTGCGCAACGGCCTCGCCGAGCTCGAGCCGCAGGCCCTGCGTCGCAGCCGGCGGTTGCGAGCGCGTGGCATCGCGGAGCCGGGCGATCCTGGGATCCCCGTTCACGACCTCGGCCAGGATTGCTCGCTCGTCGTAGAACGCCTTGACGCTCAGCTCGACCTTCCCCTCGAGCCGTGCAAGAAGGTCGTGCAGCTCGCCGTGACGAGCGGCGAGGAGCGAGTCGACGACCGCGTTGCGATCGGGGTACAGCGTCCCGAACCGCAAGGGGAGCACCTCGCCGTCCTCGAAGACCGACGCGAGCACGTTCGAATGGCGCATGAGGTCTCGCCGCGTCGCACGCACCCGCGGACCGGGGACGTCGCTGACGATCGCTGCCAGGTCGCGGTGCACGACCTGGTCGACCTCGCCGCCGGCAATTCCCTCCGACCACGCCTCGACCGCGTCGCGCCTGCGGCAGACGCCGTACACGTAGACGTACCCGGCGGCTTCTGTCCCCGCCGAACGCGATCCCGCTGCCTCGGCAGCCGCCACGGCCTACCTGTTTTTCGCGCTCTCCTTCGACTTGTCGCCGTCGCCGGAGAACGCCTCCTTCGCTCCCTCGAGCGCGCCCTTCGCCTTGTCGCCGCTCATGCCGTCGCGCAGCTCCGACAGTCCCGACGGGCCGTTCTGCGAGAGGTCGAGCCGGTTGACCGCCTCCGCGAAGCGCAGGTACGTGTCGACGCTCGCGATCACGATCCGCGCGTCGATCGTGATCAACTCGATCCCGATCACCTCGATGCGAATGTACGCGTCTATTACCAACCCCTTGTCGAGGATCAGATCGACGACATCGGCGAGCCCGCTCGGGCTCGGCGCGCGCTG
Source organism: Actinomycetota bacterium (assembly GCA_005883995.1). Lineage (GTDB taxonomy): Bacteria > Actinomycetota > Thermoleophilia > Gaiellales > Gaiellaceae > 3-1-20CM-4-69-9. The sequence goes on from VAXB01000170.1 coordinate 5,973, forward strand.
CAGGTAGTTCCCGCTGACGCGCCGCCGCTCGCGCCGTTGCCGCCCGTCGGCTTGGCCGCGACGACCGACGCGATCGGTGATTCGGCCGCCTTCGAGGAGACGGTCTCCTTCGCGTGCTGCACCTGCGTCCCGACGCGCTGCGTCGCGTCCTCGACGACCGCGCGCGCCCCGCCGCGCTCGCGCAGCTTCGGCGCGATCTTCTCCTCATAGAGCTGCGGAAGCTTCTTCGCCGCATACGCGGCGGCACTGGCGGCCACGGGTGCGAGCGCCTTCTTGGCGAGGGACCTCGTGACCGTGTGCGTGCGGCCAACAGAATGTTCGCTCGACGTCATTGCTCATTCCCCCCTTGGTCGTCGTCGTCATCGCCGCGCCCGGCAAGGCCACGCGCCGCCGCGGCCGCCGCTCCGACCGCCGCCGCCGCCGCGACACCCTTCGCCGCGTTCTTCAGCATCGATCCGCTCGGAACGAGCTCGTCCTCGGCGCCTTCGATCGCGCCCTGGGTCTTCTTCTCGGCGCCCTTTTCCATCAAATCGGGAAGGCCGGCGAGCTCGGTCTGGCCCAGGTCTAGTCGGTTGACGGCCTCCGCGAAGCGCAGGTATGTGTCGACGCTCGCGATCACGATCCGCGCATCGATCGTGATCAACTCGATCCCGATCACCGCGATGCGCACGTACGCGTCGATCACCAACCCCTTGTCGAGGATCAGATCGACGACGTCGGCGAGCCCGCTCGGACTGGGGGCGCGCTGCAGGTAGTTGCCACCGGTTCCTGTCGTTGCGATTGCCATCTCAGTCGATTCGCTTCCCGTTGCTCGGACTTTGAACCCGCGTTTCGGCGCAATAACGCGGGAAAGGGACTGCCGGTTACTCGAGAAAGGGGTTCAAATGACCGATCAGGAGATGAACAACGAAGAACAGGACGGCGAGGCCGAGGAGGCCGAACAGCAGTCGGAATCGGGGAATGAAGGCTCCGAACAGCCGGCTGATTCGGGCGGCGAGGGCTCCGAACAAAAGGCTGAATCGGGCAACGAGGGATCCTCGGCACTCTCCGGCGCGGCGAAGGGCGCCGCGGCAGGCGCGGCTCTCGGAGCTGCAGCCGGCGCTGCTCAGCATCTAATGCAGTCGCAGAAAAGCGGCAGCGACGACAACGAGCAGGACGAGCAGGAAAGCGACGACAGCGAGGAGGACGGCGCGGCCTAGTCGCCGCGTGTGGTTGAGGGCTCCTGACGGAGCAGCCGGTAAGTGGCTACAGCGGCCGCGAAACCTACAACGGCCGCTGTAGCCAACGCCTTGGATCGCGATGCCTGTCGCCCGCGCAGCCGGCCGGCGACGGCATCAGTGGCGAGGTTCATCCGCTAGGACGCGACCTTCTCTTGCCGCTCGCGCCTGCGCTTCTCGCGCTCGCGGCGCTCCTCCTCGCGCTCCTCGTCGTCCTTCGCGTCGCCGTTCGAGCCGTTCTCGCGGTTGCGCTCGCCGTTCCCGCGCGAATCGCTGCCGCCGGACTTTGACTCGCCGTCCTCGTCTTTCTTCTCGTCTTTCTGGTCGTCGGAGCCGGAGCGATACTCGAGCCCCTTCGCATCCTTCATCTCTACCTGCGCTTTGAAGCGGGCGAGGTCGGCCTGGACGGCACGCTTCACGAAGCGCATGCCCGACCCCATCTTCTCGATCATCCCCTGCGGGACGAAGTCCATCGTGACCATGACGCGCGTCAGCCGCGGGCCGATCTGGTGGAAGCTGACGACACCGGCGTGCTGCATGCCCGACTTCGTCTTCCAGGCGATGCGGTCGTTGCGACGCTGGTCCGTGATCTCCCCCTCCCACTGACGCTTCGAGAACCAGATCTTCTCTTCCCAGCGGACGATGTTGGCCTTGTTCCCGTCGTCGTCCTTGTTGACGCTCAGGACGCGGTGCATGAACTTCGGAAACTCTTCGAAGTTCGTCCACTCGCGATAGGCGACCTCGACCGGAACCGAGACGTCGGTCCAGCGCTGAATCGGCAGGCGACGCGTCTTCCCCAGCGGCCCGCCTCCGCCTCCACCGCCGATCTTTCCCAACGTCGCGCCCGCGACTTTGCCGAGCACACCTTTGCCGCCGCCATCGCCGCCGCCGCCGGTCAGCGCCTCCTATGCTCCCTCCACGCCTTTCTTCCCCAGCTCCTGCGCCTCGTCCTGTCCCTTTTTCTCGACGTTGGAGCTGAGGTTACGGACGAGGTCCGGCCCTTTCCGCGCTGCGACCGCCGCGCCGGCGCTCAGAACCGCCGGGATCAGAATCTCCTTGCTCATCAGTGAGGAACGGATCGATCCGCCGCTCGACGCGACATCCTTGACCTCATCGACCACGTTTTCGCCGTTTTCGGCCATATCAGGCCCCTTTCCCTTTTCCTTGCTTACGCTGGTCCGTTTGCCGACGATCGTCCTTTCGTAAACCCGCGGCGCGGCGTCATGCCTCGTGGTAGCGGGCCTGGAGCAGGTCGAAGACGGCGAATACGATCAGGCCGAACGCTGCGATGCCGAGCAGCCACGAGCCGTAGGACGCGTGCGCGAGCCGGGCGAGCGCGCCGCCGATCCCGACGGCGGCGGAGGCCTTGAACTCGATTGCGGTCTTGAACAGGAACCAAGCGACGATCCCCAGGACGGCCGCAAGCGAGCAAAGCCCGACGACTCCGGTCGTGGTGACGAGACGCTCCATACCCGGGCTCATCTCCTGCGTCGCGAGCGATTCCTTGAACCGTCCGCTCACGGCCCAGTAGGCGGTCACGCCGCCGACGACGACGAGGAACGTCGCAGCAGCGCCGACGAGCTCCTGGCCGCCGGGCCAGCCGAGCACGCCGGCAGCCGCGCGATGCGGCGCGCCCGACTTCGGAGGCGATCCGCGGACGATCTTGATCGCACTCCAAGCGAGGAACGCGTAGATCGTGCCCTGTCCGAACTGGATCGCACGGCGTGCGAGGCCGCCGGCGTCGCTCCCCATCCCGCCGCGGTCGAGCAGCGCCTGTGCGTACCGCCAGAGCGAGTACGCGATGAAGCCGATCGTCAGGAGGACGAGCAGCACCTCCGTCCAGCCCTGCTGCGCGAGCGTCGCGAGCGCGCCCTCGGGATTCGTCGTCTCACCGCCGCTGTTCGTGGCAACGGCAATCGCGAGGATGCCGATGATCCCGAAGCACACACCTTGCGCCGCGAGGCCGAAACGGCCGAAGTAGCCGATCCAGCGGCTGCGCGCCGCCCCGCGCGCTTTGGCCGCCCCTGGCACGGTCGAGGTCATGTACGCGCGGTATCCGCCGCAGCCCGACCGTAACCGGCCGACGTGTGGATGACGCCGTTTCGGGAAGCCTCACGCCCATGTCGACAACGGAAAGCGATGCCTGAGGCGGTCGTCACCGTCGCGGAGGTCAAGGGACTGAAGACGGCCTCCGGGAACACGCGCTTCGTCCTCCGCGATGGCGCCGGCCGGGAGTACACGACCTTTCGCGAGGAGATCGCGCGCGCTGCGCTCGAGGCGAACGGCAAACGCGCGCGCATCTCCTTCCACGAGCAGCAACGCGGTCGCTTCACGAACGTCTACCTCGACTCGGTGGAGCCCGTCGACGACGAGCCGCCGGTCGACACCGCGGGCGATGAAGCGATCGAGGAGGTCGCGTGGAAGACGGCTGTCGACGCGGCGCCCTGGCTCCTCGGTGGCGAGCCGGAGGAGCCGGTCTCGCCGGACGAGCTGTTCGAGCGGCTCCAGCCGTTCAAGGAGCGCGTCGCGGAGGACATCCGCAGCGACGCCGAGCCCGAGTCGTAGTCCGTGCAGGGTTTTAGGTTCAGCGCGTGTCTACCGATATGGCGGCAAGGAGCAGGCCAGTGGCCCGGGGACGGTTAGGCGGCACCGGCCTGCTCCTTCTTAACGGTTCACGCGAACTCGGAGCGACGCTGACGCGCCGTCCGCGTCCACCCGTTCGGCTGTCGCCCGCGGAGCAAACGAAAAGCCCCCTGAGCGGGGGCTTCGCGAGGCTGCGGGGCAGGGACTCGAACCCCGACTACCTGATCCAGAGTCAGGCGTCCTACCATTAGACGACCCCGCAACGGGGGCACCAGTGTAGCGCCGAGGCTACGTTCGGTCGGCGTCCCGCCGCTCCTCCGCGCTCTCCGGTTCCTGCGGCGCACCGGCCGGCCCGCTCATCGCGATCCCTTCGGCGACGACGACGTCACGCGGATCCGCGTGACGATACGCATCGTCCTGCACGCCGCCGCGCGGGTCCCCCTCGCGGTCGAGCGCATGCACATCGCCTTCCTGTTTGTCGGCGCGATGCTCCTCGCGCCGCCGCTTCCACCAGCCCACCATGCCGCGATTCTTCCCCCTCACGGCTAGACTGAACCGCTTTCCCGGCGCATTCGTCTAGTGGCCTAGGACACCGCCCTCTCACGGCGGCGGCACGGGTTCGAATCCCGTATGCGCCTTTCCACGCCGCGTGGCTACGCCAACACCGCATGGTTGAGCCAGACAGGCGTGTCACCCATGCCAGGGACGGCATGCGGTGCTCTCCCCGGTGCTACCCCGAACACTTGCCGAACGTGGCGGCGACGCTAAATCTGCGCGCGTCGCAGCCGCCGGCACAGCTGCGGCTGGTGGAGCGTGAGGATCTGCGGGAGCTTCGTTGCAGCGCGCCTGACTAATCGGCTCGACGCGCGCGCGTAGCTTCTACCGACGCTCTCGCGGGTCGTCGGCCTTCCGGACGCCGAAGAAATAAGTGGCGGCGAACTCTCCCGCCGGAACGAGTGCCTCCCTCGAGCCCGGTTGAAGCTACGCGGGCTGTGGATTCCGCTGTTACGACTCAGTCGCCCTGGACAACGAGGAACACCCACGAAGCGACGACGTGTCCGGCGATGGACCAACGCGCGACGTACCGGCCGGTCTGGTGAATGGTTCTGGAGATCGCGTCGACGTGCACGCCGTTGAGCGTTCGGTTCGCGCAGTGCGGCGTCGCGCCGACCTTGACGTAGCACACGCGATACGCCTCCGACGACCCAGACGGATTCGCATAGTCGTTGAAGAGGAGCTTGAACGGCCCGTCGACAACGATCATGTGCTGCGGCAGCCGAGCGACGAGTTGTGAGACCCACCCGGTGTAGCGGTAACGCGCCGGCACCGCCTGCCCGTTCGCGGTTGCCGTCGTGAGCAGTGCGGCGGTGACGACGAGCAGCAGTACGACCTTGGTAGTGCGAGCCACGGACGACCTCCTTTGAAGAGACCGATCGTAGGGCGCAGATCGGTCGCCGCTCTTCATAGCCCGAGCGCTCTAGACCCGGCCCGCGGCCGCGTACCCGCGCTGTAGTTCCGATTAGAGGTGTTCGGGCCGCCTGTTCCTCCCTCGAAAATGCTCGGGACGGGCGGCACGAGTTCTCTTGCACGCCGAACCCGGGCTCAGGAAGCCGAGCGACGCTGCTGCGGCGATGTTGAGGTCGTCGCGGGCGTCAGAGCGGTGGTGCCCTCGCCGCTGCCGTGATTGAGATAGCCCGAGGGCCAGGCCACACACGAGCAAAGCCAGCACGACATCGGCGAATCCGACTCGGCTGAGACGCCA
>VAXB01000170.1:11631-21875 GCA_005883995.1 Actinomycetota bacterium
CGGGGAACCTCAAAGGCACGACGCAGGCAAGGGGGTGACAACTATGTCCGACAAGACCGACCGTGCGTCCGGCGCGATCAAGGAAACCGCTGGCAAGGCGACGGGAGATCCCGACCTCGCCGCCAAGGGTCGCCGCGAGCAGATGAAGGGCGACGTGAAGAAGAGCGGCAAGAAACTGAAGGACGCCGCCAAGAAGATGTAACTCCGCGGCGCGGCCAATAGGCGCCGCGCCGAACGCTCGCCTGTCCACTCGTCGCCCCAACGAGCCCGGGTAACGCGAGGGCCAAACCATTCACTGGTTGGCCAAAGCTCGGCTGTACTCGGCGGTAAGCAGCGACAGCGCAGACGCTCGGCTCATCCGGCAAGGGTGATGCAACCGCGCATCCGGCACTCCTATGCTCGCGGAACTCGGCGGCGATCCCGGCGCGGAGAACAAGGGAGGACCGAAATGCTGCTGGCAACGACGAAGGTCGAGGACGTGGACCGCTTCCTGAAGATCTTCTCCACCAAGGGCGCCGAGAAGCGACAGCAGCACGGGTCGAAGGGTTCCACCGTCTTTCGCGATCCGGCCGAAACCGACAGGGTCTGGGTCATCTTCGACTGGGACGCGGACGGCTGGCAGAGCTTCGTCTCCGACCCGGACGTCCCGCCGATCCTGCAAGAGGCTGGCCACGTGGGCCGGCCGCAGGCCGCGGAACTCGCCGGTCAATACAGCGCCTAGCACCGCGGCTGACTTACAAGTCAGTCGAGCACTGACACGATCAGGAAACCGTCGCGTTCGGCGACGATCTCCTCGAACTCCAGCGACTCATGCCCGCGCCGAACAATGAACCGGTTGCGGTCCGACCCGATCGCCAAGAACTGGAGCGGCGGCAGCGGAACCGTCTCGACGCACGTGTCGCGCGCGCACTCGCATGCGAATGCAAGCTCAGGCGCGACCCGCAAATCGCCGGACTCGTCCCCGACCCGGTCGTGAACCATGCGAAACATCATCCGGTTCTGCGCGGCGCGCAGCTCGCGCTGTTCCTGACCCATTGTGGGGCTCCCTCACCTCGACGCCGGATTAGCCGTCCGGGGGAAGCCCTGCCACAGAGCGAGTTGCCCTCGGTCGCACTCCAACCTACTCCGTTTCACGACGCGTTTCCTGACCCAATCGGATCAGGGAGACGCCCCTTCCACACCTACACGGACGGGCGGTTTGCTCCCCCACGCCGTTTCTCCGCGATCGTCACCGGAAAGCTAGGCCGCTGGGCACGCGTCCGATGCGGCAGTGCGCGTGCCCAATTCTCTCGCGTCGGCGGCCGCGCGGTTCGCCGCGTGGGTCATGCCTACCCGAAAGATGAGCCGGTCGGCCCATCGACACGGAGGCTTCCGGCCTAGAGAGTGGGCCTTGTCTGAATCGTCGAGCGCGCGGAGCGGGTGGCGGCCCACCAAGCTTCGGTGCCGCTCGGCGATTCGGGTCGGTCTGACGCGAGCGCTAGGCCGGCCGTCTATGGTGGACGGGCGGGCCGGCGTCGCCCAGCCATGCGGTTCTGGCCGCAGGACCGCGGGGGGTGAGATTCAGCGCCGGCCCGCCGACATCAGCACTCGTCCCGCTCTGCGCTCCCGTCGTCGACGTGTGCGCGGCCGGTGATCAGGGGCCGGATGATCGGCAGGCTCTTCGGTAGCTCGCCGTGCCGAAGCTCGTCGAGGACGAACCCGGCAGCTTCGATTCGTTCAAGTGTCGGACGGTTCGGATGACAGCCCATCGCGACGACGCTCCATGGGCGCTCGAGGCGGTCCTGCCAGCGTGCGCGGCGCGGCTCGTCGGCGCGGACGTGCTCGATGAAGAGGAAGCTCCCGTCCGTCCTCAGCACACGACGCACCTCCGCGAGGGCGGCGTCCTGGTTTCTCACGGAGCAGAGGACGAGCGTCGAGACGACGGCGTCGAACGACCGGTCCTCGAACGGGAGCGCCTCGGCCGGCGCTTCGATCGCTTCGACGTGACGACCAGCGGCCGCCGCCCGGTGCTGTGCACGCGCGAGGAGGGCACCGCCGGGCTCGGTCAGCACGAGCTCGTCGACCGCACTCGGGTAATGGCGCGCATTGAACCCGGTGCCCGCGCCGATCTCGAGGACGCGCCCGTGCGCGTGACGCAGGAGCTCCGCGCGTCGCGGCGCGAACTCCTTGTCGGCGAGACCGCTCAGGAAGTCCGCGACCGCGGCTGACACGCACCCGCTCACACACCGCATCGTCGCAGCATCACCCGGTCCAAATGCACGAAGGGCCGCCTCGGCAGGCGGCCCTTCGCATCGATGCTGGCCTTGTTACGGCGTGGCGGTGACGGGCGCCGGTGCGGGCGTGGCGAGCGCCGAGTCGGCGACGAACGGATCCGCGAGCACCTGCGCCGGTGGCAGCGCGAGGTCCGGATCGGCCTGTAGCTCGGCTGACGTCGACGCGTCCATCACGGGAGCCGGTGCGCTTGCGTCACCTTCGGCCGCGTCTTCGACCGACATGTCCGCCCACGAGGCGTCTGCCCACGAGGCATCCGCCCAGGACGCGTCCGCCCATGACGCCGCGTTCCACGACGCGTCGGCCCAGGACGCAGAGCTCCAGGACGCATCGCCCCACGAGGCGTCGGCCCAGGACGCCGACGCCCAGGAGGCGCTGGCGCGAACGGCATCGTTCCAGGATGCCGCGTCGAACGACATCGTGCCGTTGGAGCTCGAGACATAGCGCGTGAGCGGCGCGTTCCCGTTCGGAGGCGTCTTCGAGTAGTCGCTGGCGCGACCGGCGTTCAGCTGGCCGACCCCGGCCGCGAGAGCGGGCGCGTGAGGCACCGGCTTCGCCGTCACCATCAGCGCACCCTTCACCTGGTCCGGCGTCCATGATGGATGACGCGCGAGCAGGTCGGCTGCCGTCCCAGCCACGACCGGCGTGGCGAACGATGTTCCCGACAGCTCGATGTAGCCGGGCGAGACGATGTGGTCGGCCTTCTGCACCGCGAGCGTCGACGTCGTCGGAACCGGGCCCACCATGTAGCGGCCGGGCGCCGACAGCTCCGGCTTCGCGAAGCCGTCTTCCGTGTAGCCGTACGCCGACCACGGCGCGGTCGCGTCGTCGCCGACGGCGAGCTTTCCACCGAGGTCGACGGCGCCGACGGTCATCACGAACGGATCGTTACCCGGTGCGTAGAGAACGCCGCTCGGCCCTGTCGCGTTGCCGTAGTTGCCTGCGGCCGCGACGACGAAGATGCCGTTGAACCAGAGCTTCTCGACCGCGTTGTCGAGCGGGTCGTTGTAGAAGTGGTTCTTCGCGGAGGAGTGGAGCGAGAAGTTCGCGACGCGGATATTGAACTTCGACTTGTTGGCGAGGATGTAGTCGCATGCCGCGATCACGTCGCTCGTGCGTGCCTGCCCGCTGTCGTCCATGACGTCGATCGACAGGATCCCGGCATTCGGCGCAGCACCGGCGTAGCCCGCTGCCGACCCGGCAGCGATGCCGGCGACGAAGGTTCCGTGCCCGCGGCCGTCACCGGGTGAATTCGGCGTCAGGTTCGTCATCGTGACCTGTCCGACGACGCGTGCACCCGAGTCGAAGTCGGGACGGTTCGACTGAATGCCGGAGTCGACGACGGCGATCGTCGGGGCCTGCGGCGCAGGCGCCGACGCGGTCCCCCACATCTTCGCGACGCCCGACTCGTACGGCCACATCTGGTTCGACGAGCTGACCGTGCCGCTCAGCTTCACCGGAGCGTCGGCCGTGATCGTCAGCCCTGGGTTTTTCGCCAGCGCGTTCAGACGTGCGGCCGGCATGTCGACCGCGACCGCGCCGATCAAGCTGAGGCGCCGATGCAACTGGCCGACGTTGGCGGCCTTGACCGCCGCGTCGTCCACGCCGCCGGTGCTCTGAACGATGACGTGAATCTTCTCACCGGGATGCTGGTTCGCCTGCGCGAGCAGCTCAGGCGACACGAACGTGCCCGTGCCGACATTCGGCCCACGGCCCGAGGCACCCGCCGCCAGCGGGACCACGAGCGCGAGCGCCGTCAACGTCAGGATCAGCCCGCTTCGTCCGCTCCGCCCCCAGAGGGCGTTCGCACGTCTTCCCGTTCGTCCCCACATCGCGTTCGCACGGGAACCTGTCTCTGCCCGAAGCCGCATTCGAACTCCTTTTGTTCCGCGCTGTCGCGGAGCCGCAGTTGCCACCGAAGGAAGACCCCTTCGCCGCACGCAACGTAGGGCCGCCGCCGCGGCGGCTCGTCCCCCGATCAGGGCACTCGCGCCAATTCACTCGAACGAGGGAGCGCGTCGGCCGCGCGCCGCGGCCCGGCCTACTGAAGCGTCACGCGCCGCCGCTTCGTGCCGGCGCGTGAGTGGCTTGCCTCGATTCCGAGCTCCGTTCCCGCCGGCGCCTCGATCACCCACTCGAGCTTCGTCCGGTCGCTCGTCGACTCGTCGTTTCCCCACCACGTGGTGGAGCGCTTGTCGATGCGCCCTTCGAGCTGGCCCGCGTCGGTCTTGACGTCGCCGGCAACCACGCGTGCACCCTCCGGGACGTCGAGCTCGACCTCGATCCCGCGCACGACCGCGCGCTCGAGCGCCTTCGCGCTGACGTTCGTCGGCAGCCACCCCGAGTTCTGCAGGACGAGCCGCACGAGGAATGCCGTGTCCCCCAGCCGCTCGACCTCGAGCGAACGGATCTCGACGAGCGGCGAGATCAGGAGGTGGAAGAGCGCCCAGTCCGAGTGCGGCTCGATCTCGCCTTCGAGCCGCGAGAACGGGACGTTGAACCAGTAGTGGACGATGTCCCAGCCGCCGAGCTCCACCTTGCCGAGCTCCGGATGGTCGAACTCGTACCAGTCGACGTACGCGTCGGGGTACGTGTTCTTCGCCCACTTGATCAGGGCGAGATCGTCCTCGATTGGATGCTCACGCACCCAGTCCGTGAAGTGGTAGTCCGACAGGCCCTTGAGCGTCTGCTTCGGGTCGTACTTGAAGTCGTGGAACACGGAGACGGCCGGGTAGCCGGTGCGGCTCGTCCCCTCCTCGCCGATCAACTTGTACGCGCGCAGGTCCGGTGTCGGGAACTCCTCGTCGGGGCGGCCCGCGTACGGGCGCAGATGCACGCCGCTGAAGGTGTGGTACGCGATGTGCCCGGTGATGTTCGGGCGCTCTGTGACGGCCTGGACCATCGCGCGCACCTCGGGCTCCGACGTCGGGTACGGACCGGCACCGCGCTGTTCGTGCTCCGGCGCCCATTCCGCGGGGAAGTTGCGGTTGAGGTCGAGGCCTTCGAGCGGCGGCGGCACCTTGATCGTGACGCCGTCGTAATTCTCGATCCGCCCCTCGGGAACCAGCCGGTAGAACGGCCCGTCGTCAGGGCCGTCGACGGGATCGCGCCGGATCAACAGCGACGGCGCATCCGGGTGGGGTTTCCACGGGCCGTTCGGGTCCGCGATCCGCATGTCGAGGACGCGGCCGTCGCCGTCGACGTCCTGCACGTGGAGCCCGTCGTCCTGCTCCTCGCGCGGATACGGACGCACGGAAGAACGGATGAAGCGCCGCTCCTGCAGACCACGTTCGGCACCGTCGGGATTCAGGCGCGGGATGACGTAGAAGACGCGCGTGTCGAGCGCGCGCGTCACGCGCTCGTCGTTGCCGTACTCCGAGAGGAGCTTGTGGATGAGGTGGAGCGCGGCGGTCGAGCCGGTCCACTCCATCGAGTGGATGTTCGCCTCGATCAGGAAGGCGGGCTTGTCGGCATGCGCCCCGGTGTCGGTGTTGGTGATCGTGACGAGCCAGATATCCCGCGCCTCGTACGACTTCCCAATCGACTCGACGGTGCAGAGCTTCGGGGCCTCGTCGGCCCAGGCGTGGAGCGTCTCGCTGAGCTCGTCGTACGCGTAGAAGTGGTCGTATGCGACCGGGCGCAACTCAGGCAAGCAATTCGTTGATCAGCGGCGTCGTGTCGAACGGCTGGTAACCGAGGCGGGCGGCGATCTCCTCGCTCGACGGCCGAGATCAGATGCGCACGCAGTTGCGCGTGACGGATCCACGCGCGCAGATAGTCGGCGGAGTAGAACCCGGCGTCCATGTCGGCGAGGTGCCCGTCACGTGTGTAGGCCATTCCGGTCGCCGTCGTCAGCTGCTGCGCGTATTCGTCGCTCTCCAGGCCGGCGTGCTCGAAGTCCGACCAGAAGTCGAGCTCGAAGCGGAGCTTCGCGGCGTAGCGCCGGAAGAGGATCGCCTCGAGGAACAAGGTGGCCTCGGCGTTCTCCCGCGCCTCCTCGTCGGAAAGGCCGAAGTACTCGGCGTGCCAACCCGGTTCACGTGTGATCGCCTCGCAGATGTACGAGTAGATCTCGGTCAGCGCGTGGTCGCGCGAGAGGCGACGGAACGTGTACGGCAGGCCGGGGTCGACGTTCGCGTAGTGCAGCGCGTGGCCGGCCTCGTGGAGGAACGCCTGGTAGTCGTGCAGCCCGCCCATCGCACGCGTGATCAGATGGACGACCTTGGGCGGATCGGACGCGATCACGCAGGCACGCGGCGCCTTCTGCGGTCGATCGTCGAGGTCGAGCCGGATGTTCGCGTCCGCTGCCATGTCGAACCCCAGCGCCGACAGCGTGCGCAGGCAAACGTCGGTCGCGCGATCCTTCGTGTACGTCGATGCGAGCGGCGAGAGCCGCCGCACGTACGAGAAGTGCGCGGTCGCGTTCGGTTGCGCGTCGCGCTCGGCACCGAGCAGGCGCTCGAGCCATTTCTCGCGCAACGCGATGAATCGGGGCTCGATCTCCTCGCTCGCGCGGTCGAGCACGGACGACAGGTCGCGCATCGAGATCTGCTTCTCCTGCTCGTTCCGAGCGACCGGATCCGTCTCTGCCGAGAGCTCGGCCTCGAGCTCCTCGTAGGCGCGGATCAGGTCGAGCCGATCGGCGTTGAACGCGGCCGATCCTTCGCGATAGATCGCCGCGAGCTCGTCGCGGTCGCCATAGCTCTCGATGACCGCGAGCTGCGCCTGCGCCGTCCGCAACGGGATCTTCTCGCCCTTGAAGTCGATGCGCGCGGCCAGGATCGCGTTCTCGAGCTCGTCGTCTCGCTCGGCGAGCTCCGCCGCGATGATCCCGCCCTCGCATGTCTTTCGGAGCCGGTACAGCCGCTCCCGTTCGTCGCCGCTTGCCCCTCCCTCCTGCTCCCGGAGCGCGTCGAGCTGCTCGCGGCTGAACAGATCGGCGTACCGGGCGACGATCGCCGCCTGCTCGGACGTCTCCTTCTCGCCCACCCGGACCGCGCGTCCCTCTTCGGAACGCTCGTACAGATACCGCTGGAGCTGGTGCTCGAACTCGGCCGCGGAGCGGACGGCAGTCGTCGACATAGCGAGGACTCTATCCGGCGAGACGCTCGGCGGTTTCGACCAGTTCGTCGAGCCGAAACGGCTTCGTGATCACTCCGTCGGGCGTCGCGCCGGCGAGCGTCGACCCGCCCACCGAGCCGGTGAGCATCACGACCGGCGTCTTCGGATGATTGCGCCGAACCTCGTCGAGAAAGTCGACGCCGCTGTCGTTCCCGACGTGGACATCGAGCAGGACGACGGCGACGCGGCCGTCGGCGAGCGCGGCGCGCGCATCGGCGAGGGTCGACGCGTCACGCACGACCCAGCCCTCGAGCTCGAAGTTGACCCGGCAGAGGAATCGAATCGACGCGTCGTCGTCGACAACCAGGACTGTGCGGCCGCGCACCACCCCCATCGCGGGCGAGTCTACTCCGAAGGCCTCTGCCACCCCGAAACCCGTTTGGCCCCGGGTGCGTTTACATCTTGAAAATGAGAAATGACGCGCGCGCACCCGAACCCCGTGCCGGCAGGAGCACGAAACGCTGGACGATCCCGAAGCCGAGCCCGCAGTTCCGGCGCCGGGCCTGGACGGAGTTCCAGCGTGCGCTCAACCCGCTCGCGCCCGTCAAGCCCTTGCGGTCGCAGCGGCAGCGCTGAGCCGTTCGAGCGACCGCTCCTTCCCCAGGAGCTCGAGGCTCTCGAACAGGCCCGGCGAGATCTTCGAGCCGGTCACCGCGATCCGGATCGGCTGAAACGCCTTCCGCGGCGAGAGCTCGAGCCGCTGCGCGAGCGCGCGTAGCACCGGCTCGATCCGCTCGGCCGTGAACGGATCGACACGCCCGAGCTCGTTCCGCGCAGCGTCGAGGACGGCGCCGTCGAGCAGGTCCGGGTCCGGCGGGACGTCCTCGAACAGGAACCGGGCCAGCTCGGGGAACTGCCCGAAGCGCTCGATCTTCTCCTGCACGAGCGGCGCCGCACGGCGGACAAGCTGCTCGTCCCAGCCGTACCCCTCGTCGCGAACATAGGCGACGAGTGCCTCGGCGTACTCGTCGAGCGGCAGCGCGCGGAGGTAGACGCCGTTCATCCAGTCGAGCTTCTGGTAGTCGAAGACCGCCGGGCTCGAGACGACCCGCGCGAGCGTGAAGCGCGCGACGAGCTCGTCGCGCGACATCACCGTGGTCTTGTCGTCGTAGCTCCAGCCGAGCAGTGCGAGGAAGTTGAGCAGTGCCGGCGCGTAGTAGCCCTCGTGGCGGAAGTCGTCGACCGTGACCGAGCCGTGACGCTTCGAGAGCGGCTTGCCGTCTGCGCCGAACACGTGCGACACGTGTGCATAGACGGGCGGTTCCGCGCCGACCGCGCGGATGACGTTGAGCTGCTTCGGCGTGTTCGAGATGTGGTCCTCCCCGCGAATCACGTGCGTGATCCCGTCCCAAACGTCCTCCATCGGCGAGGCAAAGTTGTACGTCGGGCGTCCGTCCGAGCGGATGATCACGAGATCCTCGAGCTTCTCGTTCGGGAACTCGACGCGGCCGCGGACCGCGTCGTCCCACGCCGTCACGCCGTCGTCCGGCATCCGGAAACGAATCGCGCCTTCGTCCTCGTACGCCCTGCCCTCCGCGAGCAGGCGCTGCGCGGCCTCGGCGCACTGTGCCTGCCGATCGAGCTGGAACGTCACCGCGCCGTCCCAGTCGAGACCGAGCCACGAGAGTGAGCGCTGGATCTGTTCCGCTGCCTCTGCGACTTCGCGGCTCGTGTCGGTGTTTTCGATCCGGAGGCGGAACTCGCCGTCCTCGTGACGCGCGAACAACCAGTTGAAGAGCGCCGTGCGGACGTTCCCGATGTGTAGGAAGCCCGTCGGGCTCGGCGCCATACGGACACGGACGGACACCCCGGTAGGTTAGTCGCGTGCTCTTCGGCGCTCATTGCTCGGGCGGCGTCAAGAAGGCGCTCGACAACGCGATTGCGATGGGGGCCGACGGCGTCCAACTGTTCGTGCAGAGCCCGCGGACGTGGCGCTTTCCCGACCATCACCCCGACGACCTCGCGCGTTTTAGCGAGCGGCGCGAGGAATCCGGCCTCGCCGCGGTCGTCCACGCGCTCTACCTCGTCAACCTGGCTGCGCCCGACGACGCGATCTACGAGAAGAGCGTCACCACGATGCGGGCAACGGTCGACGCCGCGTGCGCGATCGACGCGGAGGCGGTGATCTTCCACGTCGGTTCTCACCTCGGTGCCGGCTTCGACGTCGGGCTCGGTCGCGCCGTGCCGGCGCTGGCGCAGGTGCTCGACCGGTGCAGCGAGCGAACGTGGTTGCTGATGGAGAACTCCGCGGGCGCCGGTGGAACGATCGGGCGCTCGCTCGACGAGCTGGCAGCGATCTTCGACGCGCTCGACGGCCACGAGCGTCTCGGCATCTGCCTCGACTCGTGCCATCTGTTCGTCTCAGGCGTCGACGTGACGGACCGCGCGGCTCTGGACGCGCTCCTTGAAGACGTCGATGCCAGGATCGGTCTCGACCGGCTCCGGGTTCTGCACGCAAACGACTCGAAGGCGCCGCTCGGGTCGAACCGCGACCGGCACGAGAACATCGGTGACGGACTGATCGGCGAGAAGCTCGGCGCCTTCCTCGCGCACCCGAAGCTGCAGCGGCTCCCCGCGTTCCTCGAGGTCCCGGGGAAGGACGGCCACGGCCCCGACGCGCACGAGCTCGAGAAGATCCGTGACATCCACGGCCGCTGGAACACGACCTAAGTACCGTTGGACGATCCTGGCGGCGGGGGTCGTCGCGCAGGCGGCGTTCTCGGCGATTCTGCTCGGCCTCCCGTCGATCGCCCCGGCGATCCAGCACCACTACCGCCTGAGCCTCACGCAGGTCGGTGTCGTTCTCGCCGCCGTCAACTTCGGAGCGATCGCAACGCTTCTGACGTGGGGCC
>VAXB01000170.1:21884-23404 GCA_005883995.1 Actinomycetota bacterium
TCGCTGTTCTCGTCGGAGCGCTCGCGCTCGCCGGTGCGGTCGGAGCGGGCGTGAACGCGGCGAGCGGGCGCGCGGTGATGTCGTGGTTCTCGGTCGACGAGCGGGGCCTCGCACTCGGGATCAGACAGATGGCCGTGCCGCTCGGCGGTGCGATCGCCGCCGGCGCGCTTCCGGCGCTCGAGACGCATCTCGGGCTGGGCGCCGCGTTCGCCGGTCTCGCCGCCGGCTGCTTCGTCGCGGCGATCGTCGGCGCGACGTTGATCCGCGCTGAGCCGACCGCAGAGCACGCCGATCTCTCGAAGCCGCTCCGCGACGCACGCGTCTGGCGGATCTGCATCGCGAGCACGTTCTACGTGACGACGCAGATCGCGCTGATCGGCTTTCTCGTCCTGTTTCTGCATGACCGCCGCGGCGTGTCGACGGCCGTTGCAGCCGGAGCGCTTGCCCTGACGCAGATTCTCGGCGGCGGAGCCCGCATCGCGGCCGGTCGCTGGTCCGACCGGACGCGTACCCGGATCGTGCCGCTGCGGCTCGTCGCGCTCGCGCTTGCGCTGACGGTCGGAGCCGCGACGGTGCTGCTCGACGCGTCGCTGTGGATCGTCGTCCCGGCCCTGGTCGTCGCCGGAACCTTCGCGCTCTCGTGGAACGGGCTGTCGTTCACGGCGACCGCGGAGGCGGCCGGCCCGGCCCGCAGCGGCGCGGCGATCGGTCTCCAGCAGACGTTCCTCGCAGGGGGCTCGATCGTCGCACCGATCGCCTTCGGCGCCGTCGTCCATCACGCGTCGTGGCGGACGGCGTTCGCGCTCGCGGCGCTCAGCCCGCTGATCGGCTACGCGGCGCTCAGTCCGCTAGACGAGCGAAGACCTTGAAGGTCGGCGACGCCGTGGGAAGCTCGTGGAACTCCGGGTTCTGACACCCCAGATCGCCGGCGCGCTGCACGCCGTAGCACTCCTCGATTTCGACCCGGCACATCGGCAGCGGCGGCCGGACGGAGCGCACCGCACCGAACCCGCCGCTTCGCGCCTCGGCCTCCGAGAGGAGCTCGAGGTCGATCTCCACGGCGTACACCTTCTGCATGCAGCCGATATACGTGTGTCCGAACTCCTGGTACGCGTACGCGAACGGACACGCGCGGTCCAGACACGACGAGGGATACACCACCTTGTCGCAATGGACGTCGCAGCGGCGACACTCGAGCTCGTCCTGCGGGCGGAGCGGCAGCTCGGTGGCCGGCTCTTTCGAAGGTGGCATGACGGAATTGTGGGAGCCGCACACGCGCTCCGCAAGCCTTGACAAACCGCGCTGTAGCTGCTTGCGGCAGTACGCACGTTGTCAGAGCTCGTTTCGCACTGACGCTTCGTCACAAGGCTTCTTTGTGAAAACGTGTTCTTAGAGTTCGCCCGTCAGGCGGCGCACGATGTTCAGCACATCGACCTGCGTGAACGCCTGAAAATCCGGTTGCACGTCCGTGTCCTCCTCCGCGCGAAACCACATCGCCTGCACCGTTCGCATGCCGACGT
>VAXB01000170.1:23505-33774 GCA_005883995.1 Actinomycetota bacterium
ATCGCGCAGCAGGATCCAGGGCGGGTCCATCGAGTTCGAGACGAGGCCGATCTTGAGGCCGCGGTCACGCAGCGAGTCGAGGAGCGACGTGCTCATCGACGCCAGGCGACGCGCCGGCGCCCAGGCCTCGTGCTCTGCGATCAAATACGCGCGGAGCGCCTCGTCGTCGACGTCGACGCCCGACTCGGCGAGCATCGTCCGGACGAGCCCTTCGTATTCGACCTCCTCGGGCGCGTCGAAGTCCTTCAGCTTCGCCTCCGAGCGGTAGCGGGCGGTCACGCGACCGGCGGCATCGGCAGGGGCGCCGACCGCCATGAGCCCTGCGCGGACGCCGCTCGCGAGCAATTCGTCGTCCCACGTCCAGTCCATCAACGTGTGACCCCAGTCGAACAGGACCGCCTCGAGCACCGGGGTAGGGTAGTCCCCCGTGGCGCGCAGACTCCTCTGGGCCTCGCTCGCCATCGCACCGATCACGATCCTGCTCGACGCCGTCGTCCACCCGAGCAAGGTCGTCCTGTTCCTGCTCGCCGCGGTCTCGCTCGTCCCGCTCGCGTGGCTGATCGGCGAAGCGACCGAGCACGCGGGGGAGCACACCGGGCCCCGCATCGGTGGTCTGCTGAACGCGAGCTTCGGAAACGCACCGGAGCTGATCATCGCGCTCGTCGCGATCGGCGACTCGCTACCGAACGTGGTCCGCGGGTCGCTCGCCGGCAGCGTCGTCTCGAACATCCTCCTCGTGCTCGGTGCGGCACTCGTCGTGGGCGGAAACGCGGCGCTCGATCGCCGATCGCTGCTCGTGCAGCTGTCGCTCGTCGCCGCCGCCGTCCTCGTCTTGCTGGTGCCGTCGGTCCCCGGGTGGCACGGCGACCCCGACCGTCACTCGCTCGCGGTGCTCGGGATCGTGCCGGCGATCGTCCTGCTCGTCGTCTATCTCGTGATGACGTCGCGCGGCGTACGCGGAACCGCCGAGGGGCACGAGCCCGAGCCGGGCGGCTGGAGCCTCAAGGCAGCGATCGTCGCCCTCTCCGTGGCGACGCTCGCGACTGCGGTGATCAGCGAGATTCTCGTGCATTCCCTCGAGGCATTCGCGCACGCCGCGCACCTGTCCGAGTTCTTCATCGCATTCGTGATCGTCGCTGTGGTCGGCAACGCCGCCGAGCACGGCGGCGCGGTCGTGATCGCCCACCGCGGCAAGATGAAGCTCGCGACGGAGATCGCGATCTCGTCGAGCGCCCAGGTCGGCTTGCTGGTGATCCCGCTCGTGGCGCTCGTGTCGTTCGCCTTCGCGAATCCGCTCACGCTCGCGTTCCGGCCCGTGGAGCTCGGCGCGATGGCCGCCGCCGCCATCTTCGTCGGGTTTGTCATCCGCGACGGACGCTCGACACGCCGGGAGGGAGCGGTCCTGATCTCGGCCTACGCCGTGATCGCGGTCGTCGCACTCGCCGTCGGGGACAGGGGCGGTTAACCGCACTCTCGAGGGGCGGGAATTCGCATTGAAGCCGTCCCCAGCGGATGCAACACTCGGGCTATGACCGAAGCAATCACAGCCGGAATTCCTGCCGACGCTGCCATTGCCCAGCACGGCCCCGTCGTCTCGGCGAAGGACGTGACGCGCCGCTACGGCGAGGGCGAGACCGCGGTCGACGCGCTGCGAGGCGTGTCGCTCGACGTCGGCAAGGGCCAGTTGACGGCCGTCATGGGACCGTCAGGGTCGGGCAAGTCGACGCTGATGCACATCCTGGCCGGACTCGACCGGCCGACGTCCGGCGAGGTCTGGATCGCCGGTACCGAGATCTCGAAGCTGAACGACAACGCGCTGACGAAGCTGCGCCGCGAGCACATCGGATTCGTGTTCCAGTTTTTCAACCTGCTGCCGATGCTGACCGCCGAGGAGAATGTCGTCCTGCCGCTGACGATCGCCGGGACGAAGCCCGACAAGGCATGGGTCGACGACCTGCTCGGCCGCATCAAGATCGCGGATCGCCGCCGCCATCGGCCGGCGGAGATGTCCGGCGGCCAGCAGCAACGGGTGGCAATCGCCCGCGCGCTCGTCTCACGCCCGACGGTCGTCTTCGCCGACGAGCCGACGGGGAACCTCGACTCCGCGACGAGCGGCGAGATCCTCACGCTCGTCCGCGAAGCTGTCGACAACTACGGCCAGACCACCGTCATGGTCACCCACGATGCGCACGCGGCCTCGATCGCCGACCGCGTGCTCTTCCTCGGCGACGGCCGGATCGTGCGCGACATCGGGCGCTCGAGCCCGAACGAGATCTTGCGGGCAATGGAGGAGACCGGCTCGCGTTGACCGCGTTTGCGCTCCGAGGGCTCCTTCTTCGGAAGCTTCGAACCGTCCTGACCGGCGTCGCGATCGTCCTCGGCGTCGCGATGATCAGCGGGACGTACGTCCTCACGGACTCGATCTCGAATGCGTTCAGCGCGATCTTCACGCAGACATACCGTGGAACCGACGCGGTCGTCAGCGGCAAGTCCGCCTTTAGCCTCTCGAACAACGGCACGACGTCGAATCCGTCGTTCGACGAATCGCTGCTTGCGAAGGTCAAGGCGCTGCCCGGCGTCGACGCAGCGATCGGCGGCGTCGCCGGCCAGGCGCAGCTGATCGGACGCAACGGCAAGGCGATCGTGTTCGGCGGCGCACCGAATCTCGGGTTCAGCGTCGATCCGACGCAAGCGCGGTTCAACTCGCTGACGCTTGTGTCCGGCCGGTGGCCGAAGACGGGCGAGGTCGTCGTCGACCGCCAGACCGCCGGCAAGAAGCACATCGCGATCGGGCAGCAGCTCGGGGTACAGGCACAAGGGCCCGTCGAGCGGCTGCGCGTGTCCGGCCTGGTGAAGTTCGGCGCTGTAGGGACGATCGGCGGCGCGACGCTCGCCGGCTTCGACCTGCGCACGGCGCAACACCTCTTCGCCGAGCAGGGCAAGCTCGACCAGATCCGCGTCGCGGGGAAAAAGGCTGTTTCGCAGGCGAAGCTCCTGGCGGAGATCCGGTCAATCCTGCCGCCCGAGACGCAGGTGCGGAGCGGCGACAAGCAGGCGTCGTCCGACGCGAAGGACACGAACAGCTTCATCGGCTTCCTGCAGAAGTTCCTGCTCTCGTTCGGCGGCGTTGCACTGTTCGTCGGTGCGTTCGTGATCGCGAACTCGCTGTCGATCACGATCGCGCAGCGCACGCGCGAGTTCGCGACGCTGCGCACGATCGGCGCGTCGCGACGCCAGGTGCTGCGGTCGGTCATCCTCGAGGCCCTCGCGATCGGCGTCATCTCGTCCGTCGTCGGGCTCTTCCTCGGCCTCGCGCTCGCGAAGGGGCTGTTCAAGCTGTTCGACGCGGTCGGCTTCACGCTGCCGAACAACGGGCTCGTCCTCCATCCGCGGACGGTCGTCGTCGCGTTGATCGTCGGGATCGTCGTCACCGTCGCTGCGAGCCTTCGCCCGGCCTTCCGCGCGACCCGCGTACCGCCGATCTCCGCCGTGCGCGAGGGCGCGCCGCTCCCGCCGGGACGGTTTCACCGGTTCCGTGGGGTCGGCGCGGCAGCCACGGCGCTGCTGGGCTTCGCCGCGCTCATCTACGGCCTGTTCGGGAGCGGCCTCGGAACGGCGAAGGTGCTCCTGTACATGGGCGTCGGCGCCCTGCTCATCTTCGTCGGCGTCGCGCTGTTCTCATCGCGCATCGTGGTTCCGCTCGCGCGCGCGCTCGGTTATCCGGCCACGCGCATCGGCGGGGCGGCCGGTGCCTTGGCGCGCGACAACGCCCAGCGGAACCCGCAGCGCACAGCGTCCACAGCCGCAGCGCTGATGATCGGCCTCGCGCTCGTCACGCTCGTCGCCACGCTCGCGTCCAGCATCATCGGCACGTTCAACAGCGCCGTCGACGACCTCGCGCGCGGGCAGTTCTACGCCATCACGGCGCAGAACAACTTCTCGCCGATCCCAGTCAGCGCCGCCAGGGCCGCCGCGAAGACGCCGGGGCTCTCGGGGATCGCAAGCGTGCGCGCGGGCGACGCGCAAGTCTTCGGCCACACGCACCAGCTTACGGCCGTCGACCCGACGATCGGGAAGATCCTCACGTTGAAGTGGAAGCACGGCTCGCAGGCCGCGGCTTCCCGATCCTGACGCCGACCGGGAAGAACATCGTCCTCACGGTCCAGGGCATCTTCAAGCCGCCGCCGGGCGGCTCCCCGTTCGGCCCGGTGACGATCTCATCGAAGACGTTCGACGCGAACTACGCACAACCGCAGAACCTGTTCACGTTCGTGACGATGAACGGCGGCGTCAACGATGCGAACAAGCACGCGCTCGAGCAGAGCCTGGCCGGCTTCCCGAACGCGAAGGTCGCCGACGGCGACCAGTTCAAGAAGGATCAGGCGTCGGGGCTGAAGAGCACGTTGAACATCCTCTACGTCCTGCTCGCGCTCTCGATCCTCGTCAGCCTGTTCGGTATCGTCAACACGCTCGTCCTGACGGTGTTCGAACGGACGCGGGAGCTCGGGATGCTCCGCGCGATCGGCATGACGCGGCGCCAGGTGCGGCGCATGATCCGTCACGAGGCCGTGATCACCTCGTTGATCGGCGCAACGATCGGGATCGTCCTCGGGCTCGTGCTCGCTGCACTGCTGATCGCCCGCGTCAAGGAGATCACGTTCTTCACGCCGTGGGGCCAGCTCGTCGCGTTCATCATCGCGGCGATGCTCGTCGGGATCGTCGCCGCGATCTTCCCGGCGCGCCGCGCCGCGCGCCTGAACCCGCTCGAAGCGCTGCAGTACGAGTAGCTACCGGTCGCGCGGGACGGCCGCCGAGCCGACCGACGGGGCCGCCGCGCCGTGGCGCCCGTTGCCGATCAGGTGTGTAAGCGCGCGCGGGATCGCCTCCACCGCCGTGTCCACGTCGTCGTCCGTGACACCGAGGTAGGTCGCGATCCGGACGACGCCCGGGCGAAGGCCCCCGACGAGAACCCCCTCGCGCTCGATCAGCTCCTGCGCCTCGCGGACCGAGATCCCGAGCGGCTCCACGTCGAGCCCGATGAAGTTCGTCTCGACCGTGTCGGGATCGACGGGGAGGCCGCGCTCGGCGAGACCGCGCGCGAGGCGCGCCGCGCGGGCGTGGTCCTCGGCGAGCCGGGCGACGTTGTTCTCGAGCGCGTACAGCATCGCCGCAGCAACCATGCCCGCCTGACGGAGGGCGCCGCCGAAGAGAAACTTCCCGCGCCACGCCTGCTCGATCCGCTCCTGCGAGGTCGCGAGGATCGCGCCGAGCGGGCACCCGAGTCCCTTCGAGAAGCAAACCGTGACGCTGTCGGCGAGCCGGCCGTATTCGGACGCTGGGCGTCCCGCCGCCACCGCCGCGTTGAAGAGCCGCGCACCGTCGAGGTGCACCGCCAGCCCGAGCTCGCGCGCCGTCGCGACGACCTCGCTGAACTCGTCCATCGGCCACACGCGTCCACCGGCGCTGCGGTGCGTGTTCTCGAGCACGACGATGCTCGCGGGCTGTAGCTCGTCCGCTGCCGACGCGGCCGCGCGAACCTGCTGCGGCAGGATCCGGCCGGCGACGCCGGGGAGGCCGTGCATGACGAGACCGGAGTGCACTGCAGGCCCACCCGCCTCGAAGATCAGGATGTGCGTCCGCTCCTCCGCGAGCAGCTGGCCGCCCGGCTGCGTCAGGACCTTGAGTGCGATCTGATTCGCCATCGTGGCGGTCGGCAGGAAGAGCGCCGACTCCTGGCCGAGTAGCTCCGCGGCGCGGCGTTGCAGCTCGTTGACGGTGGGGTCCTCCCGGAGCTGCTCGTCGCCCACCTCGGCGGCAGCCATTGCGGAGCGCATTCCGGGCGAGGGCTTCGTCGCCGTATCGGAGCGGAGATCGATCACGAAGGCATTGAACCAGTCCCTACCCGGACGGGTGAGACGGGAGGCGCTGGGTCCGCCGATAGAGCGAGCGAAGCCAGCATGAGCTCCCTCCCGTTCCGAACGAGGCCGGCGCGCCTCGACCACGCCTCCACGACGGATCTGCGGCAGTTCCTCGGCACGATCCTCGTTCGGCGCGGGCGCGTCACACAGGTGCAGCTGGCAACCGCACTCGACGAGGTGGAGCGGACCGGCCGGCGGCTCGGCGACATCCTGCTCGGGCGCGGCTGGCTCTACGAGAGCGAGCTCGCGCAAGCGCTCGCCGAGCAAAACGGCGTCGACTACGTCGACATCGCGGCGCGGTCGGTCGACCGGACCGTCGCCGCGAAGTTGCCGCGTGACGTCGCCGAGCACTTCCGTTGCGTACCGGTACGAACAACGTCGTCCGGCGCGATGCTGCTCGCCGTTGCCGATCCCGCCGACGTCGATGTGGAGGTCCTCCGAATCCTCGTCGGCACCGAGGTAGAGATCGGCGTGGCAGAGCTGTCGGCGATTCGCAGCGCGTGGCCGCACTGTCCGTAACGCGGGCCTAGTCTCGCCGCCAGAGCGGCCCGATGTCGACGGCTACCCTGGCTCCGTGGATCGCGCTCTCCTGATCAGCCGGCTCGCCGAACGCGGCGAGCCTCCGTACCGTGCCGCTCAGGTCTGGGAGTGGACCGTGCGCGGCGCGCCCGGATACGAGGCGATGACGAACGTCCCCGCGCCGCTCCGCGCGGCGCTGACAGGCCGTCCTGATGCGCTACCGAGACGGGCGGCGGTCGCTCTGTCTCTCGTCCCAGTCCGGTTGCCCACTCACGTGCTCGTTCTGCGCGACCGGCCAGATGCGCTTCGCGCGGAACCTGACGTCATCCGAGATCCTCGACCAGGCGCTCCATTTCCGGCGCACCGAACCGGTCGACCACGCGGTCTTCATGGGAATGGGTGAACCAATGCTGAACCACGACGCGGTCCTCGACGCGGCGCGGCAACTCCCGGGCCTCGGGATCACGCATCGCCGCACGACCATCTCGACCGTGGGCTGGCTACCGGGACTCCGACGCTTCGTGGACGACGTCGAAGAGCCGATCCGACTCGCGCTGTCACTCCACGCCCCGACGGAGGAGTTGCGGAGCGAGCTGATGCCGGTGAACGAGCGTTACCCGCTCAGCGACGCGCTCGACGAGTGCCGTCGGTATTTCGACCTGCGCCGACGCAAGGTCTTCGTCGAATACGTGATGCTCCGTGGCGTGAACGACCGCGTCGAGCAGGCCCGGGCGCTCGCCGACCTGCTCGATCCGAAGGTCTTCAAGGTCAACCTGATCCCCTACAACCCGACCGGGATGTACGCAGGGTCGACGCGGAAGGCGATCGCGGCGTTCAAGGAGGTGCTCGACGATGCGCGCATTCCGGCAACCGTGCGGCTGACGCGCGGCCGCGACATCGACGCCGCGTGCGGCCAGCTCGCGGCGGTGGCCGCCGGGTGAAGGTGACGATCCTGCTCGCAGACGCCGCGCAGGCCGTCGAAGGGAAGCTGTTCGTGCTCGGCGGAGGCTGGTCGATCACCGGCCCGGAGCCATCGCCGATGGCACTCGCGATCAAGATCGAGGTGCCATGGGATCAGGCGAACCAGCAGCACGCGTGCCGGCTCGAGCTCCTGGACAGCGACGGGCAGGCCGTCCTCGTCGACACCGGCGAGGGCGAGCAGCCGATCTTCATCGAGGCCGGTTTCGAGGTCGGCCGTCCGGCAGGCGTCAAACCCGGGACGCCGATCGACCTGCCGCTCGCGATCAACATCCCGCCGTTTCCGCTCGAGCCCTCCGGCCGCTACGAGTGGCGGCTGACGATCAACGGCGAAAGCGACGAAGACTGGCGCGTCGCGTTCAGCACGCGGCCAGACGCAATCGCGTAGGCGCCGCCCAAGAAGAACAGGGGGGCAGGGCCGACGCACGAACTGCCTGCGCGACGCGATGCGCGAAAAAGTGCCTGACCCAAAAGAGAGGGTCAGGCACTCATGAGTTGGGCGCCAACGAGGCCGAGGCTCAGACCCTCACGACGCGCGAAACGTGGCCTGACCCAAAAGAAAGGGTCAGCCGGGAAGACATGCCCGAGGTGGCCGCCGCAGTTCGAGCAGGTCACCTCCGTCCGCACCATGCCGTAGCTCGCGTCGGTCTCTTCGTCGACGGCGTCCGTGGTCGCCGGCGCGTAGAACGCGGGCCAGCCGCAGCCGGAGTCGTACTTCGTCTCCGAGCGGAACAGCTCGGTCCCGCAGCCGGCGCAACGGTACGTCCCGTCCTCGAAGACGTGGTCGTACTCGCCGGTGAACGGCGCCTCGGTCCCCTTCTCGCGAAGGACGCGGTACTGGTCGGGAGTGAGAGCCGAACGCCACTCCTCTTCGGTTTTCATGATTTTCGTCATGTCTACCAGTCTTGCGAAAGCGCTCCTCGTTACGCCGACCGAGGGATTGACACGCCGCGGATCCGGTCGATGCTGAAACCGGAGGGAGCCGCACATGGACAATCTGGCCGCACTGTGGCGCTTCGTGCGCAATGACCCGCTCGGAAGATGGATGGGTGGTGCCTGGGCCGCCGTCGCGTGGTGTGCGCTGACGTGGCTGAGCCTCAGCGTTGCGCTGGTGCTCGTGCTGCTGACCGTCGCGATGGTCGCGCTGCAGCGACGCCGTGCCGATCTCGCGGTCGAAGACGATCTCGACGATCTGATCTAAGAGTCGGTCGCGCAATGAAGGCGCGGCGCCGCGTGATCGCGTAACGGTTCCGGGTCAGACGGGCAGCCGCAACTCGTCGCGGTGACGCAGCGAATGGACTGCGATCGCACCGAGCAGGAGCGCATCGCCGCCGAGCGCGAACACGTCCGCAAGGTTGAACGCGATTCCGTGCGTCGCTCCCTGCCAGACGATCGGATCCGGAACTCCCTGTGACCACGCGAGCACGGAAATGAGGTTCCCGAGCGCACCGCCCGCCGCAATTCCTGCACCGACGTGTGCAAAGCGCGACGGGAATCGCGGCACGACGGCGACGAGTGCAAGAACGAAGCCCGCCATCGCAACAGCTGCGAACGGCGACCGGACGTGGTGGTAGTCGGCCGGCGTGCTCGCCTTGTACGCGACGTCGATCGTCGCGCAGACGAATGCGATGATCACCACCGATAAACGCGCAGCCACACCGTCGAATGTAGCGCCTTCCAGCAGGATTACGTCCGACGGATGACGAAGGATTCGGACGTGGCGCGTCGCCGATACCCCGATTGCGTTGCCCGTTGGGGTCGCCCACGCATCCGCCCGCTCGACGAGTTGCTCACCCTTCCGACGCGAAGTCCGCTCGCAGACGAACTGTCGCGCGCGCTCGCGGCTGCGACGCGCATGCACATGTTGAAGTCGGATCTCGTGCGCGTGCCCGTTCGCGTTACAGCGACGACGAGCGAGGCGGGTGCGTATCGCTACCGTCGTGCGAATCCGATCGACATTCGTGTGTCGAACAGATCGGGCCACGCCGCGACGGGCTTCCTGCACGAGCTCGCACACTTCGTCGACCATCAGGTGCACTACGACCGGCGCAGCCGCGTGTGGGCCTCGGCGATCCACCCGGCGTTCGCGCAGTGGCGGGCGACGGTCGCGCAGCTCGCACCGCGTCCGTTTCCGGGTGGCAGTCACCGGAAGCGGTATTTCGAGTCGGCGCAGGAAGTATGGGCGCGGTGCTACGCACAGACGGTGTTGCTGCGATCGGGAGACCCGCTTCTGCTCGCGCAGCTCGGGGAGTTACAACGACGCGACGAGCCGCACGTCTGGCCGTCCCATGCATTCGACGCGGTGGCGTTGCAGGTCGAGCTCGTCTTCGAGCGGCTCGCGCTGACGCAGCTCGAGCTGCCCCTCGCTGCGTAGTTCTCTGCGTCAGGCGCCTTTCTGCGCTTCGAGCTGGCGGTGGCCCGGCTCGGCGGCCGTCGCGTCGTCGTGGCGCTCGAACCCGTACTTGACGATCGCGCGCTTTGCTGCGCGCACCTCGTCGAGCCGCTTGACGGGCCGCGCATGCGGCGCCTCGCGCAACAGTTCCGGCCGCTCGGCCGCCTCGCGCGCGATCGCAAGCATCGCCTCGCAGAACGCGTCGAGCGTCTCCTTCGTCTCCGTCTCCGTCGGCTCGATCATCAGCGCCTCCGGGACGATCAGCGGGAAGTAGATCGTCGGCGGGTGGAAGCCGTAGTCCATCAGCCGCTTCGCAACGTCGAGCGCGGTGATTCCGTGCTCCCGCTTGAGGTTGCGCGCGCTGAGCACGAACTCATGCATGCACAAACGGTCGAACGGCAAGTCATACGCCTCCTTCAGGCGCGCGAGCACGTAGTTGGCGTTGAGGACGGCGACCTCGGA
>VAXB01000171.1:0-6218 GCA_005883995.1 Actinomycetota bacterium
GAACGACGGCCGGCCCGGTGCAGCCGAGCGGACGCTTCGACTTCGTCGAAGCAGACGGCGCCACACGCCTCACGTTCGCCCTCGAGGCGCAACTCGACGGCGCGAAGAAGTTGATGGCGCCGATGGTCTCTCGCTCGATGCGGTCAGAGGTGGAGAACCTCGACCGGTTGAAGCAGATCCTCGAAGGCGACTCGACGCCGGGCTCATAACAGCCGGGACGCGTTCCCGAGAGCACAGGGCCAGAGCCTCGTGGGCTCTGACCCTGCTCCGGCGGGCCGCCGCCGCCGATCGTGCTGAAGGTCCCTCGAAGCCCGGCCACTGGGAGGCCGCGCACCCGCCCCGCTGTCCTCGAGTTACGGAGCGGGCGCCGCAGCTTCGATGCCTCTCCCCCCGAGGACTCGTTGTAGTCGGAAAGACGCCGCGCCGCTATCCCTCGTTCGAGGTACCGCGAAAACTCGAGTGACGATCCCTCGAACGAGGGACTGCGTCCGCATGGTTGAGCCATGCGTGCGCGACGAGACGGAGGGTGGTACCCCTTTTGAGGATCAGTTGGGCGTGACTCGGTACGCGTCGAAGACGCCGTCGACGTTCCGCAGCGTCCGCAGCAGCGAGCTCAGCGCCTTGACGTCACCGACCTCGGCGACGTACCAGTTCCGCGCCATCTGATCCTCGACGGTTCCGCCGTAGGAGACGATGTTCGCGCCGTGCTCGGCGAACGTCCGCGCGACGTCCTCGAGGAGCCGCGGCCGGTCCCACGAATCGACCGCGATCTGGACGCGGAACGACTGTGATGCGCCGCCGTCCCAACTGACGGGCGTGAACCGCTCCGGGTTGCGCGCGAGCGCGCGCACGTTCGGGCAGTCCTCGCGGTGGATCGTGATCCCCTTGCCGAGCGAGATGTAGCCGACGATCTCGTCGCCGGGGACCGGCGTGCAGCACTTCGCCAGGCGAACGAGGACGTCCTCGACCCCGTGGACGACGATGCCGTAGTTCTCGCTTCCGACGGCGTGCCGCGCGCGCGGCGCTTTCAGCGGTACGGCCTCCTCCTGCGCGACCTCCTCGGTCTTCAGTCGCTGCAGCACCTTGTCCACGACCTGCTTCGCAGTGACCTTCCCCCCGCCGAGCGCGAGGTAGAAGTCCTCCGCCTTCTTGAAGTTCATCTCTCGGATCACCTGTGCGAGCACGGCGGAGCCGGCGAGCTTCCGGTACGGCAGCTTCGCCGCCTTCAGGGCGTTCTCGAGCGCTTCCCGTCCCTTCTGCTCGGTATCCTCCCGCGTCTCGCGCGAGAACCACTGCCTGATCTTGTTGCGTGCCTTCGACGACGCTGCGAGCGTCATCCAGTCGCGCGACGGCCCACGTCCGGCCTTCGACGTCAGGATCTCGACGAAGTCGCCGTTCTTCAGCCTGTAGTGGAGCGGGACGATGCGCCCGTTCACCTTCGCGCCGACGGTGCGGTGACCGACGTCGGTGTGCACGGCGTACGCGAAGTCGATCGGCGTCGCGCCGGCGGGCAGCGTCTTCACCTCGCCCTTCGGCGTGAACACGTAGACCTCTTCGTCGAAGACGTCCATCCGGAACGACTTCATGAACTCGCGTGGATCCGACTCCTCGGCCTGGAGGTCCATCAACTGCTGCATCCACGCGAGCCAGTCCGCGTCGCTCTTGCGGCCGCCGGGCCGCTTGTACATCCAGTGCGCGGCGATTCCGAGCTCGGCTTCGCGATGCATCTCGCGCGTGCGGACCTGGATCTCGAGCGGCCTGCCCTCCGGGCCGATCACGGTCGTGTGCAGCGAGCGATAGCCGTTGAACTTCGGCATCGCGATGAAGTCCTTGAACCGGCCCGGCATCGGCTTCCACAACGAATGGATCAGCCCCAGCGCGCCGTAGCAGTCGCGCGTCCCTTCGTCACCGGAGCGCTCGACGGTCACGCGCATCGCGGTCAGGTCGTAGATCTCGTTGAACTCGCGACCCTTCTTGGCCATCTTGTCGTAGATCGAGTAGAAGTGCTTCGCGCGCGACGAGATCTCGGCGGGGATGTCGACCTTGTCGAGCTCGAGCTTCAAGATCCGCGCCGCCTCGGCAACGTGCTCCTCGCGGTTCGCGCGCCGTTCGGCGACCATCGCCTTGATCTCGTCGTACTTGCGCGGGTGCAGCGTCTGGAACGCGAGGTCCTCGAGCTCCCACTTCAGCGCGTGGATGCCGAGCCGGTGCGCGAGCGGTGCGTAGACCTCGAGCGTCTCCTTCGACTTCTGCATCTGCTTCTGCTTGCCGAGGTACTCGATCTCGCGCAGGTTGTGCAGGCGGTCGGCGAGCTTGATCAGGATCACGCGCGCGTCCTCGGCCATCGCGATGATCAGCTTGCGGTAATTCTCCGCCTCGGCCTGCTCGCGCGACTGGAAGTGGACGCGCGTCAGCTTCGTCACGCCCTCGACGAGCTTCGCGACCTCGTCGCCGAACTCGTCGCGGACATCGTCGATCTCGGCCTCGGTGTCCTCCACGACATCGTGGAGCAGGGCCGCCGCGATCGTCTCGTCGTCCAGGCGGAGCTGGGCGCAGATCTTCGCCGCCCCCCACGGGTGGAGGACGAACTCCTCGCCCGACCGCCGCTGCTGCCCCTCGTGTGCGCGCGCGGCGTACCGGAACGCCCGGGCGATCAGATCGCGGTCGACCTCCGGGTTGTAGGCCGCCACGTCCGCGAGCAGCTCGTCGATCAGCTCCTGATGACGCTCATGAAGCTCGACCACTGCCATAGGCACATTGTACGCGGGGGCCCTCCCCCTTCCTGGCGACGCCGGAACTCAAGGAGAGGAGACGCCGTTCCGATGGTGAAAGGAGTTCAGCCATGGCGTGGGTTCAACGGAGACGAGAGCGGAAGGCGGCGCGGCGTGCGGCGCGACTGCTGCTCGCGCTCGAGGACCTCGCCGGCGCACGGACACCCGCTCGACGAGTCGCCCGCGCGTCCGTCGGCGGTTCGCGCTAGCTAAAGGTCGCGAAACGGCGGCGAGTAGGCGACCTGCCCTGTCGGCAGCGACACCGACTCGTCGAGGACGGCGACCTGGAACGCCCAGCCGGGCGACGGGGGCGGCGGGCGCAGACCGAGCTCGTCCGCTCGAACGAACCCGAAGCGTCCGTAGTACGCAGGATTGCCCTCGACGAGCACGAGCGGCTCGCCGAATGTCCGAACCCCTTCGAGCGCGGCGCGCACCAGGTTCGACCCGTGACCCTGGCGCTGATGCTCGGGGAGCACGCCCAGCGGGCTCAGCTGCAGCACGCGACGGTCGGTTCCCTCGACAGTCACCCAACTGTGCATGACGTTGCCGACAACGCTGCCGCCGACCTCCGCAACAAACGACAACGACGGGACGTCGTAACCGCCCGAGCGGAGCCCTTCGACGAGCCGCGGTATGTCCTCGTCGACGAATGCGCGCCGGTGGACCTCGAGTATCGCGGGCCAGTCGTCGTGCACCGCGACGCGGATCAGGCCGCGACGCGCAGCTGCTCCGGCTCGTCGAGGAGCGACCGGAACGTCGGCGATTCGAGCGGGTGGCGCCGCGCCCCACCGGCTTCGACCTCCAGCTCGTCGAAAACCTGCTGCGCCGTCGCATCACGGCGCGCGGCTGCCCACTGGTCGCGCAGCCACCCGTACAGCTCCTCGAAGCGGTCGTTCGCGTCGAAGACGCGCCGCACGACCAGCTGGGGAGCAATCGTCCCGTTCCAGTGGTTCTCCTCGAGCCGGAACGCGACGTCGTACCTCCCGATCCGCCGAAGGCGGTCGAATTGCCCGCCTTGACCGAACGCGATCGCACTACCGGCGTCGAGGCCCTCGCGCCGCACGCGGAACCGCAGGTGTTTCCCTTCGCCAACCGTCGTCAGATCTCCGACCTCGCAGGCCGGTGCCAGCAGCGTCACCTGCGGATTGCCGAGGCCGAACGGTGCGAGCCGGCGAAGCTCCGCGCAAAGGTCGAGCGTCAAGCGCGTCCCGCGTGGCAGCACCGCGTCGACGGCGGTCGACGGCGCGAGATCGTCTTCGGTCAACAGCCCTTCCGCCTGGTCGGCGAACGCGTCGGCGAACGCATCGACGGACTCGGGGAGGATCGACAGGCCGGCAGCCGCACGATGGCCGCCGAAGCGCTCGAGCAACGTCGAGCATGCCCCGAGCGCAGCGTGGAGGTCGAACGACGGGATCGACCGGCCGGATCCCTTCCAGAGGCCCTCGGTGCCGGCGATCAGGACGACCGGCCGGTGATAGCGCTCCACGAGCCGCGACGCCACGATCCCGATCACGCCCTCGTGCCAGTCCTCGCCAGAGATCACGTACGCGCGACGGCGGCGCTTCGCCTCCGGCCATTCGTCGACCTGCTGGACCGCGGCGCGCAGGATGCGTTCCTCCACCGCCTGTCGATCCCGATTGAGCTCTTCGAGCCGATCGGCGAGCGCTCGCGCCTCCGCACGGTCGTCCGTCAGCAGCAATTCGAGCGCAGCGCCCGGATGACCGAGACGACCCGCTGCGTTGATCCGCGGGGCGAGTCGGAACCCGACCGCACCTGCATCGACGGCAGCCGGGTCGACGTGCGCGACCTTCAGGAGAGCCTGCAGCCCGGGCTTCTGCGTCCGCGCCAACGTCCTCAGTCCCGCGATCGCGAGCGAGCGATTCTCCCCGACGAGCGGAACGACGTCGGCGATCGTTGCGACGCCGACCAGATCGAGGTGCCGGCGAAGCTGCTCCGAGTCCTCGCCGAGCAGCGCCTGCCCGAGTTTGTAGACGACGCCGGTGCCGCACAGGTCCGGAAATGGGTATGTCGAGGGCCTGGTCGCGACGATCGGGCAGTCCGGCAGCTCGTCGCCGGGCCGATGGTGGTCGGTGACGATCACCTCGAGACCGCGCGCACGCGCGTCGGCGACTTCGCCGACGGCGGTGATGCCGCAATCAACGGTGAGGACGAGGCCGCAGCCCTCGTCGGCCAGCCGCTCGAGCGTGGCAGCGGACACGCCGTAGCCCTCCTCGAAGCGCGACGGAAGGTGCCATTCGACGTCCGCGCCGGCTTCGCGAAGCACGAGGACGGCGAGCGCCGTGGCGCAGATCCCGTCGGCGTCGTAGTCGCCGTGGACGCAGATGCGGCGGCCGTCGGCGATCGCCGCACGGATGCGCTCGACCGCAACCGCCATGTCGCCGAGGAGGAAGGGGTGGTGCAACGGCTGCTCGCCGTCGAGAAAGGCCTTCGCCTCCTCCGGATCGCCGTAACCGCGCCGGACGAGCACGCTGGCCGTGATCTCGCTGATGCCGAGCCTCTGGGCGAGGACACTCGACTCCCGGTGCGGGCACGGACCGATCGTCCAAGTGCCCTGTTGCATCGCCGAATCACCGTACGGAGGCGGTCGGACGGAGGCGTGCACCGCGTCCGCTGGTTGCTGCTGCTTTACTCGGCCCTCGTGACGGACCCGGCGCAGCTTCGTCACGAGTTCCTGCTCGATCCGGACGTCGTCTTCCTCAACCACGGCTCGTACGGCGCGTGCCCGCGGCCGGTGTTCGAGCGGTACCAGGAATGGCAGCTCGAGCTCGAGCGCCGCCCGGTCGAATTCCTCGGGCGCCGACTCGACACGCTGCTCGCCGAGGCGCGAGCGGCGTTCGGCGAGTACGTGAACGCTGATCCCGACGACCTCGTGTTCGTCCAGAACGCGACCGCGGGCGTGAACCTCGCGGCGCGCGCCGTCGCGTTTCAGCCAGGCGACGAAGTGCTCTCGACATCGCTCGAGTACGGCGCGCTCGACCTCGCGTGGACGCACGTCTGCGGCCGCGCGTGGGCGCGCTACGTCCGGATGCCGGTGACGCTCCCGCTGCGCGACGCGGTCGACGAGATCTGGAACGGCGTGAGCGAGCGCACCCGCGTCCTTTTTCTCAGCCACGTGACGTCGGAGACGGCGGTGCAGCTTCCGATCGAAGAGCTGTGCGCCCGCGCACGCGAGCGCGGGATCACGACCGTGATCGACGGAGCGCACGTCCCGGGACATATTCCGCTCGACCTGCGCGCGCTCGACGTCGACTACTACGCCGGCAACTGCCACAAGTGGCTGTGCGCGCCCAAAGGCGCCGGCTTTCTCTACGTCCGGCGCGACCTCCAGGCGACGATCGCGCCGCTCGTGATCAGCTGGGGCTACGAAGGCGAGGCGACCTTCCTCGCACGCCACGAGAAACAGGGGACGCGCGATCCCGCGGCGTT
>VAXB01000171.1:6296-6810 GCA_005883995.1 Actinomycetota bacterium
CCCCTCCCGATCTCCGGGAGCGTCTCTACGCAGAACATCGGATCGAGATCCCCACCTGGGAGACGGGAACGATCCGCGCGTCGTTTCAGGGGTACAACGACGACCGCGACCTTGACGCGCTCGCGGACGCGCTCTCGACGTTGGTCGCTTCTACTCGTGCGGGAGGTTGACGCCGAGCACGCTCATTACGACGAGCACGGCGACGATGACCGCCGCAGCGGCGAGGACGAGGCGCGGCCGCTG
Organism: Actinomycetota bacterium; assembly: GCA_005883995.1. Classification (GTDB taxonomy): domain Bacteria; phylum Actinomycetota; class Thermoleophilia; order Gaiellales; family Gaiellaceae; genus 3-1-20CM-4-69-9. Next base: position 6,540 of record VAXB01000171.1, read on the forward strand.
AGCCCGCTGCAGCGAATCCCAGCCGACGCGCCCCCAGAAGACGAACAGGCCGGCGACGGCCGCGACACCGATCACGAGCACCGGCGCGAGCAGGATCGCACGCTGGAACGAGAGGCTCGTCAGCCACACCGCGAGCACGACAATCACGGTCACGGCGACCGACGCTGCGACGTACCGTGTGGTCACGGACGGAGGGTATCCTCGGTCCGGTGACGGAGGCCAACTACGTGTCGGGCGACGACTACATCGTCGAATTCGACGAGTACCGGTT